>JAJEFJ010000092.1 GCA_022820485.1 Candidatus Latescibacterota bacterium
GAGCGACAACTAAGCGTGAGGGGTGTCTTACTCCCGCACGGTGCAGCGGGCACGAGGGGCCTGCTCACCCAATGACGGACGACGCGCCCCGCACGCATACCGTTCAGATTGGCCCTTCTGAACGGATTGGGCAACATACAATGACGCATAGGTAAAAGAGACCGGGCTGATGAACGCATGCTTTCAAATCATTTAGGACTGCTATATCATATCTTTGCTCTCCACGCTCGGACACCAAAATTTTTCGATGAACTCCACCACCAAGCCCGTGCCTGCGTCGTGGCTGACGTACGGCGGCATGGCCGGATTGTACATCGCATCAGTCAAGTCGCGGATCAACGCCACATCCACTCCCCAACGCACCATCTGCTTGATGGCAAAAGTCCGGTGCAAAACGCACATATTGGTGTGGACGCCCAGAATCAGCAGATGCGCAATCCCCTGGTGCTGCAAGCAACTATACACCTCCGTCCCCTTATCCGAAATAATATCCCGCTCTTGGTCGATTCCAATCCCCGGATGTTGCCGATTCCAAGCCTTATAGGTCTCGGTCTCGCCCGTGTCCGACCCGTGATCTGAAGCATCCACCGGCAGCGGCGGGTCTGGGCGCTCGGCATCGGGCGGCGGCGTAGCTTGGGGGGCCGCAAGCGCACGCTGACGCGCCGGCGCATCGGCGTAAAAATCCATAGTATCCGAAGGCGCGTGGATAATCAGGCCACCAGCCGCACGCACGGCCCGGACCACTGCGTCCATCCGCTCGATCATAGCGTCGAGGCGCTCGACCGCACCGCGGCACCAATGGCCGTTCCACACGTCGCAGAGCAAAAGTGCAGTTTGATCCGCCGCCCACTCTTCGGTGTTGGTCTGCACTTCCCAGATAGCGTAGCCGCCCTCGTCTTGTGCAAGGCACTGGGAACGCAAATTGAGTCGCAAAACGTTGCTCATGTTGTCCTCTTAATCGGTTTCGCCCGCCCAGTAATCCACTGCGTCGGCGCGACGGAAAATGCGCTGTCGGTCTAAGGAACGGATGTTAATTTTGTCGGAATCGGGATATTGGGCCAAATCGTGCGGCAAGACATTGCTCAAGGCTAATAGCACACAGGGCTGCTGGCCTTGATTGGTGAATTTGTGAGCGCTGCGGGGACCGGGTGGGAAGGCGATAAAGTCACCCCGTTCTACCGCCACTGAACCTCGGGGGCTGATCAGCGTACAGGCCCCTTCGAGGACGTAGAACATTTCCTCTTCAAAGTGGTGAAAGTGCTGCGGACAGATCGACTGGCCAGCGGGCAGGCGGAAGAGACAGTAGCCCAGATGCTGGCCACCGATGAGCGGGTCGATATCCTTGATCTCCCAGCGGTAGCCCGCAGGTCCACCCCCCGACGTCCAAGGAATATCCTCTACATTGATTTTGTTGATGTAAATGTCGGTCCGTTCCTCCAAGCATTCGAGCAACAGCCGACGGGCATCGTGTAGAACGGAATGCCCGTCACCCATCAACAGAGCGTCAAAGTCGAGTTGCAACAATTTGCGCAGACCCAAGGCCGCTTGGGGCGGATCGGCGAGTTTGGCGTCCGGCAGCAGAGTAATGCGACCTAGCGGCGCACCGACGACCAGATCGCCTGCTAAGATCAGCTTAAGGGTCGGCCAGTACAGAGCAATTTCCCCCGGACTCTTGCCGTGCGCCAGATGCACCACCTGGAGCCCGGGAACGATCTCCTCACCCTCGTCCAGCAAGCGGTCCGGTGGCTGGTCAAACAGGTCGGCGTCGGCGCGATGGGCCGCGATGCTAGCACCGGTGCGGCCTTGAAAAAAAGTGGCTTCGCGCTCGTGATCGCAGTTGGTCAGCACGATCCAAGCCGCCCCACCCAATTGGTCGAATTGCTCCAAGTCAGCCGCTGTCATGGGCACCGGATCGATCAAGACATTGCCCTCTTCCCTCACCCATAGATGGCCGTTGAAGTCGATCTGGCGCTCTTGGCTGAAGATGGACCAAGAATAGAAATTTGTAACGGCGATTTCTTTCACAGTATATGTCCGGCGATTTTAAAAGAGGTTGAAAGCCCTTTCTACAAACAGGCCTGCACAATATCGCGCGCCTTCAACATTTCCTTGCGACTTCTGTAGTACTCAAAAACGAAATAGGGCACTTGCGCCCACTCTTGCAACGCGCCGATATAGGTCGGATAATCCAAGCACCCCGACCCCGTCGGCCCGTAGTCGACGACCTCGCCGTTTTCGGCAAAGCGCGCGTCCTTGCCGTGGGCGATTGCGATATCGGGGCCGAGCATTCGCACTGCGCGCACCAGTGGGGTGCGGTCGGGCGCGAAGTTCGCCGCGTCCATGCAGACTTTGAGCGCTGTGGATCCCACCCGATCCTGCAATCGCCAAAAGCGCTCCGCCCCGTCAACGCTCCCCGCCCGCGTCATTTCCACCGCGATGACAATGCCAAGCCGCTCCGCGGTCGAGCAGGCCGTCATCAGCCCCGTGCATAACCCCTCGAACACCGCCCGATCGTCAACGTCCTCCTCTGGATACCCCGACGGATGCCACACCAGCACCGGCTGCGCGTTGTCGCCGAAACGCCCTTTGAGCGCTGCGGTCTTCTTCACGCAGCGCATCAACCTTGCGACATCCTCCCGGACCATCCCCTTTGGCCCGACCAGATCGACGTGCAACGTCATCGCCGCCAGCGCAATGCCAGCCGCCTGCAGCGCTTTGTCGATATTCTCTGCGGACGGATCCCGCGCATCCCCGTCCGCTCCCCTGCCGAAAAACATCTGCACCGCCTCGAATCCCTCGGACCGCATCTCTGCTGACGACAGCAGATTTCCTGACATCAACGCAAGTTTCACGGTTCACTCCTTTCAAGATTCGAGCCAGCGGCGAGTACAACTCCCCGCCGCTCTTTGGTATTAAAACGTCCCCTGCACGTTCATCACCTGTCCGCCCTCCTCCTTCACCTTGGAGGTAGCCACCCGCTTTTGCAATTCTTCGTAGTACAAATCCTCGTCCACCGGAATACGCACCCAATCGTCCGTCCACGTCGAAAGCAACATGGCGTTGGCCAGTTCCACGCCGTTAATCCCCTCGGTCCCCGCAGCCAACAGCGGCGATCCTGTGCGGATAGCTTGCACCCAGTTTTGGGTAATCCCCTTGTGCTCCTCGCCGCCGCCGCCCGGAATCTCGCACTTCCAAACCTCTGGGCTGCCAAACCCATGCGGCCACTCCGCGAGGAACTTGCTCGCCGACTCCGTCGTGCGCCAAAAGGTGATTTTGCCACCTTCTAACACCACCTTGCCGCGGTCCGCTGAAATCTCCAGCCGATTGGTCCCCGGAGCCTCGCCCGTAGAGGTGATAAAAACTCCCGTAGCTCCGTGATCGTATTCGACGTAGGTCGTTACATCGTCTTCAACCTCAATGTCGTGGTATTGCCCAAAGCGGCAAAAGGCCCGCACGCGCTGCGGCATTCCGCAGATCCACTGCCACAGGTCGAGATTGTGCGGACACTGGTTGGCCAACACGCCACCGCCCTCGCCGGCCCAAGTCGCCCGCCAGCCGCCCGAATCGTAGTAGCTCTGGGCGCGGAACCAGTTGTTGATGATATAAATCGTGCGCCGAATCGGCCCCAGCTCGCCGGATTCGACGAGCGACTTCAGCTTTTGGTGCTCGTCGCGCGCGCGCTGGTTGAACATCATGCCAAAGACTCGGTCGCTTTTAGTCGCGGCCTCGTTCATCTCGCGGACTTGGCGCGTATAGACTCCGGCCGGCTTCTCGCTCATTGCATGCAGGCCGTTTTCGAGTGCCTGGATCACCAGAGGGGGGTGGAAGTAGTGGGGGGTCGCTACGATTACAGCGTCCACGCATTGGGCCGCAAATAGGGCGTCGGCCCCGGCAAACGCTTGCACTCCTGCGCCGTATTTTTCTTGCACGTCCGCAAGCCGGGCCGGATCGATGTCGGCTACGGCCGCGAGTTCCGCACCGGCGATTTGGCCTTGGGAAAGATAGGTGGCGTGGTTGCTACCCATGCCGCCAAGGCCGATAATACCAATTCGCACCTTGTCCATTTCGCACTCCTTGTCTTTATCTAGCGATGATACAAGTTCAGCTCTGAGAGACTCAAAGGTCGCCGGACGCGCCAGCGAGGATATGGGCCGCAATATATCCCACAACCCGCTGAGCGGTCAATCTCGCCGGGGCTACCTAGCGCGGTTTTTGAGGCGATTGAAGTCTTGGGCGACCAAGAGCGGGCGGAGGCGTGGTTCAAAGAGCCGAAGAAGGCCCTCGGCATGAAAACACCATTGCAGTGCGCCGACACCGAGTCAGGTGCCCGCGAGGTAGAAAACCTCCTTGGCCGCCTTGAGTACGGCGTATTTTCGTGATCATCCGGGCTTGACGCATCGTCCAGATGCGCTTCGCAGACCAAGCCTTTGAGGAGAAGGAGCGCGTCTTTTCGGGGATGCTGGAATCGCCGGAGCACCCCTATCATCTATACGGCGGAATCGCTGTCGTTGGCCACGCTCGAAATCCTCGTCAATCTCGACTCCGCCGCCACCCTTAACCGCTATCTGAACATTCCGGTCGAATTTGACGACAGCCTGTGCAAGGTACTGGCATTGGACGCCTTGCCCAACGTCAGTTAATCACATACGCTCGACCGCGAAAGCCGCTAGGGTGCGGGTCTCCCGGCTGAACTCCACCCCAACGAGGTGAATCGGCTCGCCGCGACCGCGATACTTGGCTGCGTAGTCCCGCTCCTGCAACTGCCGCAGCGCCGCCCCCGCCGACGCCTGTTCCACCACCTTGAACTCAAACAGATACACGTTCCCATTGAACTCCACCGCCATGTCCAAGCGACCGGCGTGGCTGCTGTCCTCCACCGTAATCGCCAGCCCTAACGACGCGAAGTAGGAATAGAACACGCTGGCGTAATAGCCCTCGTAGTTCGCAATCTCATTATTTGTGTGCCACTGATACGGAATGCTGGCAAAAAACGCCTTGAATAGCGTCTCCAAGCCGTCGAAGTCATTGACCAGCAGCAGGTCGTACAGCCGGGCGCTGTGCTCGGCCTGACGTGCGGGGTTGCCCGTCAGGTGGTTCAGCAGGCTCCTGTTCAGGCTCTGCTGCACCTCCCGATTCGGGTAGCCCAGCCGGTAGTATAGCTCCCCGCCGCGCAACTCGGTGCGGCGAATGGTCAGGTAGCCGGTCTGGAACAGCAGCGCCTCAGTCGCGATGTGATCCACGTCAAAAGTAGATAACAACTCGTCGCTGCTGAGCATGTCGTCCAAGGCCAAGGAACTGACCCCGCGCTCCAACAACATCTCTAGCAGAAACGTCGGCGTCCCCGTCTCAAACCAGTAGGCCCTGAACCGACGATTGAAGAACAGCAGCAACGCGTCAAAGGGGTTGTACATCTGTTCGTCGCCCAGCCAGTTGTAGCCGTTGTACCAATCGCGGATGGCGTCCCGGTCCAAGCCGGCCAGTTCCGGGGCGAACACTGCGTCCAAGTCCGTCTCGGTGTAGCCGCAGATGGCGGAGTAGTGCGGGTTTAGGGTGATGTCGATGAGATTGTTGAGGCCGGAGAACAGGCTGACCTTGGAGAACTTGCTTACCCCGGTGAGGAAGCTGAACGCGATGTGTGCGTCGCTATCCTTAATGGCCGCGTACAAGCCGCGCAAATAGTCGCGGTTGGCGCGGGCGACTTCTGGCACCTCCAGTGCGTCTAAAATGGGCTTGTCGTACTCGTCGACTAGCACTGCCACCGGCTGACCGGTCCGTTGATGCAGTGTCCGCAGCAAATGCCGGAAGTAAGCCGGTGCGGTGTCGCAGTCGTCAACTTTCTCTATGGTGCCCAATTGGGCCATCGCCTCCTTGTGCAGATTGCCCGGCTCCGTGAAGTTGCCGCTGCCAAAGCTCAGCCGCAGCACCGGATGGCGCATCGACCAATCCCAGCGGTCGTGGATGGTCAGCCCCTGAAACAGCGGCTCGTTGCCCTCGAACAGCTCCTTGAGCGTATCGAGAAACAGGCTCTTGCCAAAGCGGCGAGGCCGCGACAGAAAGTAGTGGGTGCCCTCGTCAACCAACCGCGCTATGTAGGCGGTCTTATCGACGTAGTAGCAGTTCTCCGCGCAGATTTTGCGGAAGGTCTGAATGCCGATGGGCAGTTTGCGCTTGGCCGTCCGCGACGAATCGGGTTCCTTCTGTAGCATGGGTCTTGCTCCACATCCCGGCCAACTGGAGTATAGGGCCTATGCCGACAAGATAGACTACAGGGACAACCCATGCAAAAAAGCCGTCTGAACCCATGGACGAGACCCTCAAGGCCAATTACTTGGCCCCGCGCCATCTGCGCCATCTGCGGATTAGTTTGCGGATTTCAAACTGAGACGCTACCATAATCCCCCGACAGATCGTCTGTCCGCGTTCAGTTTCCTCTTTCAATCCTATAAAGACCATGTTCAAAGCACTCATCTTACATGAGCACTCTACCCTTATCGAAGAACTCGACGAAAGCCGCCTCCCCGCCGGCGACGTAGAAATCGCCGTTGCGTATTCCTCGCTCAACTACAAGGACGGGATGATTCTCAACGGCCTAGGCGGCTTAGTAAAAACCTACCCCCACGTCCCCGGCCTCGACCTCGCCGGCACCGTCGTTCACAGCCAGAGCGACCAGTTCCAACCCGGCGACCAAGTTATATGCACTGGCTGGCGCGTCGGCGAAACCCACTGGGGTGGGTACGCGCAAAAGGCACGCCTCAAGGCCGACTGGCTCGTGCGCCTACCCGCCGACCTTACGCTGCGCTCCGCCATGGGCTTGGGTGCCGCGGGCCTAACCGCGGCCATCTCCTTAGAAGCGCTCGAAGCCCACGGCCTCACGCCCGACAAAGGCGAAGTCCTCGTCACCGGCGCAGCCGGCGGCGTCGGCTCCCTATCCGTCCTACTCCTCGCCTCGCTGGGCTACCAAGTCGCCGCATCCACCGGCCGCCCCGAACTCGAACCCTATCTAAAAGACCTCGGTGCCCAAACCATCATCCCGCGCCAGGACCTCGCCGAGCTATCCAACAAACCCTTGGAAAGTGCGCGCTGGGCCGCCTGCATCGACTCGGTCGGCGGCACCACCTTAGCCCGCGTCTTGGCCCAGATGAACTACGGAGCTTCCGTCGCCGCGGTCGGCTTAGCCGGCGGTGCCCAACTCACAACCACCGTAATCCCCTTCTTGCTGCGCAGCGTCAACATCCTCGGCATCGACTCCGTCTTCTACCCAGCCGAGCGCCGTGCTGCCGCTTGGGCGCGCCTAGCCACTGAACTGCCCTTGGAAAAATTAGATCGCATCTGCACGGAGGTCGGCTTAGCCGATGTCCCCCGCCTCGGCAAGGACATCTTAGCAGGCAAAGTCCAAGGCCGCGTCATCGTCAATCCCAATCAGTAAGGAAAACGCACTATGCGCCGCCTAACGCTTCTACTCCTCACCCTCGCCACCACCCAAGCTGGAGCCGACCCTAACATGCCCGGTACCGACCGCATCACGTACTTCGGCTACGAAGACTGCATCCTCCTCGAAAATGCCCACACCCGCGTCGTCCTCACCTCATCGGCCGGCCGCGTCCTCGAATACTCGCGCAAAGGCCCCAACGCCATCTACCTCGACCCCGCCCAAGAAGGCGCAACCTTTGAAAACGGCGATCCTCGCTTCGGCCCCACCGGCGGTCGCCTCGACATCGGCCCGGAAATGATCATCCCCGCTCATCCCGACCTTTGGCTCGGACAGTGGGAAAGCCAAATCACCGGCCCGCGCTCAGCGCGCCTGATCAGCAAAAAGGACGTGCCGACCGGCGTCCAACTCATCCGCGACTTCCAACTCGCCGAGCACTCCACCCACTTGAGCGTCACCCAAACCATCAAAAACGTCTCTGACAGCGCAAAGCACTGGGGCCACTGGAGCCGCACCTTTGGCACCGGCGGCGGCATCGTAATCATTCCCCTGACGCCGAGCCGCTTCCCGGATTCCTATGTCATGTACGGCCCCGGCCCGGTTATCAACTACCGCCCTGGAGACCCCAACATCCGCATCCGCGACAACTTCCTCGAAGTCCTCTCCACGCCACTCAGACCCAAGCTCGGCATGGACTCGCAGGCCGGGTGGTTCGCCTACCTCGACCGCAACGATCTACTGTGGGTCAAGCGCTATCCAGTGTACCCCGATCGGCCTTACGGTGAACTGGCCGGGCTGACCATCTCAATATGGTATTACGAGGATCTGATGTGCGAGTTGGAGCCGATCGGCCCGCGCGAGGACATACCGCCCGGCGGCAAAGCCTCCTTCACCGAGGACTGGTGGCTCCTGCCCTACACCTATCCTCAAGATGGCAGCGACCTCGACCTCGAAGCTATCAGCACCTTGGTGGAGCGAGAGGCGCACTGAGTATAAAAAACCGCCGCTAACTTATGGCGTTAGCGGCGGTTGATTTTCTGCCTGAAGTTGGCCGTCTCATCGGCCCACGTTTTCCCTCACGGCAGCCTTGTCGTCTTCTTAGCTTCTACGCGCCCATCCACCTCGACCCGATAGAGATACACTCCAGCGGCCACATCCCTAGCAACCTCGTCGCGACCATCCCACACAAACCGATGCGTACCCGCCGGTAGTGCCCCCTGCCACAACTGCCGCACCCGACGACCCAACACGTCGTACACCGTCAGCGACACTCCCGCCGCGTCCGTCGCCAAATCAAGGGGAATCACCACCGCCGGATTAAACGGATTGGGATAGCTATCGCCCAGCCGATACTGCGCCGGCACAGCAACCGCCGCCGTCAGCACTGCCGTCGGCTGCCCTCCTCCCGAATTCTTAAGCACATGCACGCCGCCCAAGGCCGAATCCAACACCACCAAGTCCAGATCTCCATCGTCATCGACATCGCCGGGTAACACCCCGGTCCCATCGCCAGCCAAACGATGCGTCTCCTCTTCTTGGGTCGGATTCAAGCCTCCACCCCACTCGACAAACACTCCAAAGCCCGATGCCCGATTGCCGCCGACAAACACCCAATCATCCACCCCATCGGCGTTCAAATCGCGCACCACCACCCACGAGCGCAGAAACAAATGCTCATCATACAACACCTCCAGCACCTCTCCGGATAGCCCCCCTTCTGCAGACAGCCTTTTCACAACGAGGCCCATGTTTCCTTCAAAAGAATTGCGTTGAAGCTCCACGGGTATCTCCTGCTGCCCATCGCCATCAAAATCCCCTCTCATAGAATCAAACCTGCTGTAGTACAAATCCCATAGCGCTTCGCGGTCGTCCGAGCTTATGGTGAGTACCTCTTCCTGGAGATCCGTCCCGATAGACCAAACCTCTATTTCGCCTCCGTTCCACTTAAAAATCGCAATCTCGTCTTGGCCATCGCCATCTAAGTCGTGGGCGAGTATATCCAAAAATCCTCCCGAGTCTTGGGTATATCCGATGCGCGCGCTTTCAAAGGTCCCGCTACCATCATTGAGGGCCATGACCCAACCCCAAGGGGGCCTATAGCCAGAGGGGGGATCACCCGCATAAGGGGCAAACCGAGTAGAGAAAAGATCTAAGTCGCCATCGCCATCTAAGTCGGTCAAGACACCACTCCCCAATCGATGCCCTAAACCCGGTGTAATCGGATAAAAGACCGGCGGTGCAAAAAGACCGGGACCATCAAAGTGAAAATACTCCACCGACGGCCGGGCTAATTCGCCCTGCGAGCGCTCTTCAGGGCCGGTCAACTCGATCCAGTCGATCTCAAAATGCCCGACCACCTCATCCACCGACCGGGGTTCCTCCGCTTCGTTTCGATCTAATACAAAATGCAGCCGAATATCCCGCAGGAGCCCCGCCCACACGATCTCATCTTGGCCGGAGAGGGAGAATTCCACTTCCTGCCACTCGGTCGTGTACGCGAAGTCTATGGAGGGGATCGAAAATCGGTTTTCTGGTGGCCCTTCAGGATCGCGTCCCGGTACCGCGAGGTTGTGCTCATTGGTCCAAGCAAGCCAAACGCGCCCTGCCGTCGGGCGATCATGCAGGGTGCGAAACCGGACCCGCACCCGGTCGAACAGGTGCGAATCGTAGCCGATGGTATAAGAAATTAAGACCGCATTCGGAGCAGGATCCTTCTTCCCGACCACCGAAGGCGAGACATCGACCCTCCACACGCCGTTTTCGACCTCCCCTGGAAACAGATAAAATTCATTTGGACCACCCCATTCAAGCGCTCTTTTGGCGGACCACCCTTGCATCGTCCCGTCGTCGAAATCCCACTTGACCGCCTCGGCGAGGCCGCTCCATAGCACTGCGCCTGTAAAAACAACGATCTTCAACATGACGGCACCTCCATGAGTAAAAGGGAGAGTGAAAGGAACCTTTTATACCCATCTTCATCACGTAATCAAAAGATATCTTGGCCGATCCGCTCGACCCACTCCTAAGGTACAACCGCCGACGCCCTAAATCTAAATCCTAGACTAGGGTTGCCTCAAGTTGAATTTCACTAGGCAAATATGCTTCTTTACATACCCTATGCCGCCTATTGCTTCTTCTTCCTCGCCCCTCTTCCCTCGGTTCGCCGAGTACCGCATCGCCCTCGCCGACCAAGTCGAAATGGCGTATATCGACAACGGCAAAGGGGATCATCCCCCCTTAGTACTCCTACACGGCATCTTTGACAACAAGGCCACTTGGTTCCGCTTGACCGCCCGCCTGCCCGGCCACCGCATCCTCGCCCCCGACTTGATCGGCCACGGGCACAGCAGCAAGCCGACCTTTGCCGCCTGCCCAGCCCACGAGCGCTACTCGCCGGATATGCAAGTTAGCTACCTCGCGGCCTTTATCACCGCGTTGGACTTAGACGACGTAATTCTCGTGGGCAACTCGCTCGGCGGCGGCTTGGCCTTGCGCTTGTACCTCGACTTTCCCGCGCTCGCAGCTAAGGTGCGCGGCCTCGTGCTCATCGACGCAGCCGGCTACCCGCACCAACTTCCCGTCCACGTGCGCACCCTCGGCAGCCATCTAGGCAAGCTGCTGGCCCATGCCCCGCTCCACACCCTAGCGCGAACCTGCGGCCTGTTGCGCTTGGCTGCTTGGCGCACCTTCCGGCGCTGTTTCCACGACCGCCGCAAAATCCCCCCCGAACTCACCACCGTCGCCCACGCCGCGCTCGAAACACCCAACGCCGCGTACGCCTACCACTACTCAGCGCGGAACCTCATCCCCCCCGACGTAGCAACGTTCCATCAGCGCTTTGGCGACATCACCTGCCCGACCTTGGTTTTGTGGGGGCAACAAGACCGCGTCTTACCTGTGCGCTCGGCCCAGCGCTTCGCCGCCGACCTGCCCTGCGCCGACCTGCACATCTTCCCCAACTGCGGCCACGCGCCCCACCTCGAATACCCCGATGAGACGGCCGACTATATCGAGCGGTGGATAAAAGAGCGCGATATGGCCTAAATGTTTATCTTGAGATAAAAATTAGCCCGGCCCCATAAATATGCCGGCAACTATTATCCAGTACCGGCGTCTAAGCAGCAGAAAACCTTTTACAAGGAGCGCAAAATGCCACTTTATCGCCACGCAGACGCCTCGGGAGGACCAGACGACATCCTCGTCATTGAGGATCGGGGAATGCTCGGGCAGGACCAGCCTGATTTCGAGTTTATCGACTCGCGGACCATCAAGGCCCATCCCCTCATCATTGAAGCCCTAATCGCCGACTCCGAGCGTTTGTGGACTCTTGAAGAAATACTCGCCGACCTAGAGCAGTGAAGCAGTGCTCGGCACTAAGCAACGCAAAAACACCTGTTAGACACATCCCCCGCCTTCGCTCCATCCATCCCCGTCAGCCAACGTCTGAGGCCCTATGAGTTCACCTGAGTTGCGCTTTGTGTGCCCCAAATGCCGTCACACCGCCTACGAGACCGGCGAAATTCGCGCCTCCGGCGGTTTCTGGTCCAAGATATTCGACGTGCAAAACCGCAAGCTGACAACCGTAACTTGCCAGCAGTGCCGCTACACTGAATTCTACGCCGCCGACAGCTCGCGCCTCGGCCACATCTTCGACCTCTTCACGGGATAGCGGCCGCGGTCAATTGTAATCCGGCCCGCCGACCGGCCCCAGCAACGCGCGATTTTCCTCGGGCGTCTCCACCGCGTCGAGAAAGTCTGCCAAGGCTTGCTGCATCCGCCGAGTTTCCTCTGGCTGCGCGTCAATCACATTCGTCTGCTGCTGAGGGTCAGTCTGCATGTCGTACAGCTCGGGTGCGCCGCCGTGCTCACCATACGCCAAGTAGGTCCAGCGCTCGTCGGTCACGGTCGGCCCGCCATTGCGAATAAAGGTCGAGCTGAAGGCGTACTGCCGCGGCCACGCGGCCGATCCGCTCAGTAGCGGCACCAGCGAGTGTCCGTGCATGGCGAGGTCGCTCTTTTCGTTTCGGCTGAGCTCAACGTCGAAGCCCACGCCAGTCAAAGCCATCAGCGTCGGCAGCAAATCCACCGATTGCGTCAAGGCGCTCACCCGCTGTCCGCCCGCGATCTCGGGGGCGGCGATCAGCAGCGGGATGTGGCTGATCTCTTCGTACAGCGGCCAGACGCGGTCGTCCTCGGGGTGGATATTGGACTTGCCCGTGCGGTTGTGCTCGCCGACGAACATGCCGTGATCCGAGGTAAAGACCACCACGCTGTTGTCGAACAGCCCGAGCTCCTCAATTTTGTCCAACACATAGCCGATCCACTTGTTGACCAAGTAAATCTCGGCCGCGTAATGGGCCTGGAGGTTGGCTAGTTCCTCTTTGGTATAGGCGGTCGCCGGGCCGTAGTTCGGGTGGATCATCGGCGGACCGTCGTACCCCGATGCGTCGTAGCGGCCCACGAGATGCTCCGGCGGATCCCACGGCTCGTGCGCGTCGAAGAAATCCACCCACAGCAAGAACGGCTCGCAGCCGCGATTTTCCTCCAGCCAGCGGCTCGCCGTCTGCGCCGTGCGCACGCAGAAGCGGTCTTCTTCCCACGCCCAGTCGCGATTAGTCCACGAGTGCAAAGTCGCCAAATTGCCAAAGCGCGACTGAGCCAGATGCGGATCGACGCGCGTCTTCGCCCCGTCAACCTCCATGCGCGGCGGCAGGTTGCCTTTCAACAGCGGCTTGTCTCCTTCTTGCCCCCGAATCCAATACGCCCCGTCAAACCCCCGGTCAAAATGGTGGACGCCCTTCATCAGATGCGGCGTATCGCAAATAAGCTGACTCTGGTAGCCAGCCGCACCGAAAATCGTGCTCAGCACCGGGATGCCTGCGTCAAGGGGCTTCCATCCGTGGAAGGGAAAGCTGTAGCGGCCAGTAAAGAGATCAGTGCGGTTGGGAATGGTCGGAAAGCTCGACAAATAGTGTCGGTCGAAGCACACCGCTCGCTCGGCAAAGCGGTCGAGCGCGGCCGTGCCGATCCACGCATTGCCGTTGCACCCCAAATAGTCGTAGCGAAAGGTGTCGCTGACCAAGACGATGATATTCATAACAGCATCTGCTCCTTGTGTTTACAATCCGACGTGACGCATCACGACGACAGCGCGTGGCGCAACGCGCCCTCTAATTCGGGATACGCAAACTCAAAACCAGCCTCCAACAGTCGCGTCGGCCGCACTCGCTGGCTAGCCAGCAACCCCTCCTCGGCCAACTCGCCCAAGACCACTTTGGCGGCAAATGCCGGCAGCGGCAACAGCGTCGGCCGCCGCAACACGCGCCCCAATGTCCGCGTCAGCTCAGCGTTAGTCACCGGCTGCGGCGCGGTCAGGTTCACCGGCCCGCGCAAGGCGTCGTTTTCCACGGCATAGATCAGCGCCGCTACCGCGTCTTCCAAGCTAATCCAACCAACGTACTGCCTCCCGTCGCCAATCTTGCCACCCACCCCCAAGCGGAAGGGCAACAGCATCTTAGCCAACGCTCCGCCTCGGCGACTGAGGACGATCCCCAAGCGGGCCTGTACGACGCGGATACCAGCCTCGGCAGCTAGGGCGCTCGCCCCTTCCCACGCCCGGCCCAATTCGGCCAAAAACCCCTCGCCGGTGTCGCTTTCTTCATCCAGTTCCTCATCGCGGCGATGGCCGTAAATGCCGACGGCCGACGCACAAACTAGCACCTTCGGCGGCGCGACCAATTCCGCCAAGCGCGTGGCGAGTAGCTGCGTCGTCTGCACCCGACTCTGGCGCAACTGCTCCTTGACGGTGGCAGTCCAGCGCCCGCCAGCTATGTTCCGGCCCCCCAAATGAACCGCCGCCTCTATCCCCTCCAGCGCCTCTTGTTCCAGTTCGCCGGCCTCTGGATCCCAGTACAACTCGCCTTGTGCCGGTGCCCGCCGCACCAAGCGCACCACCTCATGTCCCTCGCGTTCCAACCGACTACAGAACGCTGTACCAATCAAGCCGCTGCTGCCCGCTACTAGTATTTTCACTAGCCGATCCCCTCGGGAAAATCGAAAAATTCTCTGCTACTAAAACGCATCCCCGTGCTCTACACAAGTGCCCTCTGGAAGTGGTAGCGATGAGCTTGACCCGGTTTTTTTCTCTTGTTTTTCTCTTAAAAAGCGAGTATCCCCTGTGGAGTAGCATCGGCCCCACTTCCCAGAAGGTACGCATCATGCCCGATGATTATGGAATCACCACCACCCAGAGCAACTTCAATGGGCACGTCTTTACTCGACCTGATAAACAAGCCAATGGCACAGCCTTTAACGCAGCGGACTGGATCGGCCGGCTAGCCGCAGCGCTTGAAGATGTTGCCGCACAGGCGCGACCCGCTTTCCCCTTTTCACCAGAGACCCCACATTACGGCCCACTAGATGAATACTGGTCGAGTATCAACCAGCAATACCGAGATCTCGCCTCCCGCGCCAAGCACGATCCCGCCGCCGCGCAGCTCTTCGCAGAATTCCCCCTCTGGCTCAAGTCCGATCCTGTAGAAGCAAGGGCGATCCTGCGGGAGCATCCCTTGCTGCGACCAGGTCTGATCGGTTCGGGCAAGCGCGAAGGGGTCGGCTTCATTCTGCCCACGCACGATTGGTTCCACGTCGATCTGAAGTCCCTCGTATCCCATCTGGCCAAACGCGCTATGGAGGACAGCGGCGAGCAGGCAGCGCAACTGCTGCACCGCTACCTAACGGCTGGGGCAGAGGCCGATCTCCCGGCCTACGAGATCACGCTCTTGCACGGCTTAAAACTCGACCGGCGCTTCGATCTTGGCCGCGACGCCTATCTGGCACCCTACGCGGACGCCAAGGCAACGTACGGCCTACCCGACGAACCCGAGCAGTGGCTCGACGGCACTAGTCAGAATCCCAATCGGTCGGATCGTTCCCTGCGCACGACCGCGCTCGTGCGCAGTCTAAGGTGGGGGCCAGGCGTCGCACCTTCCCCGGACGGTGGCGATTTTTCCACTAGCCGCGCTTGCGTCCCGAAAGTGAAGTACCGCTTCCCCGGCGACTACGAGCTTGACCTTACAGACCGATTGCCAGACGACAACAAAGTCCTCGTTGATCTGCTGTCGATTGCAACGAGGAGTCCGCTGATTTCTCACACGAGCTTTGTCCGCGTCGCCAAGTGGATCGAGGAAATTGATCCCAACTTTGCTTGCGGTTTTCGCAATTCCTCCGCCTACTTGTCCGACGCAGCGCCCAAAGAGCACCCATTCAGCCAGCAGGACGCGGCTGCTTTCGCTACATTGGCCAGCCGCTGGTGTACCTATCGCGACAAGCGCGATGTTATCGACATTGCGATCCGTCGGCTCGCCGCCTCTTTCGCCCGGGTCGGCGGCCCATTTAGTGCGGAAGACCGCATCCTCGATGTCTCCATCGCCTTGGAGATCATGTACGGGCCGATCAAACAAAACCTAACCTACCAACTGGCGAGCCGGGCAAAACGACTGCTCGGCCAAGGCACCAACAAACGCGGCTGGATATCCAACAGAGTAAAGTCCTTCTACGAAGTCCGTTCGGCCATCGTGCATGGAAAAAAGAAGATCAAAGGCGGCCGACCTGCTATCGACAAGGCGCTGGAGGACGGCCGCGACCTAGCCTGCCTCACGCTCGCGGAATTGCTATACCGAGGGCCAGTAAGAGATTGGAATAAGCTCCGAGAAGAATCAACCCAAATATACGGATCGGGTAGCCGCCTATTTTATTCCTCAATGGAGGTGCGAGATGAGCACTAGCAAACTTCTTCCTTTCCTATTCCTATTTCTCATCGCAACCAACTCACCTGCACAAGACGGAAAGGTCGATTTTTCCGGGGCTTGGTATCTACAAAAGGACAGAAGTGAACCGTCCGATATCGGCGGCCGGATCGCTGCTCTCCAACTCATCGTTATCCAAGAGCAAGAAGACATAGCAATTGAGCGAATGTACAATAGCTTCGCCGCCTATGAAAATTTCCCCCTCGATGGCACAGAAATTTCGTCCGAATTCAGAAACTTTCCGCGCCTATCTAGCGCCAACTGGACCGCAGACGGACAAAGCCTCATCATCGCAACCAAAATCGTCTTTCGGCGCAGAGGCAATGAATTCGAAATCGCTACGAGTGAAACGTGGAGTTTGCAAGAAGGCGGGCAAGTCCTAGTCATCGAGTATGTATCTAGTTCCCCCCGGCGCGAGACCAAAGCAACCCTGATCTACACCCAAGACGAACCCGTCGGGCCACGAGAATTCATACCACCAAACTTCAACTTTTATTCGCTCAATCCAAGCCGCAAAGCAAAATCATTAGGCTGGGCGCAGAAACGCGTCGAAGAGAATCTCGGACGCGGCATGGTGGCCATCGCCGCTGGCGAGGGCCAGATTTACTTGGGCTGGCGGTTGCGCCAACAAGACCCCGAGGACATCGCCTTCAACATCTATCGCGCAACCGACGGCGGCAAGGCCATAAAACTCAATGCTGTACCCCTAAAAAAAACCACGGATTTCGTAGATGCTACGGCTCCCCTAGATCGGGACAACACTTGGTGGGTTCAGTCGATTATAGCCGGGCAGGAACAACCGCAGGAGGCGACTGCGTCCGCCGCGTTGCCGGCCAATTCTCCCGCGCGACAATACATCGCAATCAAGCTGCGCGACGACTTGCCCGAAGACGGGATCCACAAGATCGGCATCGGCGACCTCGATGGCGACGGCGAATACGATTTCGTCGTCAAGCGCCCCAGGGGTCGGGTGGATCCGGGCATTCCGCGTCCCAGCCCGGACACCTTCAAAGTTGAGGCGTATAAACGCGACGGGACCTATCTATGGCGCAACGATTTGGGCTGGTCCATTGAACTGGGCACCTGGACCTCGCCGATGATCGTTTACGATTTCAACGGCGACGGCAAAGCCGAGGTCGCCCTGAAGACCGGCGAAGGAGACCCGCGTGGGGCCAACACGCGCATTCTCACCGGGCCAGAATACTGCTCCGTCTGGAATGGCGAGACCGGCGCGGAAATCGCCAAAGTAGATTGGATCGCACGCGGCAAACCCAGCGATTGGGGCGACGATGTGGGCAACCGCATGAACCGCAATATGCTGGGCGTGGCCTACCTCGACGGCAAAACCCCCAGCCTGCTCGTGCTGCGCGGTATCTATGGCCTGATGAAAGTAGATGCTTGGCTTTTACAAGACGCCCAGCTTGAGAAAGCCTGGAGCTGGACCAACGAACGCGCCGGCTGGAAGTACCAAGGTCAGGGTCAGCACAGTATTCACGTCGCCGATATCGACAGCGACGGCCGCGACGAAATCCTCAACGGCTCGCTGGCCATCGACAACGACGGCCGCACCATGTGGAGCACTGGCTTGGGCCACGGAGATCGGTTCTACGTAACGGATATCGATCCCGAGCGCCCCGGCCTAGAAGTGTGGTACAGCTATGAAGACCCCCACCCGCAAAACGGGGTCAGTCTGTGGGACGCTCGCACCGGTAATCTCATTTTCGGCACGGACAGCGAAACGATCGACAACGAAATCGACCGCGCCCTCGTCGGCGACATTGACCCGGCCTATCCAGGTATGGAAGTCTGGGCGGACCGCTTTTTTTACACGGCCAAGGGCGAAGCCATCCCAGGAGACATCCCGCCACTGGATGGTCTAGTCTGGTGGGATGCCGACCCATTGCGCGAGCTACAAACCCGAGGCAGCGTCTCCAAATGGCAGGGTCCCGTTTTGACCAGCGATATAGAGGGTAATGTGATGGCTTGGGCCGATATCCTCGGCGACTGGCGCGAAGAAATTATAACCTATACCTCTGGGGAACTGCGCATCTACACCACGATCATACCAGCCATCGACCGCCGCGTCTGTCTTATGCAGGATCCACTCTATCGGATCGACGTAGCTTTAAAGGCGATGGGGTACGACCAAGTACCAATGACCAGCTATTATCTCGGCAGCGACTGATTGCGCCGGTGGCAGATAGGGGCGATCTGGCCTATTGGATAGGGTCGTTTCGCGGTTTTAGCTGTGAACGCTAAACTAGGTCGGCACCCAGCCCTTTTGCCGCAGTTCCTCTTCCAGCAGACCCAAACACTCGTCCATGATAGCCAAGGACTCGTCGAGCTGTTTTTGCGTAATGATCAGCGGCGGGTAAAAGCGCAAATCGTCGCCCTCGACCCAGTCGGCTCCCCCGCTAGCGCCCGAAATAGCCAACCCCCGTTCCAAGGTCAGTTGGGGCACGCGCCGCGACACACCCCACTCGGCGGGAAACGGCTTGCGGCTGCGGCGATCCTGGACCAGTTCAATACCCAGCATCAGGCCCTTGCCGCGAACTTCGCCAACGCAAGCATGGTGCGTCAAGCCTTGGGCCTTTTCCTGCAAATAGTCCCCGACTTGAGCGGCGTGTTCCACAATGCCTTCTTCTCTTAGCAGGTCCAGTACGGCCAAGCCAGCGCGCATAGACACTGGGTTATTGACATAGGTAAAAACGTGCGGCAGAACTTGGCCGCTACGAGTGAGATCCCGCCGCATCTGTTCGCTCAGCAATACACCCCCCAAGGGCGCATATCCGCTACTGGCCCCCTTGCCGAAAACGACCATATCGGGCACCACATCCCAATGCTCAATGGCAAAGAGTTTGCCGGTGCGGCCAAAGCCGGTGATGATCTCATCGGCGACAAAGAGGACATCATGCTCGTCGCAGATCTGGCGGATGAGAGGATAGTAATCGGGTGGCGGCACCCCGGCGGCGACCCCAGCCATGACCACCGGCTCGGCGATAAAGGCGGCGATGTTGTCGGCCCCGACTTCGCGGATGGTCTCTTCCAACTGGCGGGCACAGGTCAAATTGCAGCGATCTTCGCAACCGGCAAAAGCGCAGCGGTAGGGATAGCACGAAGCAATGTGCGGAAAAGTCGGCAGATACGGCTCAAAGGGTGCCCGCAGCCCCGGCATCCCAGTAGCAGCCAAGGCACCCAAAGTAGCGCCGTGATATCCGCGCCAGCGGCCAATAATCTGGTGCTTTTGCGCCTGCCCCCGCTGCACATGGTACAAGCGGGCCAGTTTAATGGCCGTCTCCACGCCTTCGGAGCCGCCCGAGACAAAGTACGCGTGGTTCAAATCCCCGGGGGCCAGCTCGGCCAAGCGGCGGGCGTACTCAAGAGCTGGAGGGTTAGTAAAAAACGTCGAAAAGCAATAGGCCAACTCCCGCCCCTGGGCAGCCATAGCCTCGACGATGGCGTGGCGACCATGACCCAAGGTGACGTTGCCAGCCCCGGCCGTGCCGTCAATATAGCGATTGCCAGCCTCGTCGTACAAGTAAATCCCCTCGCCCTTGACGAGAACCGGGTAAGTATAGTGCGGATCGCGGTGGAGAAGCGCTGGGTCAGTAGTCATAGAGTTTATCCAAGCAGACAGTCTCGCATTCAGCGCTCCCTTTCGATTTCTTCCACCGCTTGCTCAAAAGGAATCGTCTCATCGTCTCTTGACTTAGCTTGGTCGTAGGCCCGAATCGATTCTAGCTCTTCTAGTTCTTCCAGCAGCTTTTGGTAGGCACCGATTTCGAGCACCACGCTGACGCGCTGACCATTTTCGTCGATGATATACTGCTCTTTGATAGGTAGCATAGTGTAGGCTCCCTTCCTCAGATTTCGTCTCCAATATCTAATTTCGGCAACACCTCGCGCAACACCTCCGCAAAGGCTTGCCGCTCGGTAGCCGGTCCCACAGTCAAGCGGATGCAGCGGTCGAGCGGAGCCACGCCCGGCATCCGCACGAAGACCCCGTGCTGCAAAAGCACCTGCATCAGACGCCGCGCACGCTCGCCACTGCCCACGTCGAGCGCCACAAAATTAGTCGCCGACGGCACCGTTTTCAGCCCCAATTCCGCCGCCAGCGCCGCGTACTCCCGCCGACCTTCCTCCACTTGCCGCACCACCGAGCGCACAAACTCGTCGTCGGCCAGCGAAGCAAGTGCCCCAGTCTGGGCAATGCGATTGACGCCAAAGTGATTGCGCACCTTGTCGAGTGCGGCCACCATGTCGCGGTGCGCCAGCGCGTAGCCGACCCTAGCTCCGGCCATGCCGTGCGCCTTGGAAAACGTCCGCAGCCGCACCACCTGTGCCCGTTCCACTTCCAGCGGCAGGAGAGCATCCTCCGGCGCGAAATCGCTGTACGCCTCGTCGAGCAAAAACACACAATCCGACGGCAGCTCCGCGATAAAATCCCGCAACTCGTCGGCCCGCTGATAGGTGCCCATGGGATTGTCGGGATTGGCCACGTAGATCAGCTTGGGGCGTACTTGCCGCGCCTTGTCCAACAGGGCTGGCAAATCCTCTCGATCCGCGCGATAGGGCACCTTGTGCAACACCGCCCCGTACCCTTCGACATGGTAGTTGAACGTCGGATAGGCCCCCAGCGACGTCACCACCGCGTCGCCCGGCTCGGCAAAAAGGCGCACCAAAAGCCCCAACAGTTCGTCAATACCTGCACCCAAGGCAACCTCCTCCCGCGCCACCCCATGCCGCACCGCCAGCGCCGAGCGCAAATCATATCCCTCCGGGTCGTTATACCAATGCACTTGATCCACTGCCTTCACCATAGCCTGCCGCGCCTTCGGCGATATGCCAAAATTGCTCTCATTGGCCCCAACCCTCAGAGCGAGCAACTGTCCCTGCTCCCTCTCCAACGCCTCGGGCGGCACAAAAGGAACAGTCGGCGGCAGAGCGCGGACGATGCGCGTAAACGGCAACACGGGTTAAGACCACACGTAGATTTCGTCGTCGTCTTCGGCATAGCCAATGAAGACGGCGAGCACCGCCCGCGGATCGTCCCCCTGCACCGCAGGAACCTCGTGGATGCAACGCGTGTTAAAGAAATACAAATCGCCCGGCTCAAGCGCGACCTCGCAGTGCTCCACGCCGTGCGCAGCCGCATACTCGTGAAAACGGCCCTCGGCGATATACGGCTGTACCTCCTCGGTCCACAGGCAGCGATGCAACACAGCCTGCACTCCGGGACCCGCAGAATCCGCGTTCTGCACGCACAGCACGCCGGCAAATTGGTGGGTAAAGCGCGCCACCTCGTAGTTAAACCGCTTTTCGCGCAGGACTACGTGGTCGATGTGCGGACTATAGGAGTGAGTCTCGTAGTGGATGCGAAAGATGGCCGGGCCGTACAAGCGCCCGTCGCGCTCGCGCGCCGTCTTAACCTCCTTGTTGGGTTCCAACGCCTGCAAGTGCCGATAGAGCAGTTGCACCGGGTCAATCAAACCCTCGAAAAGGGTAGCAAAAAGCGCGTGCGTCTCCTTCGCATCAGCCAAGAATGCCTCTTGGTCGCCGCCCAGGTTGCCGAGACTAGTGCCAATGTCGATGCGCGTGCGCTCGTCGCCCGAAGCGCGCAGCAACCCGCGCTCGCCAAAGCGTTCCATCAATTGCTGGCAATCAGCCGGCGTGCAGACCTGAGGCAGCAGGATCGCCGGTATCTCCGCCCGGGCCAAGGCGCGAAGCGGGTCGGCGCACTCGTCCGGCCCCACGGGCCGCCACAATGCACTCGCGGCATTTTCTTCATACGTTGTTCTCTGCAAAGCGAAAACTCCTATGGATAGCGTTACGCAAATCACGCTCGGCGCAGCCGTCGGCGAAAAGGTTTTAGGCAAAAAGGTTGGCAACAAGGCTCCCCTGTGGGGCGCAGCCGCAGGCATCCTCCCAGACCTCGACGTGTTGGGCGCGGCCTTTCTGTCGGGGACTGACCTATTGGGCTTTCACCGCTGGGTGTCGCACTCCCTGCTCTTTGCGGTAGTCGGCGGCCTCGGGCTGGGCTGGGCGCTGTCTAAGCTACACCGCGACGCGAGTTGGCGCGAGTGGTCCACACTGGCGTTCTGGGCGATTCTCACCCACGCCCTCCTCGACTCCTTCACTGGGTACGGCACCCAGTTGTTTAGTCCGTTCAGCAATTACCCGGTCGCCTTCGGTTCCATCTTCATCATAGACCCGCTCTATACCCTGCCCTTAGCCATCGGCCTCATCGCCGCCCTGTGCCAACGGCGACTGCACTGGCGACGACGGCTCAACGCGCTGGGCCTGTGCGTGAGCACGGCGTACTTGCTTGCCACCGCCGCGATTTGCCTACACGTGCGCAGCACCTTTGCCCATGCCCTCGCCGAACAAGGCATCGCCTACGAGCGCCTGCACGTCGTGCCGACCCCGTTCAACGCCGTGCTGTGGTCGGGCTTGGCTGGCACAGACGACCACCTGTGGGCCGGGCTACATTCCCTGCTCGACTCCGACTCGACAATCCGCTTCCAACGCATCGAACGCAACACCCATCTCATCGCCTCCCGCCGCGACGACCCGCCAATCCAGCGCCTGTTCTGGTTTTCTCGTGGGTTCTATCGGGTGGAGCGCCACGCCGACGAGCTCTACTTCTACGACTTGCGCTTTGGCCGCTCCGACTTCTATCTCGACTCCACGGGCACCTACTTCTTCACGTTCCGCCTGTTGCCGGATCCATCTCATCCCGAGCGCATCGGAGACCTCGAGCGCACCAATAACCCATTCGACGCCCAGCGCACCGACCTAGCCCTAAAGCGGCTCTGGCACCGCCTACTCGGTATCTAGCCCCCACGCCTGATCGACATCGCGCTGGTACGCGTCAATCTTACCCTCCAGCACATCGGCGACCTGTACCACCTGCCCAGAGTGGCCAGATTCGTAGATAGCCTCGCTGACTGCCTTGCTGCGCAAGCCCTCCTCCACGTCGATCTCCACTGGCCGCCCCTCGCTCAACGCGTCGATAAAATCCCACAACTCCAGCGTCACCCCGCCGGTAATCCCATACGGGAAAAGCGCGTCCTTTTCCTCCTCGCTTAGAGTCGCCAAATACATCTCTTGCAGCTCGGACATGCTGTGCGTGGTTCCGTCGGCGAGCTGGCACTCGCCATTGGCCTGAAAGGCGGCCGGATGGAAGATATCCGTGTCGATGATCGACCCCTTCTCGCCGCTTAGCGTCAGTTGAGTAAATCCCTTGCCCGGCGCGCTGATCGTCCACGACCATGTGCCGATTAAGCCGCTCTTAAAGTTGAATATGCTGGTCCAAAAATCCTCGGACGCGCTATTGACGATTTCCTCGCCTTGGCGATGGGGGCGCGGATAGATCTGCTCAACCCGGGCGTACACGCTGTCGATCTCGCCAAACCAATAGCGCATGGTGTCAACCCAGTGCGCCCCGCTGTCCATGACCATGCCGCAGCCTCCTAACTTGCGATCAATGCGCCAGTGCCAATTGGGCACTTCCGCTGGATCGTTCCACCCCGCCTGCACGGCCCACCACATTTTCGGTGCTCCCAACAAGCCGTCGTTAAAGGCCCAGTGGATCGTGCGCTGGCCCAAGGCGCGGCGGCACTGCTCGGCCGTGGCGGCGACTCTCCCACAACGCTGCGCCGTCTGCGCGATCTTCTTCGAGGCCCGCACCGTGACGCCAATCGGCTTTTCGACCAACACATTAACCCCGCCCTCTAGCAGTTCGCAGGCCAGCACGTGGTGCAAACCATGCGGACTGCATATATCGGCCCCATCAAGCGCGTCTTCCCCGGCGAGCAATTCAGCCACGCTCGCATAGGCATTGACCTCCCAGCCGGCGAACCCATTGATGCGCGCGGCAAAATCCTCGGCGCGCGCTGGCACCTCATCTACCGCCGCGACAATGCGGAACCGCGTCTCGCCCTTTTCCAACAGCTCTTCGTATCCCCGCAAGTGCGCCCCGGCCATGCCGCCGCAACCCACCATCGCCAATCGGACCACCTCACCCTTCTTAGTTTTGCCCATTTCTACCTCCACAGGTTGATTTTGTAGTAGGGGCAACCGGCCGGTCGCCCCTACGTAACGTCATAAATAAAATCCCCTCAATCACCACCCCAGCACCTCCGTCAAAAACGCCTCCACCCCAGCCTCATACGTGGCCGCGTCCTCGCTAAAGGCCGAGCTATGGCCGCCCCGCATCACGGTAAACGCCTTGGGCTGGTTGGCGGCCTCGTATAGCCGCTGGCCGTGCGCAAATACAATAAACCTGTCGTCGCGGCTATGGCTTATCAGCACTGGGCATTGGACCTGTTTTAGGTACTCCAGCGTGGGATACTCATAACGGGCGAGCAAGCCGACCGGAAAGATCGGATACAGATCTCGGCCCAGCTCAGGTACGGAAGTAAAGGTCTCCTCCAAGAACAGGGCTGCCGGCGTCTTGTCCCGCGCCAGCCGCGCGGCGATTGGCCCGCCCAACGAGCGGCCGATAATCGCGATCTGATCCGGGGCTAGCCCGGCCTCTTGCACTAAGTAGTTCCAAGCCGCCTCGGCATCGCGGTGCGTACCTTCCTCAGAGGGCGTACCCTCGCTCTGGCCATAGCCGCGATAATCAAACAGCAGAATCCCCAAACCCAACCGATGTGCATCTTGGGCCACTGCGAGCAGATGCGATATGTTGCCCGCATTGCCGTGGCAAAAAAGCACCGTGCCTCGCGCGTCGGCCAACGGTAGGTACCACCCGGCCAGCCGCACTCCGTCGCTGGCGACTAGCTCAACCTCTTCGTAGCGCATTCCAACCGCGGCCGGCGTGGTCTCTATGCGAGTACTCGGCCTGTAAACGAATTTTTCCTGAAAAAAATAGAGATAGGCCGCGGCCAAAACGTAGCCCACCGCAGCTATCACTGCGATTCCTAGCACAAGGCGTCCCATAAACATAGCGTCCAAGTTGATTTACGCAGTCGGTAAAAGTACTTTGCAATATACCATGTCCATTGCCTCCGTCCTCCTCGTCCTACTCGCCTGTAGCGCGAGCGCCGACCAGTTGCGCTTTGCTTCTGTGCGCGATTGGCGCGACTGGCAGGTGCCGATGGGCGCGGTCAAAATCGCGTCCACCGGCGTGATCCAACCGGTGCACATCCAAAAGGACGTGGATGCCGTGCTCGACGCCACGGCTTTAGGCGGCGGCATCCGCCGGGCTGGCTCCAACCCCAGAGCCGCAACCGCGCTCCTCGACGGCAACCCTGCGACCGGCTGGGCACCCAACCCAGACGACGGTCCAGACGACTGGTTCGTGGAAATCGACCTCGGCCGCAGCGTCTCAGCGCGCAGCATCGCCTTGGTCTTTGCCGACGACGCACCCCCCTTTGAGCTGTTCGATCTCTTGCTCTCCTCCGGCGAGCCGCAACTCGACCAAGTAGCCAATCCAATCGAAGGCTCCCTGATCTACCGCATTAAGGAACGCTTTAAAGAAAACGCGCGCCACCGCGTCGCATTCGCCCCGGGCGACGCGCTCTACCTGACGCCGATTCGCTACCTGCAAATCCGCAACCTCAAGCACGTCCCCGACGCCCGGCTCATCGCTGTCGAGGTCGAGAGCATCGGCGACAATCTCACCCTCAACCTCCTCGAGCGCGGCGGGGCCATCGACGTGGTCATTGACGCCTTTGTCCGCGCCGAAGAAGTCACCTTGGGCAATGCGCTCAACCTAGTCGATGGCTCGATCTTCAACCGCTGGCGCAACGGGCGCGAGCCGCGCAACACCTACAATACCTGGAGCCATATCACCATCGACTTAGGAGCCGTCTATCCCGTAGATTTCGTGCGCCTGATTACCGGCATAGCCATCCGCGGCGGCTTTGGCGAACACCTGCTGCGCACCCGGGCCGGGGCCAGCGGGTCGCGCTCCTTCAGCTACAAAAATTACGAGGTCCTCACCTCGGACGGTTCCATCGCCCCAGACGGCACCCGCATCTGGACGCGGCACTTTGCCGGGTATCCCGCCAGCGAAAACCACCGCGCCGGGCTAGCCGACCACCAGTTCCCCACTCTGCCAGCCCGCTACGTCCGCATCGCTTGGCTGATATGGGACGCCACCTGCGCCGCGACCCTGACCGACGCCGCCTCGCGCTGGGGTTGCTACGCCAACGGCTCAGCCGAGGAAATCCAAGTGTACGGCGAAGGCTATCCCCTCGCCGTCGGTTTCCGCTCGCCGCTCATTGACTTAGGCAGCGGCAAGAACCTCAACTCGCTTGAGTGGCAAGCCCAGACCCCGTTGGGCACCCACGTCGAAATCCGCTCGCGCACGGGCAACGAAGTCGTAGAGCAATACACTTTTCACGACAAAAATGGCAAGGAAGTAACCGAGAGGCGCTACGACAAACTGATCCCCAGTTTCAAGGGCAAAATCGACACCACGCGCATCCCCGGGGCGGACTGGAGCCCTTGGAGCAGTATCTACAGCGCGTCGGGCGCGGCCTTCCAGTCGCCTTCTCCGCGCCGCTTTATGGAACTGGACGTGCGCTTGGTATCCGACAACCCGACGCAAGCTCCCCACTTCAACTGGCTAGCCGTCAACTTCAGCGACCCGCTGGCTTCCGAGGTCGTCGGCGAAGTGTTCCCCCTCCAGGTCATACCCGGCCAAGAGACCCAGTTTTCTTACTTCCTGCGGCCCGCGACGACCCGCGACGGCTTCGACCAAATCGCCATTGAAGCCACCACCATCCCCCGCTTTGACGCCGCCTTGGTCGATGGCGAGCCTATCGAGGTGGTCGCCGATACCCTCGCCCAAGGCTTTCGCGCCACCTTCCCGCGCCGCATCCGCAGCCGCCAACTCGTCGAACTGCGCTTTACCGCCCCCATTTACCTACAGGCGACCCGCTTTGATGCCTTTCTCGAAGACAGCCAAAAGGCACAACGGCAACTCGTTGATCCAGGCGACGCCGCGCCTCAAGTCGAGAGCAGTTCCAACGTCGTGCGCCTGCCCGTAGCCGATCAGCTCTTTGCCGGCCTCTCGTTCAGCCCCGCGCTCATTACCCCCAACGGCGACGGGATCAACGACCAGCTTCTCATCTCTTTCGACCTCATCAACGTACTCACCGCCCGCCCCTTGCACCTGCGGCTCTACGATTTGTCCGGCCAGCCGCTTTTTACCCAAGAGCGGGACGGCCAAGCCGGGCACATCGCATGGCACTGGGACGGCCACGATCAACGCGGCCAGCGCGTGCCGCCCGGCCTCTACATAGCCGAGTTGCACGTCGCTGGTGATGCTGGCGATCGCAGCGTGCGACGCATCGTGGCCGTGGCCTACTAGGATTTCCTCGAATACAGCACGATAAAGAATATAATTATGCTTGATTAGGCTTCTATAGATGGCTATTTTAGAAGGATGAAAACTACTATTGATATTCCCAAAGATGAGCTTGAGGATGCCATCAGGTTCACGCAAGCGAAGACCAAACGCGAGGCCATCGTCGGAGCCGTCGCAGATTTCAACCGCCGCATGCGCATGGCAGAACTCGTCCAATACGCTGGCACTTGCCCGGATCTGATTACACCGCAAGAGCTTCAGGCCGCACGGCGGCAAGGCTGAGCCGTTGATCCTCGTCGATACCTCGTCTTGGATCCACCTGCTCCATCCGGGCGGCGATCCCACGGTTCGCGCTCGCGTCGAAGCGGCACTGACCACCGGACAAGCCTGTTGGTGCCCACTGGTGCAGCTCGAACTGTGGAACGGGGCCTCCGGGCAACAGGAGCAGAAGGTTCTGCGGGATTTTGCCCGTATCCTCCCCGAGCTTCCCATCGACGAAGCGGTCTGGCAGGCGGCCTGCGATTTGGCGCGGCGAGCGCGAGCTAAAGGCGTTACCGCCCCGGCTACTGATGTGATCATTACCGCCTGCGCCCGCCGCCACGGGGCCGCGCTTGAAGCCGCGGATACGGACTTTGAGCTTCTGGCATCCGTGAGCGAGCCAATGGGATAGGACCTGCCCTCGCGTCCTTCACCCCCACACCAAAAACGCGGCCAACAGCGCGATCCACACCGCTTCGAGGAAATGCCAATACGCGGCGCAAGCCCGCACCGAGAGCAAATGCTCACTGTCGAGCCGATTCTTGCACGCCTTCCACGCCAGCATCGACAACGGCACCATGCCGCCCACCACATGCAGCGCGTGAACGACCACCAGCGCAAATGCAATGCCATAGACACTCACCCCTAGGGCTTGGTGGCGGTCGAGTAGCTGCACCAACGCCGGCACCTGCACGGCGATAAACAACGCGCTCGTCCCCCAAGCCCACGCCAACCACCGCCGCAAAAGCGAAAAGTGCCCGCGCTTGGCGTTCTGAGTCGCCTTGTACATCGCCACCCCAGCGCCCAACAGCACCGCCGTCGAAACGCCAAGCGCCAGCGGCAGCTCCATGCGCTCGCTCCCCTGTAGCGCCGGGCTGGTCAGCCGCAGGTAGGCAAAAGCCGCGATGCTGGACCCAAACAGCATCGCCAGCGAGATCAAAAACAGGGTCAAACCCAACTGGCGGCGACCTCGTAAATCGGGCGAGTTCCAGTTCATCCCCAACGGTACTCCGGCGGGTCGAACACAAACCCGTGGAAAAAACGCCGCTGCGCCGGCGAGAGCCTCCGCAAAAAGGCCTGGTCGTAGCGCCACTGCTCGGCACACGCCAGCATCCACGGATGTTCGTACCCATAGTACAACATCACCCGCTTGCCCCCGCTGCGCGTAAAGGGCCCGGCCGTATGCCACATCGCGTTGTGGAAGAGCACCGCCGTCCCCGGGCCGCCGCATATCTGCACGGCCCCGGGCATACCATTCCCTGTATCTGGCTCTAACAGCGCCTTGTGGCTGCCGGGCACTAAGGTCAGGTTGCCTTGATCCGGCGCACTCATGTCGCTCAGGTAATAGCCTACCTTGAACTGCAACAGTGGGATGTGCGGCTTAAGATTGCGGAAGCCATCCTGAATGCCGTCGATGTGCCAGCCGCGCCCGTGGTAGTCGGCGGGTTCGACCTCGTAGAAGGCGTCCGTCGAATGCAGGTGCGGCATCTCGTTAAAGAGACCGTGGACGTAGGCCATCATCGGCTCATAGGCGAGCATCTCCAAAAAAAGTGGGTCTTCGGCCAGCAGGTGCATGACCCGCACGTTGGCCGCGTCGAGCCGATCGGCAAAAGCTGGCTCGTGCGCACGCTTGAACTGGGAGTCACGCCGATGCTCAATGGTGCGCTCCAGCGCCGCGTAGAGCGCCGCGACCCGATCCGGCGCGAGAAAATCTTCCAGCACCAAGTAGCCGTTGTTGTCGAAGAAGAAGCGCTCGGCATCTGTGGGATGATCGCTCATAATCGAAGCCTCCTAGGGAGTCCACCCCTCCATCATCTCGGCGTACTGACGCGCCTGACCAGCGATGTCCACGCCGACTTCCTCAGACCACGCCGCTAGCAATCGGCTGTACACCGGCCCCACTTGGCCGTCACCCACCGCCTGAAAGTTAAAGCGCGTAATCGGCACCATACAGATCGTGGTGCTGGTAAACCACGCCTCATCGGCTTCGCGTACATCGTAGGGTTCGATGTCGGCTTCGCACAGAGGAATGTCGAGTTTGCCCGCCAGCTCCATACACGCACCGCGCGATACGCCGCGCAGGACATTGTGCCCTTTGGGCGTCATCACTTGGCCGTCGCGGACCATGAAGAAGTTGTTGCCCGTTCCCTCAGTGATAAAACCGTGCTCGTCGGTCAACAGCGCTTGGGCACCAGCTTCCATCTGCGCGGCCTGCAACTCGGCGATCTTGTAGAAGATGCGGCTGCGATTTTTGGCCTTGGGGTCGATGTAGCGCGAGGGCACCGACTGCTGGGGCGGGACGACGAAGTGCGCCCCCTCCTGATAGAGATGCGCCATCCCGCCGATGTGCCGCACCAGCGGGAAGACGTTGATGGTGACAATGGGTGCCGTACCCTCTTTGACGAGGGTATCATACAGCGGCAGGGCACCGCGCGTGACGTCGTGCATAATCTGGAAGTCCAGTGCACCGATTACGGGCAGGTTGCGGGCAATGGTCTCGTGGGTCGCCTCTTCCATCGCGTCGATGTCCAGCCCGCAGTCAATCTGCGCGTATTTGAGCGAGCCGTAGAGCCGCTCCAGATGCTCGCGCAGCCGAAAGGGCTGTTGCCCAAAGCTCCGCGTCATCTCAAAAACCATGTCCCCATACATCAGGGCGCAGTCAAAAATCGAGATCCGCGCCTCTGGCTCGGGGACGAATTCGCCGTTGAAATACACCAGTCGTTTGGCCATAGCTGCCTCTCTATGATATGAGTGGTCGGTCCGCTACCGCCCTCCAACCGTAAAGAAAGGCCAGATAGCCCTTACCCGAAAGGTCAAAGACTATCTGGTCTAAAACGATCTGGTATAACCAACTCGTCCACCTTCTCGGCAAAAGCCGTTATCGCACCGTCGAGCGCCAAGCGATACACCAGCGTGCGCAGCCAAGCGTGAAAAGCAGTCCCCGACCGCAACTCGCCGAGCCGACTATAGGCGCGGACAAAAGTCTCCTGTAACAGATCCTGCGCCCCATCGATCTCGCCGCCGCTCAAGGCGCAGGCATAGGGCCACAGCCGTGCCGAATGCCGCTCGAAGAGCCGCGCAAAGGCCCATTCGTGGCCTTCCTGTGCGGCGGCCACCAAATGGGCGTCATCTACCGTCTGGCCATGGATTAGCTGGTATTCTCGCATCGCACTTTACGCCTTTCTGTCTCCTAAGACGGGGCGAAGGCGTTAGGGGTTATATTGGGCGAGAAAATAATGGCAACAACGGGGGGTTCACCTTGCGGTGATCGGAATGACTTAAACTCTGGTTAAGACCGAATCAGCCGGTCATATTCGTCGTGCTTGCCAACCCAAAACCAGATGAAATCGCTGCCGTCTTTAACGGCGAGTGCTCTGTAATCCAATCCCACGCGGATTGACCAAAGTTTGCCGACCTTCTTGAAATGAAGAGAAGGTTGATTCGGGTTGGCTTTGAGCAGGCAAAAATTCCGTCGCGCAGTCCTTTGAACAGATTCTGGAAGTCGCTCAAAGTGTCTCCAGAAGCGGGGATCTGTTCGGTGCATCTAAAGCTCTTTGAGTGTACCTTTTTCTTTAGCTTCAAGAACTTCGGCAATCAAGAAATCTAATTTTCCGCTTTCTGAATCCGCTTCAATCTGCCGATCCCAATTTTCCCAGTCCGATTCACTCAACCACTGTCTCAATATTTCCTCACCGTAGCGCACGATATTTTTCCTCATTATCCCCTTTAAATTACTGTCATCTTTGATTATTGGACCTGCTTGCCCATGCCATCTCTTCATATGCCCATATAAATGAGTAGGAAAGATCGTCCTCAGCCAATAAACACTTCGGTTATCTTCCTTTAGGTTCACAATACGTGCTATAGAATCGCCGATACCCTCTACCTCCTCGACCGCGATATTCGCGGCATTTTTATCAAAAACATGCTTTTCTGCTTGCCAGTGCGCATAATTGCCTTGGGTAACGATTACGTCGGGCTCGAGAATTCTTACTTCCTCACCGAGATAACCGCCACAATTCTCGTACATTCGACCGTGTTCTTGAGTTCCTCCTTTAGCATTGGAGCAGCACTTCGCTGTTCTAAGATGGACGAAGAATTTCTCTATTAACTCTGGCTTGGGAAATTTTTCATCTGCAATGAATGGGTAAAGGAGGCTCCGAACTGTCATCAGAGTTTCCGGCCAGTGATAGTTTTGTACCTTTTTATTCGTTTGTGAGCAGGTCTCGTTCTTGGCAATGGAAATATCTGGCCTCGGAGCGGACAGGGAGATAACCACGATACGGGGAATTCGGTCGCCTTTGTACTCCCCGGCTACATAGTATTCGCTGACGTTAACCCCCTCGGTCCGAGGCGCAAAGATAAAGCTCTCAACTCCATTCAAAGCTGCCACGGCCCGACAGTCTTCCTTCGCCACGGCCCGACAGTCCTTTTTTATGGGGCAACCAAACTCGTCGAACATATCGTCGAAGTTGCCCGTATTTTTCACAGGCGAAATACGAGCTTTCTTGTAATACTTATTGAGCTGGTTTTGCATGTCGTCCATAACCACCATAACCATGACAGGAATACTTTTTGAATTTATAGTTCTATAGGTCGTTCGCAACTAGGGTAATATCGCGGAAGACCACTGCAGTCAGCTAGGGCGTCGGTGCCCCCTCCGGCAGCAGCCCTTCCGCCTTCAGCTCTGCCCACAGAGCCGGCGGAATCGCCACCTGCATCACGCGCGCGTTGTCCTCCAACTCGGCCACCGACGCCGCGCCGGGCACCGCCGAAACCACCGCCTCGTGCCCAAAGGGAAATTGCAATGCCGCGGTCCGCAGTTCAACGCCGTGCCGGTCGCAGACGGCCTTGAGCGCCTTGGCCCGTTGCACCAGATGCTCAGGCGCGGGCAGGTAATCAAAAGACACCGGCTGGCTCAAATCGCGGACGAGGATGCCGCTGTTGTACGGCCCGCCCATAGTCAGCTTCACCTCGCGCTCGACGCACAGCGGCAAAAACTCGGGCAGCGCCGACTGGTCCAGCAGCGTATAGCGCCCGGCCAGCAGGATGTAATCCAAATCAAAGCGTTCGACCATCCGCCCAGTGCGCTCCCATTCGTTCATGCCCATGCCGATGGCCTTGACCGTGCCGGTCGCCCGCAATTCGACCGCAGCCTCCAGCGCCTCGATAAAGTCCTCGTCGGTGTGCTGCCCCTTGAAATCGCTGTCGTGGACAAAGAAAATATCCACCGCCGCCAATCCCAGCCGTTCCAAACTCGAATCGAGCGAGGCCCGCAGACCCTCGGCGCTAAAGTCAAAATCGTAGCCGTAATGCGGAATCCCGTCTTCGCTGTAAGGTTCCAAATCGTCCGGGTTTTCAGGTCGCAACACCCGCGATCCCTTGGTCGAGATGGCAAATGACTCGCGCGGAAACTCGCCGAGCACCCGCCCATAGCGCACCTCGCTGCGCCCATCGCCGTACATCGGCGCGGTATCAAAATAGCGCACGCCCATTTCATAGGCCCGGCGGATAATGGCTAACGCCTCGTCGTAGGCGCTGCCCACAAAAATCCCGTCGGCTAAGACCATTCCGCCCAACGGCGCGCCGCCCAACCCCAGCCGCGTCACCTCCACGCCCGTATTGCCAATCGCTACTTTCTCAAAAGGATCCATACTCACTCCAGTCCGTAGAGCCGCTCGGCATTGCCAGAGAGCAACTTAGCCTGCTCTTCCTCCGGCCTCCCGGAGACGATCTCCCGCAGCGCCGCCACCCACGCCCCCAAACTCGCCCCAAAGTTGCACACCGGCCAGTCGCCGCCGAACACCACCCGGTCCGGCCCAAAGCTGTCCAAGCAGTGATTGACCGTCGGTGCCAATGTGTCGGCATTCCACCCTGCGGGTGCCCGGGCGACGATCCCGGATATTTTGCAGACTACGTGTTCCCGCGCGCCCAATGTGGCTATATCGCGCTGCCACTGCTCTTTGGTGTGGCTAAACGGGTTGGCCGGATCGTGCTCCGCCGCGCCGTTGACGATTTGCGGGTCGGCGTTGCCGCAGTGATCGACGATGAAAAGCGTATTCGGACACTGATCCACCAAGCCGACCGCATCCCCCAACTCGCCCGGCCGCAGGCACAGATCAAAGCTCATGCCGATCTCTCCCAGGTACTGCACGTCCCGGACGAAACCCTCCTGCAAACAATGACCCGGCTCGGCGTCGGGCACGTGCAACACCTGCCGCACCCCCTTGATAGCGTCCTCGTCCTTAAAGCGGTCGATATAAGCGCGGAAACCCTCCTCCCCCGGACTGCCCCCGATCACCGCCCCAGCCATTGGATTGTCGTCGCCCCTGCACAGGCCAGCGACAAACTCCGCTTCCGCAATGTGCTGCTCAGCGGCGACATCGACTTCCATATAAATGGTGCGGGCAATACCAGCCCCGGCACCCGCTGCCAAGTAATCGCTCATCAAGTAATTTTTCCGCAGTGGGTCCATTCCCTCGCTCTCCAGCCACGGCAGCGCGAACTGCGCCAAATTCCACATGTGTTGATGCGTATCGACGATGGGTAGCATAATCCTTCCTTATCTATGAGAGACCTGTGATTTATCTTTCACTATTCACACTTCAACGGTGCGAAGACCGCTTCCATCCACTCCGGCAACTCTCCGTTCGCCTCCAACGAGTGGATGGCTTCGGCAACTTTCTCCTTGGGTATGGTGTCGAAGAAAGCCGCCGTGGGTACTAGGGCGTCATTCAAATCATTGGGTTCAAACTTGTCTAGTGCCCGACCGTATTGACGCATAGAGCGAGCTACGATCTGCCTCCCTGTTTGCGACGAAAAATAAAGAAACAAGTACTCTACGTATGCGGCACCCAACAGGTTAGGTTGGAATCCATGATAGCAAGTCAAGTTCAACGCCTTGGTCTTGTTTAATACGACCTTGTAGCCATCGCGCGAGAACACGCCGAACAAAAGGGGCGACGGGCTTCGAGCCTCTGTTTTGTACCACGGCGTTCTATTTTTCGTCAGAAATCGCTCGTGATAGCCCTCGCTCTCCCCAAACCGGATGTAATCCGCAGCGGCTTTGGAAAGATTGCCACTGACCGAGAACAAGAAGACGGGGTTATCCGCAAAATCCGCATCCCGAAAAACGGCTGTTCTAATCTGCGAACTCTTGGCGATGCAGGGCACGTATTCGGTCGTGCTAAGGCATCTTGTCGATACATTGGTAGAATTTAGGACGAAGAACGCATTTGCTCCTGTAGCAATGCCGCGGCTAAACTTTCCAAAGTGTGCGAGCGTGGTCGTTTTCTGGTGATCGACGCTGAACGCTGTCCCTTGAAAGTGAGGCAGCCACTTGGCCTGCGGATCCAATGCCGAGCGAGGAACTTCAGCAACTGGTTGCAGACTCTCGAATGCGGTAAGCTCGTCTATAGATTGCAGACGGAAAAACTGGACATCGGTATGGTAAACCGCTCTATCGTATAAAATGATGCCCACAGACGTGGTGGCATCCGGGAAAATGTCTTTCTCGCAATCGAAGCTGATAATGCTGCACAAGTGCCCGGATTCAACAAGTTTTTGCTTTACCAACGTGCCGTATCCCGCGTTCAAGAACTCAAGCGGCATGATATACGCCAAGCGACCACGCTCAGAAAGTTCAGAAAGTGACTTGAGTAGAAAGGCCGAAGCGGTGTTCATATATCCAGAGAGCTTGATGCCGAGATTTTTCTTAAACCCTCTAATGACTACATCCCTATTAAGAAACTTCTGAAAGCGCATGTACGGCGGGTTACAAACGATATTAGCGTATTGGCCTCCCCAAGAAAGCAAATAGTCTTCAATTGCAACAAAATCCGCGCGTTCCCCTGTGTCTCGCTCCCAGAACTCGACGATGGTAGCATCCACTTCACACCCTGTGAACTGAACGTCAGCGAGATCATCAAGCGCCGCTCGAAACGCCCCCAATCCAAACGCCGGATCAAATACCGTATTCGCCTCCGAATCCAGTACCCAATCCGCCATAAAAGAAGCCACTGCATCTGGAGTAAAAAACTGCCCAAACCGCTTCTGATGCTTCTCGCCAACCACTTGAAGGTAATCAGACATGACCAATAATCTCTTGTTCAAAAATGCTGGGATCAAGATATCCGCGACCTCCATGGAACGTTACGTAAAAAAGAAGCCTTCCTCGATCTAGCTCCTTCAGTGCAGAGCAATGTTCTGGCATATCAATACGCCCCAATATTTCTTTACCCACTTGAACATCGATTTTTATAGTAGTCTTTCTTTGATTTTTTTCATCTTCTTCTATAGAGAAAATGTTTCCTTCATTTCTCGAATCAGAAGTAATCGAGAGAATATTTTCAAATGAAATGACGTAGGCTTTATCAAAAAAAACTTGGAGATAGAAGTGTTTCACACCAAAGTGCTGTATCCAGCGATTCACGAGTGCCAAATCTTCAAGTTTAGGAGTTATGCTCAGATAGTCTCTCTTGTGCAATATTTTGATCTGAGCTTTCAAACATTTCAATTGCTCTCTAAGGCGTATCAGATCTGCCGATGAATACCATGATGCGGTGCGAAAGTCGAGTTCGTGGAAAGTCTCGCTTGTTGCATTTCTAATCATACAATGCAGTACTGGTCTCTTCTCTAAGAGCAGACTAGATAATGGCTCTTGCATCAATTCGCCCTGGATCCTGCTACACTCCGCTTCTGCTTTTCGGATGCGATTATCCATAAAAGAAGCATACTGATTCGCAAGAAAACTGCTAGATCGAACCTCGATAGCCGCAATTGCTTTTCGGACAATATCATCATCGATATCCAAGCAATCAGTATCCGGAGCGTCAGATCGTCTAAAAATTAAAATATCCGGCTTCTTGCCTATATTATTTAGTTCATCTTGGTATTTTAAATAGAATTCTTCAAATCCTGGCTCACCTGCTGCAAGGTCGTCAGAACGTCCGTATTGTACCGCGCGGTACTCCGTAGAATGTGTATTCACTGCATTGAGTACAATTTGCTCTGCCCAATCGCCTTGTTCCTTGTTTGTCAGAAAATTCGAATTCGCCATGGTCGGAAATCTTCCCTTTAATTGAATATCTGTATCAATCTCAATAGGAAAAGAGCTTATAAGGGAAGCGATTGTGTCCCTATACGTCATCATAATTAATATCTCCTCGTGTTAACTCATCTGGCAACCTGCACTCGTACACCTGCGCCCACCCGCTCCTATCCGACGCAAAGACCACATAGCGTCCATCCGGCGAAAAATTCGGATGCGGATGTGTGTGCTGCGGCGCATAGACCTCAACCGGGCCGTCGTCGTACGGACAGTGGTCAGTATTCCAGTGTTTGCCCTCGTTGCTCGACTGAGACAGGCAGAGCAGTTGCGGCGCACCGACCCCGTCGTTGGGATCAAATACCTGCAAGCCGCTATCGGGAAACGTCGTATCTGCCACCATCCGCGCGCCGTCACGGCTGACCATCGGATGCCAAGCGTTGAACGAACAGACCGGCCGCACGGCCCCGGTATCGACATCGACGCCGATAACCCCGTGCGGCCAGCGCGTCGTCAACAGCTCGCGCTTGCGCGGATGCCAGGTCTCGTGGACAATCCACTCGTTCCCCTCGCGCGCATACGCCAGCCGATGGTCGCTGCCGTCCCGATTTACCACCCACATCCGCTCGTAGTACGGCCCGGCGTAGCGCAACAGCGAACTGTCGTTGGGATGAAATTCTGGATGGCCAATCGAATCCCGTTCCACGATCACTTCATTTTCACCATTGCGGGTGTCAATCACCACCAAGCGCGCCACAGCGTCCATCTTCACCGGCACCGCCCACCACTGATCGTCGTAACTAAGCGCCGTCGTCCCCATCGCCGCTGCGACCATGCCTTTTTCGCGCATGGCCTCGGTGGCGAAAGAAGCCAACTGCTCTTCTTGGCAGGTCTCGGTATCCACCCGCCAAGCCCCTTGCCCATCGGTGAAATAGACATAGCAGCCATCGTGCGACGGCGCAATCGAAAACTCGGCCAGTCCCTCGTGCTCGGTTAGCTGCAACAACTGACCGGAATCGCGCAACTCCAGAAAAAGTTCCGGCCGGCCCGTGCGGTGCGAGACAAACACCAGATGCTGCATCGCGTCGTCGTACGCGGGAATATAATAGAACGGATGGTGGTGGATTGACGGATGCGCCGTAATCTGACGGACTTCGGCCCCCGTCTGTGCGTCGCGCAAAGTCCGCGACTCGGGCGGATAAATCGCACCTCGTCCCACGGTCAGGGCCGGGCGTAATCGACCGACATCATGCCTTCTACGTCCATTGGATCGATGCCGTACTGTTTGGTGAGACTCTGGTGCTGCGGAGCGTCCGCGGCCGCCTCGTCGGCCAATGGCAGGGCCACCCGCTGCCCCTCGTTCTGCGCCGACAAATCGCAGGCCACGTTCATCACCAGCGACATCAACGCGTCTTCGTCGTCGAACTCGCTCTGCTGCACCCCCCGCACGGCGAGCGCAAAGTCGGCAATGTGGCTCATGGCCGACGCGCCGTAGTCCTTGCGCAGATTCGAATACGCATTGGTGCGGAAGGGATTTTCGTATTCGATCCGGCCTAGGCTGGTGTCGGCATAGCTCCGGGTCCAGCTATGGCCGTCGTCCTCGTCGATGACATCGACGATCTCGTCGGCAATCGAGCGAATCGTCTCCACTCCGTGCTCGGGATCAACCCCAGCATCCGAACAGCGCCGAAGCTGCATCTTGGCGATCGTAAAGCCCCCTTTGCTTGCTCCCACTCCCGGATCCTGCGCCCGATAGAGCAGCGTCCCCCGCTCGCCCTGCCATTCGGTGTACCCAGGCCGCGGATGCCGCCCCAACCAGCCTTTGCCATTGGCGAGCTGATCGGCGACCATCTCGCCAGCGGCAAAGCCGAAGTAATGCGCCGTGAAGTGCTCGCCACTGTGAAAGCGGTGTGGCATCGAGCGGAAGGACGGCGTCTCCATCGAATGCCCAATGGCCTGCGCCCACACCGGATGGCCAAAAAAGCGCACCCAGCGCGAGTTGTTGTGATACCCGGTGTGGTCGGCGTAGCTGAAGATGCGGCCAATGCGGCCGATAAATCCACTGTCCTTCACCGTCAGGGCGAAGCGGTCGCAGGCAAAGCGGAAGAAGTTTTCCGCCACGCGCACCACCACCCCCTGTTCGCGCGCCACCCGGATCATCTCCCGCGCTTGGGCTATCAAATTGCACCAAGAGGTCTCGCACATGTTGTGGATGCCGTGGCTCGACAGGTAGATCGAATACGCGTAGTGCGACGGCATCGGCGTGACGACCAATGCTGCCTCGGCAATCCCGTCTTTGACCAACTCGCGCACGTCGTAATAAGCCCGCGCACCGAGCGCGGCAGCCACCCGGTCGCAATGCTCCTGGACCGGATCGACGCAGGCCACCACTTCGACCCAATCTTTGAGTGCCGGCAGCAAAGGCTGATAGGTGGTGCTGGCGCGGTTGCCCGTGCCGATCAGGGCGACTTTTACTGGATCATCTAATTGGGGAACTTCCATGACAGACCTTCTCTTTTATTTGCGGACGCACTCGTAACCAAGCGCCTCCAACCCCTGCCGAATGCCCTCGATCTCCGCCGGTGCCAAGTCCCGCAGGGGCCGCCGCATCTTCGGCGAGGGGAACTTGCCCAGCAGCCAGCGGGCGCACTTCATGCGCTGATGCGCGCTCGACGACGGCTCGCCAAAAGCATAGACGATGCGATTGAGCGGCTCGACCTTTTTCTGCACCTTCTTGGCCCCAGCCAAATCCCCGTCCAACGCCCGCTGCACCAACTCGACGATCAGTTCGGGCACAAAACCAGCAAAGCCGACCAGCGCCCCATCAGCCGCCTCCAACAAACTGGGCAGCAAAAACTCGTCGTGGCAAGTGATGATCGTCACATCCGCATTGACCTTTTTCAACTCTTGGTAGTCGTAGAGCCAGCGGCTCATATCGCGAGTGCCCATCTTGATACACTTGACTCGGGGAATCTGCACTAGCTCCTTCATCTCGTCGAGCGTATAACCGGCCTTGGTCCACGCCGGATACTGATGCACCACAATGTCAATCCCGGCCGAGGCCACATCCTCAAAAAAGCCCACCGCCGTCTGACTCGACCGGCCAAAGCGCAACCAGTGGTGCGGCGGCATCAACAAGATCGCATCGGCCCCAGCTTCCTTGTCCGCCAGCGCGTGGTCAATGCCCTCCAAGCTGCCCTCGACCGACACGCCGGAGATCGTCTTCACCGCGCGCCCAGCAGCCTTGACCGTCTCGGCCACAATCTGCGTCACCCGATTGCGCTCGGACGAACGCAGCGACATGATCTCGCCAGTATGGCCATTGCAGGTCAAGCCATCGACGCCATCGACCGCAGCTAATTCGGCGATATAGTCCCGCAACCCTTCTTCGTCAATCGACTCGTCGGCGTGAAAGGGACACAAGGTCGCGGGGAACACACCCGCCCAAGGGTGATCCCGCCAAGCAGTAGCAGACATAAGGTTTTCCTTTGGCTATGTGAGGCCGGGAATTAAGGGAGGCGCGCTTGGCCCGTCAAGCGGGCTGCGTTGCGTTAGGCGACAGAGCGGGCTAGATTAAATTATCACTTCTAACCCCCGGCACAGAGGACAGCAATGGCCAAGGTATTTATTTATTGGGACACCTCCAACATCTTCATCAGCGCCCAAGAGGCGGCGGCGGAACGGGAAGGCGAACAGGTGCGCTCGCGGATGCGCATTCACTTCCGCAACCTGCTGGCGTTGGCCCACGCCAATCGGCCCGTGCAGCACGCGGTCGCGGTCGGCTCCATTCCCCCGGAGATGCGCCAAGTGTGGAATCGCCTCGAAAACGAGGGCGTTACCGTTGAATTGCTGGAGCGCGGCCAGGTACAAGGCGGCGAGCAGGGCGTCGATCAACTCTTGCAGACGCAGATGCTCCGCGACACTGTTGACTACAACGGCGACCCCGGCATCGCCGTGCTGCTGACCGGCGATGGCAGCGGCTTTGCCGACGGCGTCGGCTTTCACGCCGACCTAGAACGCATGCACGGCAAAGGCTGGCTCATTGAAGTGCTGTCGTGGCGCCACAGTTGCAATCGGCGGATGCGGGAATGGGCCGAAAATGTGGGCCGGTTTATCGCCCTAGACGATTACTACGAGAGTATCACCTTTCTGGAAGAGCCACTACCCGGCCGGCCGGTCGCCGAGCCGCGCTACGCGGTTCCGCTCAACCTTGAGCGAGACCCGCGCTGAGAAGTCTTACAACGGCAACGTATCCGCAGATAAACGCAGATATAGCAGTCCTAAATCATTCGCGAGATAATCCGCAGACAGACGCAGAATTGTAGGGGCGCTCGCTCGCTCGCCCCTACCTTCAAGACGATTCGAGATACAGATCGTCTCGTTTCTACTATTCTGCGTCCATCTGCGCCCATCTGCGGATTATCTTAGGAAGGAAGGCCCGCCCATGACTGCCAAAATCACTCACGTCGAACGCTTTACCCTGCAAGTGCCGTTTGTCGAGCGCGTCCGCCGGGACATGGAACGCGCCGGCATCCACACTTGGTCCGAGCTTGAGATCACCCGCGTCGAAACCGACGCTGGCGTCGTCGGCTGGGGCGAGACCATTCAGAACTATACTTGGGGCCGCGTCCAAACCCACGAGCGCGTCCTCGGCCAATCGCCCTTTGCCGTCATGTGGGACGACTCCTTGGGCGCTGGCCTGCAAATGGCCCTCTTCGACGCCGCGGGCAAACTGGCCGGCGTGCCGCTCTACAAGCTATTGGGCACCAAGTGCCGCGACTGGTGCGCCATTTCGTTTTGGGACCACGACATGTCGCCGGAGCGATACGCCATTGAGGCACAAACCGCGGTTGATCTTGGCTACACTTGCATAAAGATCAAGACCCGGCCGTGGTTCGACGTCCGCGAGACCATCCTCCAGATCAGCGCCGTCACACCCGACCACTTCCGCATCGACGCCGACTGGAACGCCTTTTTGAACAACGCCTCCAACGCCATCCCCTTGCTGCGCGAACTGGAACAGACCTTCCCCAAAATCAAAATTTTCGAAGACCCAATCCCGCGCCACGACGCCTCTGGCAACCGCTTCCTGCGCACCCAAATCAGCACCGCCATCGCCCATCACTACGGCGTAATCCACCCCCGCGAGGCCATGGAGCTAGGCGGCGTCTGCGACGGCTGGATCTTGGGTGGCGGCGTCAACGCGATCACCAGCCAAGGCCGCACATGCGAGGCGCTGCGCATGCCCTTCTTCCTGCAAATGGTCGGTGCCGGGCCAACCACCGCACTCTCACTGCACCTGAGCGCAGTGCTAGTCCAAGCCCAGTGGCCAACCATCACCTGCCACGAGCTGTACGAGCACAGCCTGCTCAAACAGCGGATCGAGGTCCTCGGCGGCCACGCTCGGGTGCCCGAAGCGCCGGGCTTGGGCATTGAAATCGACGAGGAGGCGCTGGCCAAGTACCGCGTTGATCAAGCCGACCACAGCCTGCCCAAACGGCTGGTCAAGGTAGCCCGCGCCGGCGGCATCAACATCTACTTTGCCAACTCCGGGCAGAAGTGGACCTTCTTCCAAGGCGGCAATCACCCCGTTGACGAATGGGGATCAAACACCGAGCTACTCGACGACGACGGCAGCGCCGAATTCGCTGACCTTCACGCCCGCGCTGCCGAATCGCCAGTGCTGACGGCGGAATGAGGCGAATCTGAGCGGCTACACGAAGGCGTGTATTTGTCCAGTTGCAGGCAGGCCGTCCTCGGACGTAAGATGATTGCCGTCAAATAGGAGGGATTCATCTGTTTTTCCAAAAGCAAATAGTATATATTTCACCTAAGTGTGGAGTCGCCGGAACCCTTTCCCGCCTCTGGCCAGCACCCTCGCAACCCGCCCCTTTGATCGGAAAGTCGTCCCATGCACTTCGACGCCTACGATCTCAACGCCGCAATCTACGATGAGATGTTCCTGCCCGACGGCACGCCCCGCGCGCACTGCCGTGCGTTATACGACACTCTGTGTCAGCTTTCCGCCGAGGAACTCAACGCAATCCAAGAGCGCGTAACGCACTCCTTTTCCACCGAAGGCATCACCTTCACCGTCTATGGCGACGACGAGGCCGACGAGCGCATCATTCCCATTGACTGCGTGCCTCGGCTCCTCTCGGCTGCCGAGTGGCGGCATCTCGAAAGCGGCCTAACCCAGCGCATCGCTGCCCTGAACCGTTTCCTAGAGGACGTGTACGGCGAAGCCAGCATCATCGCCGATGGCGTCATCCCAGCCGACGTGGTGCGCGGCTGTCCCCAGTACCGCCTTGAGATGCGCGGCGTCTCCGTTCCCCACGGCACGTGGGTCGCCGTCTGTGGCACCGACCTAGTGCGCACCCTCGACGATGGCTTCGTAGTGCTTGAAGACAACCTGCGCGTACCCTCGGGCGTGTCCTATATGATCGCCAACCGCAAGGTGGTAAAGACCAGCTTGCGTCGCCTCTATCGAAGCTGCCGCGTGCGCGAGGTAGAGCACTACGGACAGGTCTTACTCCAGACCTTGCGCGACCTCGCCCCCGAGGGATGCACCGACCCCTGCATCGTCCTCCTGACGCCCGGAGTCTATAACTCGGCCTTTTACGAACACATGTTCCTCGCGTATGAGATTGGCGCATCACTCGTGGAAGGCCGCGACCTGCTAGTCAACGACGGCTTCGTGTACATGCGCACCACCACCGGGCTGCGGCGCGTCGATGTGATCTACCGCCGGGTCGATGACGACTTCCTCGACCCCCTCGTCTTCCGCCCCGACTCCCTGCTCGGCGTGCCTGGGCTGCTGCACGCCTTTAAGCGCGGCAACGTGGCTTTGGCCAACGCACCGGGAACGGGCGTAGCCGACGACAAAAGCGTCTATGCCTATGTCCCGGACATGATCCGCTACTACCTAGGCGAAGAGCCAATCCTCGCCAATGTGCCGACCCACCTGTGCCGACGGCCAGAGGACTTGGAATACACCCTCGACAATCTCGAAAACCTCGTGGTAAAGCAGGTCGGCGAATCCGGCGGCTACGGTATGCTCATCGGCCCACACGCCACGCCCGCCGAGCGCACAGCCTACGCCGAGGCAGTACGCGCCAATCCGGCCAATTTTATCTCCCAGCCGACGCTGTCCCTGTCGAGAGCGCCCTGCTTCATCGAGGGCCGCGCCGAGCCGCGCCACGTCGATCTGCGTCCTTTCGTCCTCCACGGCCAAAAGACCCGCATCGTGCCCGGGGCCTTTTGCCGCGTGGCCCTGCGCCGCGGCAGTCTCGTAGTCAATTCCAGCCAAGGCGGCGGCGGCAAAGACCTCTGGGTACTGGAGGACTGAATGCTCTCGCGCAGTGCTCAAGGGCTATACTGGATGGGCCGCTATCTTGCGCGGGCAGAATACCTGTGCCGCCTGCTGCGCTTGCAGGTGGAAGCGCTGGTGGACCGGCCCATTGCTGAAATCCACTTTGGCTGGAATCGGATCTACACTACCCTAGGGCGGCAGCCGCCTTGGGGCGACATCGAGACCAATGAGAGCGACGACTACACCTTGGCCGATTCCTACACCCTAGCGGGCGATCTCACGTTTGAGCGCGACAACCCCAATTCAGTGTGGAACTGCCTCGCCCTTGGCCGCGAAAACGCCCGCCAGGTGCGCCACTGTATCAGCGCTGAGATGTGGACCTGCCTCAACTTGGCTTGGCTGCGGATCCGCGACCTCGACATCGAGGACATCTGGAAGGTCTCCCCAGAGAGCTTCTATGCGGAAACCACGCAGGAGATCAACACCTTCACCGGAGTGGCCGAATCGACCATGTACCGCGACGAGGGCTGGAACTTCATGCGGCTCGGCCAGTTCATCGAGCGCACCCAGCTCCTAGTCGCCTTGCTCCTCGCCCAGTGCGCTGCTAGCCGCGAACAGGGCGAGACCGCGGACACCGACTGGACGAGCCTGTTGCGTTCATGCCAAGCATTCTATGCCTACAAGCGCAACTACAGCGTCGAGATCCAGCCCGACCGGGTGATAGATCTGCTCGTTACCGATCCCCTGCTGTCCAGTTCATTGTGCCGCGCACTCGACGCCATAGCGGCAGAATTGACGGCCATTGGTGAAAGCCCTGACGCACAGGCAGGTGCCGCGGCCGAGCGGCTCGCTGCCCGGCTGTGTACTCTGGTCCGCTACGAGTGGCCAGATCGGGAAGACCGCGAAGCAGTCCTCGCGCAGGTCGGCGACGACTGCCGCAAGCTCCACTCACTCGTGATGACTGCGTATATCGACTACGCCATCGAGGACTCTCCCGTGCAAACGCCATGACCGGAGCCGTCCGCTACGAAATCGAACACCGCTCGCGCTACTCCTACACGGCCCCAGTCCAACAATGCGTGATGCTCCTGTGTCTGGAGCCGCGCCAGGATCGAGGGCAGCGGCTCCTCGACTTTGAGATTGCGACCTCTCCTCCGGCCAACCTAAACCGCGAGACGGACTGCTTCGGCAACACGCGGCACCTGCTCGACCTCCACCAAACGCACCAAACCTTGGAGATCACAACCCACTCCACGGTCGAGGTTGCATCCGCCCCACCGCTCCCAGCGCGCTTGCACACCGGTGCCTGGGAGGAGATCCGCTCCCGTAGAGGATCGTGCGCCGATTGGGACTTCACGCACCCGAGCGCACTGGTGCGCCCCTCGCCCGCACTCACCGAGTTCGTCGCCCAGCATCGCATCGAGCCTGAAGACGACCCGCTCGAAAGTCTTATGCAACTGTCGCACACACTCCACGACTGCCTGCAATACATCCCGGGAAGTACCACCGCGGAATCCCCCGTCGAGCACATCATCGAAACCGGTCGGGGCGTCTGCCAAGATTACGCCCACCTGATGATCGCCATTGCGCGTTCTTGGAGCATTCCCGCCCGCTATGTCTCGGGCTACCTAAACCCAACCGATCCATCCGGCGAGCAGGCACCAAGCAACGCCACGCACGCCTGGGTCGAATGCCGGCTGCCAGCGTTGGGCTGGGTCGGCTTCGACCCGACCAATCAGAGCTTTGCCGGCGAAGGAGGAAAAGTACACATCGCCGTAGGGCGCGATTACCGCGACGTGTCGCCGACGCGCGGCGTCCTCCAAGGCGGCGGAGCAACCCGTCTCGAAGTCGATGTGCGGACGCGTTCTTTTCCTATTGAACCACCATAGGTATAAGTCTTAACTTGAGGGGAAATTCAACCACATCACATGGGAGGGAATTATGGATACGCTCAAGCGAATCTGTGGCCTGTTTCTCGTCTTGCTGGCGGTTGCGGTCGCAGTCCACACCGTAGTCGAACCGCTCTATCACACCTCCAGCGCCGGGCAGCCGTACAGCTCGCTTTGGAACATCTTGAACCCATTGATGGCGCTGGCCATCGCGTTGGGCGTGATACTCGGCTACCTCCGCAAGAAAGCCGCTGACAGCGAGGGGGACAGCGGAGCGGTCACGCGCGAGTTTGTCGCCGCCAATGTCCAGTTTTACGGCTTCCTGTGCGTGGGCATCATGTTCTTCTGGAACTGGTTTATCCTGCACAGTCCTGAATTCACGGCCATAGGAGCGGAAACAGCCTCCCTCGTGTGGATCCTCATCGACGCCACCCTGCCGCTGCTTACGGGCGCGATGGGCGTGTTCCTGCTGCGCGGCGGCAACGACGCCTAGGACATCCGGCGTAGAGGCGGTTCGCGAACCGCCCCTACATTCACACATAATCCGCAATTCGCTTGGGCTGTCCATCCTCCGTCGTCTCCATCGCCGCAATCACCAACGCAAAACTCTGCAAGTTATCTTCAATCCGCGTCGCCGACGCCTTGCCGCCCTCCAGCCAATCTACAAATTCCTTGAACAAATGATCGTGCCCTGCCCACTCAATCGCCGGTGCCGCATACACCTCCACCTCCTGCCCCACCCGATAAATTCGCATCTCGTCTCCCGCCCCTATCTCCACCGTCCCTTCCTCGAACTCTAGGCGATAGTACTCGCGTTGCCAACAACTCGTAATCCCGGCGGCCGAACTGTTTCCCTCGTATGCGGTGTGTACTCCATTGTCCATTCTCAGCAAATAAAACCCACTCGAATAGTGCTTAAAACTCGACCACGCCGGGTTCCAGCCAAATCCTTGCAACACCTCGCAATCCCCCCCGGCTAAAAAGCGCATCATATCGAAGTGATGCACCGAGCCTTCAAAGAGCAGGCTAAAATCCATATCGTGTCGCCACTCCTTGCCCCACGACTTGTATTGGCGATAGTCGCAGGCGTAGCGGCCGAAGATGTGCTGCAGCCGCCCCAGCCGCCCCTCCTCCCGAATCCGCACCACCTCCTGCTTGTTGGGCGCATAGCGGTAATTCTGGATAATCGCGCACGGCAACCCCGTCTCCTCGGCCTTAGCGGCCATGGCCTTGGCCGCTGCTAAGGTATCGGCAATCGGCTTCTCGCAAATAACCGGCATCCCAGCTTCCAGCGCAGCAATCGCCTGCGGGCTGTGAAATTGCGGCGGGGTGGCAATGCCGCAGAAATCGGCCTGCACTTTGGCGCAAGCCTCTTGGTAATCGGCAAAGAGCTGATCGCTTCTCAGGCCGAGCTTGGCTCCTTGCGCGGCGAGCACTTCCTCGTTGACATCCACCAAGCCGACGATTTGGATTCTGTCGCCGAGACGCTCGGTCATCCGTCCGATCCAGCCCCCGGCCATGCCGCTGGCTCCGATCATCAAACACGTCTTAACGGCCATGCTATCACCTTTGCTTTCTCAGAAACGTTAAAAAGGAACCGACGTTACGCAGCCATTGTCGCAAGGCCTATTGGAGGCCGGGCGCAAACTGGATTCCCGCTTTTGCGGGAATGACAATGGATAGACAGCAGTGCGGAGACTGACCACTAACCAGCGGCCATTAATTTCCCGTCCCGCGACAACGGAGAGTAACGTCAGTCAGTCGCTTGCACAACTTTTTGTTCCTCGCATCACGCGGCGGCTTATTTGCATCGTTGCGTCCGCGCGCTTTGCGCCCGCGCTGCCCCCGCGTCTTGCTAGGGCACTCACAGGGGCGTGTTCTCTGCTGGCACTGGCTCGGCCGCTACCTGCGCGACCACTCCGGCCCCGGCGGGATTGGCCGCCCGCACTGCAAATACATACTCCAAGCCGTTTGCCAGTCCTTCGACCATCTGCCGCCGCGCCGCCACGCCGCCAGCCAACCGACTCCCACTCAGACCACGCGCCCCACACCGGACGACCGCGCCATTCATAGCGCACAATCACCGGCCCCTCGCTTGCTGCCGCCGACCATTCCAATGCGACCCAGCCATCGCCCGCTACCGCCTGCAACCCTTCCGGCGCAAGAATGCGACCCGGCGTAGCCAAGCCCCACGCCGCACCGCTGGCTCCCCCCTCATTGACCGCCCGCACCGCCACGACATACGGCTGCCCATGCTGCAACCCGCCTACGGAAAACGAAGCAGACGCTCCCGTAGCGAACCCTTGGGCTGACGGTTCGACCGGAGCCTCAGCCGAGCCGTCGAAGCCCGCCACCACCGGCATAGCTATCCCCGCAGAGGTCCAATCCAACAGCCGATCAGCCCCTTCGTAGAGCTGGTATTCATAGCCGACTACAGCGGACG
>JAJEFJ010000013.1 GCA_022820485.1 Candidatus Latescibacterota bacterium
TCCCCATAAAAAAACATGGACGAAAAGCCATAAGCCTCTTTCGACGAGGATTAGACCAGCTCACACAGATCATACACCAAACACGAGACCAACCTAAACGCGCCCGACAATATCAATCCATGTTACTGTCGTGTACTTAGCTCAAGCTATTTTATTCAGCAGGCCACCCGACAGGCGGTAGTCTGCGTGATCGTGAGCGATGATAAAGATAGAGATTTATTCGGGGATGGCAAAGTACTTGTCTGCTACTTGGATTGGCGTTGTTGCATGAATATCTATAAGTCGTTGTTTTACAATAGGTTATCGTTTTGACATCAAATTTTGTAAACTATTGTTTTCTAACGAGTTACCGTTTTTCGTGCAACAACGCCACTTGGATTTACACAATTTACACAAGGTGTCTGTATTTACAGCTCAAGGCAGTCCCGTGACTTTCAGATGTCTTTAACTTCAATCTAAAAGCCCTTAACCGTTCGTTCCGTTCTTTCTTTATTAATCGATTAACTTGTTGGTCGCTAAAGATGGATCGGCGTCTCTTGTGCAAACTATAAGTGTAAAGAGCGTCCGCCGCGTGTTAAGAACCACATATCCGTATCTACCCTTCAAAAGCGAGTACGCGTAGCGGAATGGCGTCGGTTGCAGTCGCTGGTAGCGGCTGGGCGAAAAGATAAACGCGGGGTTGTCGCAGGTCGCCTAAGCGGTCTAGGCTCTCGATTAGGGGGATGCGGGAGAAGGTGGCACTAAAGACCGTACCATTCTCTCAGGGCCGTGGGTTGGAACTCATAGCGCTCGACGCCGAGCACCTGAAGAACGCCGCGCTCGACGAGGGAAAAGTCGGCGGGATCCTCGCGGTTGAAGCGTAGGGGTTCTTTTTGGGCGACAGGGGTATTGGTCATGAAGCGGGGGCGACCCGAGTGATTGGGAGAGGAGGCGTGGAGGGTAAAGGGATGGAGGAGGGTTAGATCGCCGGTCTGGCCAGTAAGCTCAATGAAGTCTTGGCACTGGTCGGTGAGGCGGATATATGGAGTGATTTGGGGAAGTCAAGCACTATCTTGAACGGGCGCAATTGCAAGGGGCAGATGGGGAGCGGAACGGGCGCACTTCGACGGCCTCGGCACGGCCAGCGCAAGGACGGCCAGCGGGCGCAGCGGCAGAGCGGAGGCGGGATCGTGGGTAAGAAATCGAGGGGGCCATATCCCAATCGGCCCCCCCGACCTCGATTTTTGCTTGATTGGTCCCGTATGGCTGGCTCTCGCCTCAGCCGCAAGATTCAAAAAATCAGAATCCGGGCGGCGATGGCCTAGGGCGTATTCGCCGCGGTCAGCGGCTTGCAGCTTTGAATTTTAGCAGCAACGAGCGATGGGTTGGCGCAACTCGGCTTTGAACTGGTCAAGATGGTTCATCACCGTCGTCTTGACTTGCACGCGATTCCCAATCTTCGGGCCTCTCATCATATCCTCGCGATTCCCAGTAAGCATCGTTATTGGGATTCAATTGATTGGCGTGATTGTCATCATCAGCCTTGTTGGGATCTCGTTCCTGATCCTTCATCGTCTATCTCCTCATGTTGTAGGTTTTGGGCCAGCCTTAGCGCGTGTTCGCGACCAAAGCCAGCAACCGTTGGTAGGCGCCGACCACAAAGCCCTACCAATCAATCACTTGCGTCTTGGCGGGGCATTATCTCGGCCTTTACCAGAAGGGTTTCCCGTTGTGCTGGGCTTGCCGCCAGGACCACGACTTCCACCGTTACCACCACCTTGCCCACCTCTACCGCCTCCACGACTTCCACTTGATTTTGCCATTCTCTCACCTCCTCTCTTGTAGTGATTCACCGCCTCACAGTAATACCTGGCGGTGTATCACTTAAACACCGTCAGCGGTGCGAGGTGTTACTGTGCAGTGGATTTTTTTTGCCAATCTCTTCCGATTGCCCAAGGCAAGCCGCCTTACGCCTCAGCCGCAAGATTCAAAAAATACCAGAATCGAACAGGTGACCCAGTTTGACGCCGCCCCAACTCATGGGGGCAACCGAGGTTGCAACCTTGCGGAAAATGGGCTCCCCAAGTTGCGCTATATCCTCGGTCGCCGCGGCGAGAGGGTTCGTGCGGCTGCAGATCCCTGTGTACAGATCGCCATTTCCGAGGGAAAAAGCATATACGAGATACTCGCCGCCCACCTCGAAGGAGTAGCCGCATTCGGCGTCGGTTTGTTCGGTTCGGATGGCAATATCCTCTCCAAGCACCCCCTTCCATACGGCGGATAGTTTGAACAAAACCCATACATCCTCTTCGGGGGTTTCCGCGATCTCCACTACCCGCCCTGTGAATACGGCATCGTGAGACGCTAACGCTTCCAAAGGGGTTCCAGGCGGTTCACAGCTACAGGAAAGGGCGGCATCTGGAACCAGTAATCCGGCAAAGACCAAAGCCAGCGGCAACGAGGCGATCCACTTCATCTTCATGGGGAACCTCCATTCTGACGCGGCCCGGAGCCAGTAGCCGTCGAGAAATCGACTTCGGCGGGGGTGAGGGTTTGCATGGCTAACGGCGGGAATCTCCAGCGAGGATCGCAGCTACCCTTCAAAAGCGAGTACGCGCAGCGGAATGGCGTCGGTTTCGGCTGCTGGTAGCGGCTGGGCGAAAAGGTAAACGCGGGGTTGTCGCAGGTCGCCTAAGCGGTCTAGGCTCTCGATTAGGGGAATGCCGTGCGCGAAGAGTAGGTGGTGGTTGGGCAGGCTGCGGTCGCCTGGAATATCTAGGCCGGGGGTGTCGATGCCGAGCAGTTTGATGCCAGCCTCGACGAGCCAGCGCAAGGCTACGGTCGTGGGGTAAGGCGGATAGGAACCTGCGGTAGCCCGTTGATCCCAGTCAAAGCGAAAGAGTGCGATGTCCCCCGGACGGACGCCTCCGCCCGGTTCGGCGGCCCGTTGGAATTGCTCCGGCGAGAGTGGCTCGCCCAGCGGAGCATCGCTAAAGTCGAAGACGATGGCCTCGCCAAAAAAGCGCTCGACATTGAGGTCGGCGATGGCCGGGCCGTCTTGGACGGCGTGTAAAGGCCCTTCGACATGGGTGCCGGCGTGGCCGCCCATTTCGATGCTGGTGGTGATATACCAGCGGTCGGTGGGTGGATCATCAACGGGTACGCGCGCCGTGCGGTAGTGAATGAGGCGACCTTCCGACGGCGCGATGGTGCGCGAAAGATCTACCATGCGACTGTAGGCGAAGGAGGGGACCTTCACGCGATGGCCTTCTTGAGGGCGACCGCGGTCTCGCCGTCGTCGGCATAGACCGGCAGGGCACCGCTCAGCGTTACGCGGCCATCGTAGCCGGCAGTGCGCAAGGTGTGTAGAAAGAGCGCGTGGTCGGCTGGCGTGGTTTGCGGTCGGCCGCGGCCCGGCTCGGCAATGTGGGCGTGGATCAGGTGCGGCCCGGCTTGTTTGAGTGCGTCGAAAGACTCGCCGTTGAGCTTCATGTGAAAGAAGTCGGCCATCAGCTTGGCATGAGAGCGGTTGACGTCCGCTATGAACTCGGTCGCTTCGGAGACGGTATTGAGCAGGTTGGCGTCGTCGCGGTTGTAGGGTTCGAGCGCGACCTTGACGCCGCGGGGCTCGCCGAGGTCGGCGCACAGGTGCAAGAAGTCGGCGACCTGTTGGCGCGCTGTGTCGCGGTCGAAGCCGTCGGGCACCCAGCGCGAACCGCCGCTTCCATAGCCGATGACCTCGACTCCAGCCCGCTGCATGAGGTCGAAGACCCGCGTGACAAAAGTGCGCAGCCGGTCCAAGCTCACGTCGGGGCCGACGACCATTAGCCCGCGCCCCTGCGGGTCGCCAATAAAGCCGCACATCGTCTTCATTTGGAGCGGGTGCTTTGCCAGAAGCGCTGAGAACTCGCGCTCGGTCGCTCGTGGGTCGTCAGCATCGATACCGAGCAGACCGGGTGAGCCTTCGAGATAGTCGAAGTCCCAGTCGGTGGACTCTTCAAGGTGTTGGCGATTGGTAACTAAGAGGCCGATCTGCATGGGCTTTCCGTCCTCCGTGTAGTCCGGCGTCAGAATTGGGGCCGCATGGGGGACGCCTATTTGTCCCTGATCCAGCTCATGCCCTCGCCGCGCACCAAAAAGGAGCGCTCGTCCCAATGGCCGGGCCGGGTGACGGGCATGCGCCCCTCCTCGACGGCGACGTCGAGCGGGTTGTCGCGGGTTTGCAGCGGCAGGGCCACGCGCTCGTGCAGCCTAGCCGACTCATAGACGCCCATCATGATCTCGGTGGCGGCCTTGCCGTGCTCGGCCTTGCCGTAGTAGTCCTCAAAATCGCCCTCGATCCAGCGGCAGATTCCGTAGGCCTGATCGACGAAGGCGTTGCCATAGCCGCTGCTCTTGTCGGTGGGTTTGAACTTTTGCCAGCCGCCGGAGGTGGCCGTCATGTAGCGCAGGCTGTTGTCGCTGACGACCATCATGCCGTCTTCGCCGTAGATGGTGGCACCCACCTGATAAATATCGTTCATCTCGTTTTCGATCACGCCTTCGACCCCGTCGGGATAGCCGATGATCCCCGCGCAGCGGTCTTCGACCCGATGGCCGAAGACGAAGTGGTCGGTGTGGCGCTCGACCGAGCCCATGACCCACTCGGCCTGCGGATCGCCGAGGGCGTAGAGCTGGAAGTCGATGCAGTGGGTGCCGGTGTTCATCATGCCGGCCTTGACCGCCGACCACAGCCGCTGCGGTTTGCCGATAGCTCCGGCGGCGATCATCTGCCGCGCCTCGCGCCAACAAGAGTAAAAGCGGCGCTGGTGGCCGATGGCGAGCTTGACGTCGTTGCGCTCGGCGGCGATGACCATGGCCTCGGCCTCGCCCAAGGAGACGGCCATGGGCTTTTCGCAGAGCACGGCTTGGGGCCGACGGGCGCAGGCGGCGATGGACATTTCCGCGTGCTGGGGATCCCAAGAGCAGACGCTGACGATGTCGAGGTTTTCTACGTCGAGCATCTCGCGGTAATCGAGATACTGCTTTTCGACGTGGAAATCCGCGGCGTAGCTGGCCAAGGCTTCGGGATGCGCGTCGGCGATGGCAGCGATCTCAGTGTGCTCGCACTCGGCCCAGCCGCGACCGTGCTCGCGGGCAATGCGGCCGGAGGCAATGACGCCAACGCGGTATTTGGCAGACATGGATTCCTTTCGGCTTGAATGTAGGGGCGACCGATCGGTCGCCCCTACGCGTTGCTAGCGCCGATCTTGGGCCACCACGAGGCCCCCCCCTACTTGGCGTCGCCTAGGTGCATCAGCGGCAGCGGGGCCGGGCTGTCGCCGTCGATGAAATAGACCTTGGCGGCCGGGTCTTTGGAAATGGCTTCAAGGGACTTGAGCGCTTGGAGCTTGACGTAGTTGGGATTGCGGCCGATGGCGTCGTTGATCTTGGAGATTTCGTAGGCTTGGGCGTCGGCGAGCAGGCGGCGCTTTTCGGCTTCGGCTTCGGCGGCGTCCCTTTCGGCTACGGCTAGGGCTATCTTCTGCTGCTGCTCGGTGTTGTAACGCTCCAACTCGGCCTTTTGCTTTTCGACTTCCTGCTCGCGCTCTTTTTTGGCCTCAATGGCCTTAGTGATAAAGGGCGGCAGCGAGATGTCGCGGATCAACACGGCCTCTACATCAACCCCTTTGGGCCTGAGGTAGTCCTTCAGCCCTTCGAGCAGGGCTACCTGTAAAGTGCTCTGCGTCGCTTCTAAAAAGAAGTCCTCGGCGCGCTTGATGGTCTTGCCTTGCTCGCGAATGAGCGAGCGCAGCTTGGGCACGATGTGGACGGAGCGCACATTTTCAAAACCGCCCGTCTCCTGCAAGATGCGCGGCGTGTCGGACGATATGAGACGGTACTGAACGCTGACGTCGATCTTGGTCTGTAGCTGATCTTGGCTGGGGACGCTGGAGGTTTCGGAGTGCGTCTTTTGGCGCACGTCGAAGAGGCTCCATTCGTAGAGCGGGTTGACCGGGATGTGCAGACCCTCGCCGAAGTGTTTGAACTGGACTTCGCCGAAGAGGGTGGCGACGGCGACGTGGCCGGCCGGGACGCTTTGGTAGAAGCGCGGACTGACGAGAAATAAGACGAAGACGGCGGCGATGATGCCGAGGATGGACTTAGGGAGCTGGATCATGGGGGGCCTCCTTACGGGCTCAGACATTTTTACCTACCTTTGAGTGGGTGGGGGAGATTAATAGCCTAGAAGGTAAATCCTCCACCTGAAAATGTCCATTAAAACACCCAAGACCGAATACTCGGCTGCCAGCGGGCGGACGCTGTGCTCCTGACGATCTCCACAACCCATCAGCCCGCTACGGACTTGGGCTATCTCCTGCACAAGCACCCGGATCGCGCTCAAGCCTTTGACCTGCCCTTTGGGACGGCGCATGTCTTCTACTTAGAAGCCTCGTCTGAGCGATGCACGGCCGCGTTGCTTCTCGATGTAGATCCAACCGCACTCAAGCGGCGCTCGATGTCCCCCGACTTCGCGCTGGCGTCTTATGTCAATGACCGTCCCTACGCGGCCTCTTCCTTTACCAGCGTGGCCATTGCCCGAGTGTTTACCTCGGCTTTGAATGGGCAATGCCGAGAACGGGCCGAGCTAGTAGAAAAGCCCCTGCCGCTGCGGGTCGGCGTTAGCGCGCTGCCCTGCCGGGGAGGCGAGGACTTGTTGCGCGGCCTCTTTGAGCCGTTGGGATATGCGGTAGAGGCCAGAGGCTTCTTGCTCGATGATCATTTTCCAGAGTGGGGAAACAGCCCTTATTACGAGGTGGAGCTAGAGTGCGTGCGGCCGTTAAAAGAAGTGCTGGCGCATCTGTACGTGCTGATACCAGTGCTCGACGACGAGAAGCATTACTACGTGGGCGAGGAAGAGATTGACAAGCTGATGCGACGAGGTGGGGAATGGCTGGCTGGTCACCCGTTGCGCGACTTAGTCGTCGAGCGCTACCTAAAGCACCAGCGAGGTCTGAAGCAGGCCGCGCTATCGCGGCTTTTGGTAGAGGAAGCAGGGGAGGCCGAAGATCACGCGGGCGAAGAGGCCCTCGAAGCGGAGTTGAGCTTGAACCAGCAGCGGTTAGCCGCCGTGTTCGAGGCGCTCAAAGCAAGCGGTGCCCGGCGGGTGCTGGACTTAGGCTGTGGAGAGGGACGGCTGCTCGCGCGGTTGGCCGCGGAAGTGCAGTTCAACGAAGTGGCGGGAATGGACGTGTCGCCGCAAGCCCTGTCACGCGCTCGCCAACGGCTAGCGAGGTTGCCGTGCGGCGAGCAGGTTGTGGTTTTTCAAGGGTCGCTGGCCTATCGCGACGCTCGGTTGAGTGGGTACGACGCCGCGGCGCTGGTGGAGGTCGTCGAGCATTTGGACCCGCCGCAGCTACGAGCCTGCGAACGCGCCGTATTCGAGTTCGCCCGCCCGGCTACGGTGGTGATAACTACTCCCAACGCTGAGTACAACGCTCATTGGGACGCGCTGCCAGCCGGTGAATTTCGCCATCCCGACCACCGCTTTGAGTGGCGGCGGGCGGAATTCGGGGAGTGGGCTGAGGAGATAGGGAAGCGCTATGGATATGCCGTGTGCATCGCGCCCGTCGGCCCGGAGGATCCCGAGCTAGGTGCGCCGACGCAGATGGCGATTTTCTCTGTGGAGGGTACTCGTGGCTGACGAAAAAATTCGGCTCTCGATACCCGACCTCTCGCTGGTGGTGCTAATCGGCGTTTCTAGCGCGGGCAAATCGACCTTTGCCCGCGAGCACTTTCTCCCGACCGAAGTGCTGTCTGCGGACTTTTTTCGCGGCGTGGTCGCAGACGACGAAAACAGCCTAGAGGCCACGGACGATGCGTTCGCCGCCCTGCACTTTGTCGCTGCCCGCCGCTTGGCGCGCGGCCTGTTGACCGTGGTCGATGCGACCAACGTCCAGCCCGAGGCGCGCAAGCCGCTGGTGGAACTGGCCAAGCGCTTTCACGCCCAGCCGGTGGCCATCGTCTTCGACTTGCCTCAGGCGCTCTGCGAAGAGCGCGCGGCTGTTCGCACCGACCGCGACTTGCCCCCCCACGTTATCCCCAGGCAACACCGCCAGTTGCGCCGCGGCCTCAAGGGCCTCAAGCGCGAGGGCTTTCGCCGCACCTTTGCGCTGCGCTCGCCCGCGGATGTGGCGCGAGCCGAAGTGGTGCGGGAGAAGCTGTGGCCCGACCGCCGCGAGGAGCGCGGTCCGTTCGACATCATCGGCGATGTACACGGATGTTGCGCCGAACTTGAGGCCCTGCTCGTCCAGCTAGGGTATCGCATTTCAGGGGAGAAAGTGGAGCCGCCGCCGGGACGCAAGGCCGTCTTCGTCGGAGATCTGGTGGACCGCGGCCCCAATGCCCCCGGCATCCTCGCGCTGGTCATGCGCATGGTGGAGTCGGGCGCGGCCCTGTGCGTGCCGGGCAATCACGACGCGCGCTTGGTAAGAGCCTTGCAGGGTAGAAAGGTCCAACGCACACACGGCTTGGCGGAGACGCTGACCCAACTTGACGACGAGACCGCGGAGTTCAAGAAAAAAGTCGAGACCTTCCTCGGCGGCCTAGTCAGCCACTACGTGCTCGACGGGGGTGCGTTGGTGGTAGCGCACGCTGGCATGAAGGAGGAGATGGCTGGTCGCGCCTCCGGGGCCGTGCGGTCGTTTGCCCTGTACGGGGACGTGACCGGCGAGGTGGACGAGTTTGGTTTGCCGGTGCGCCGCGATTGGGCGGCCGAGTATCGGGGCCGCGCCCGCGTCGTCTATGGCCACACGCCTGTGGCACAACTGGAGTGGGTCAACAACGCGATCAATATCGACACTGGCTGCGTGTTTGGCGGTGCGCTGACGGCGCTGCGCTATCCCGAGCTGGAACTCGTATCCGTCCCGGCCAGGGCGCAGTACGCCGAGCCGGTCCGCCCCTTGGCGGCGCAACAGACGCGCGACGATATGCTGGACTTAGCGGATGTGGCCGGGGACCGGCGCGTGGAGACGCGGTTGATGGGCCGAGTTTTCGTTCATGCGGAGCGGGCGGCCGCAGCGCTCGAGGTGATGAGCCGCTTTGCCGTTGATCACCGGTGGCTGGTCTATCTGCCGCCGACGATGGCCCCGCCCCAAACCAGCACCCGCCCCGACCTGCTCGAACACCCGGACGAGGTCTTGGCGTACTATCGCCGCTGCGGCGTGCGCGAGCTCGTCTGCGAGGAGAAGCAGATGGGTTCGCGGGCCGTGCTGATCGTCTGCCGCAACCCAGAGACAGCGCAGCGGCGCTTTGGAATAGAGGACGGCAGCGCGGGCATCTGCTACACGCGCACGGGCCGCCGCTTCTTTACGGATGCAGGCTTGGAAGCGGGGATCTTGGACCATGTGCGCCGGGCCTTTGAGCGCAGCGCGCTGTGGCGTACGCTGGCGACGGACTGGGCGATACTCGACGCCGAGGTCATGCCTTGGTCGGCCAAGGCGCAGCAGTTACTCGAAGACCAGTACGCAGCGGTGGGCGCGGCGGCGCGGGTGTCGCTGGCAGCGTCCGCGAGTGCGCTGGAGCAGGCGGCGACGCGGGGCGTGGACGTAAGCGAGCTGTTGAGCCGTTGCCGCGGCCGGGCCGAGTCCGTGGCACACTACGCCGCGGCCTATCGCCCCTATTGCTGGCCGGTGCATGCGCTCAAGGATCTCAAAGTGGCTCCCTTTCACCTCTTGGCCACGGAGGGGCAGGTCCACGTCAACCAGACCCACGCGTGGCATCTGGAGACCTTGGACAAACTCTGCGCGGCTGAGCCGGAGTTGTTGTGCGCGATAGATCGCCGGCGAGTGGTTTTAGACGATATGCACAGCAGCAGCGAAGTAGTCCGGTGGTGGGAGGAATTGACCGCCAGCGGCAGCGAGGGATTCGTCGCCAAGCCCTTGGACTTCGTCTGCACCAGTGGGCGGGGCCTCGTCCAGCCGGCGCTCAAGTGCCGGGGCCGCGCGTATTTGCGGCTGATCTACGGGCCTGAGTACACGGAGCGCATAGAGCTTTTGCGCCGCCGCAATCTCAAGGGCAAGCAGGCGTTGGCCCTGCGGGAATTTGCGCTGGGGGTGGAGGGCCTGGAGCGGTTTGTCGCCGGACAGCCCTTGCGCCGGGTACACGAATGCGTCTTTGGAGTCTTGGCGCTGGAAAGTGCGCCGATTGACCCGAGATTCTAGGAATGGGCCGCTTGCGTTGCCGCCCACTGTCTCGGTATTATCAAACAGTTACGTCTCGACGGAGGACAGACCATGATTACCATTACTGAAGCAGCAGAAGAGAAAATTGCCAATCTAGTCGCCGCAAGCGACAAGCCAGTCAAGGGTTTGCGCATTGGTGCCCGCCTCGACCCCGCCAAGCAGGTTGACTACAAGCTGGCGTTCATCTCCGATCAGCAGATAGGTGGCGACGATCAGGTCGTCCACTTCGAGGGATTTGACGTGTACATAGATCCCGAGAGTGCCGACCTGTTGGCGGAAGCCAAGGTGGATTACGTAGATGGGCTGATGGGTTCGGGCTTCAAGATCGAGCGCCCGCGCAAGATGCCCGCGCACCTGAGCGGCCCGATGGCCGAGACCGTCCACCGCGTCATCGAAACGCAAATCAACCCGGGCGTGGCTTCGCACGGCGGCGTGGTGACCTTAGTAGATATTAAAGGCAACACGGTATTTGTGCAGATGGGCGGGGGCTGTCAGGGCTGCGGCCAAGCCGATGTGACGCTCAAACAGGGCATCATTCGCATGATCAAGGAGGCCGTGCCCGAGGTGGAAGACGTGGTTGACGCGACGGATCACGACGCAGGAGAAAACCCGTATTACTAGGCCCGAGGAGAGGATCTATGACAACGGCGTTGCCGCTGGTGGCGCGGCCCGATTTAGCGGGCTATGTGCAGGCGATGAAGGAAGACGGATACGCCTATTTTCCCCAGGTGCTCAACGAGCAAGAAATCGCCGAGTTGCGCCAAGCCATGGACGAGCTGACCGCGCTGGAGGAAAGCTACGACCGCCACACCGATCCCGCCGAACATGGCTTCCTCAACAAGAGCATCAACAACGCCTTCAACCGTGCGCCGATCTTCGCCCAGTACTTGGACCGACCCGAAATCATCGACCTAGTCGAGGCAGTACACGGCGACGACTGCCACTGCATCGGCATGACGGCTTGGCTGACTGGCCCGGGCCGCCCAGACCAAACCCTGCACGCCGACTGGCAGCCGCTGACCCTGCCCGAAGAAGTCATGGACCACCCAGCGGTAGAGATTCCGATTTTTATCACTACGGCCCATTACTATCTCGACGATCTGACCGAGGAGCTGGGGCCGACTTGCTTCGTGCCGGGCAGCCACCGCGCAGGTCGGCGGCCCCGAGCGGGCGAGACCAGTTTTAAGGGCGTCGAGGAGCAGAGCATCATGTGCAAGGCCGGCGACTGCGTGCTGTTCCGCTGCGAGGTTTGGCATCGAGGCACGGCCAATACGAGCAACCAGATGCGCTACCTACTCCAAGTACACTACGCCCAGCGCATCATCACCCAGAAGTATCCCCCCTATCTGAATAAATTCCAATTCGACCCGGCCCTGTTGACGCAGGCTACGCCACGGCAGCGGCGGCTTTTGGGCGACCACGTGCCGAGCAATTACGACTAGTAGGGGCGACCGACCGGTCGCCCCTACCAACCGGATTACGGTCCCACCGAATGGATGAATAACGCACTATGACTAATTCTCCGATATCCGTCCTGCTCTTTGAGGACAATCCCATTCACGCCCGTCTGTTGCAGGGCTTTCTAAAACCGGAATTTGCCGTGGAAGCGGTCGATAACTTAGCGGCCGGCTTGGCTCGGTTAGAAGCTGGTGGCATCGACGCGATCCTCCTCGACCTAGTACTGCCCGATAGCCAGGAGCTGGCCACCTTCGAGCGCGTCAAAGCGACCGTCCCGAATATCCCCGTACTGGTCCTGACGGGCCTCGATGACGAAGTGCTCGCCGAAGAGGCCGTAGCGGCCGGTGCCCGCGATTACCTAATCAAAACGCAGATCGATGGCGAGAGCTTAGCCCGGTCCATCCGGGAGGCCGTAGCAGGCTAGCGATGGGGGGAGATCCCCGCTTCCTGCGCTGGACCTACTGGCTGGCGCGACTGGCCGCCTTCACGACCGTGCTAGCGGGCGTGCTGGTGCTGTGGGGCTGGAACGCCGACGACGAATACCTCAAAAGCTTCATGCACATCAGTTGGGTGGCGACGCACCCGCTCGTGGCGATGCAGTTTATCTTGGCCGGCGCGGCGCTTTTGTTGTTGCAGGCCGAGCCACTGAGCCGCTGGCGGCGGTATGTGGGCGTGGTGCTGGGGGCGACCGTGGTGCTGGTCGCCGTGCTCAAGTTGATCGGCTATCAGTACAACTGGGAGCGCGGCGTCGATACCTACCTTTTTTACTTCAAGCTGGGCGTCTCTCGGATGTCGCCCAATGCAGCGTTTTCCTTCTTGTTGATAGGCTTGGCCTTGGTGCTGATGGATGTGCAGGTGAGGGGACGCGCCTACCTGTCACAGAGCTGCGTGATCGCGGCGACGGTCATCGGACTTTTGTCGATGAGCAGCTACTTCCACAACGTGCTGCTGCTCTATGGAGTATCCGGGTTCGTCCCGGTCGTCCCCGACACGGCCACCGAATTCCTCATACTCTGCTTTGGCCTACTGTGCGCTCGTCCGCACCGCGAGCCAGTCGCGACCATCATCAGCACTACGGAAGGCGGTTCCGTGGCGCGCCACCTCTTGCCGGCCGCCTTTGTCATTCCCCTCCTACTCGACTGGGTGCGCATTCAGGTCGAGAGCCTCTATGGCTACGAGTTTGGCTTCTCGCTCTTTACGCTGCTCAACATCTTGGCCTTCGCCCTGCTGATATGGTGGAACGCCGCGTCGCTTTCGCGGGTCGATGCAGAAAGGCGGCGCTCGGAAGAGCAGCTCCAAGAGCAATACCGCCTAACCGCGGCCACGGCGCAATCCGAGCACGAGGCTCTGTTGGCACTCGAAGAGTCGCAGGAGGCCCTGCGCGACGCCAAGGAGCAAGCCGAAGCGGCCAACCATGCCAAGAGCGCGTTCTTGGCCAATATGAGCCACGAGATCCGCACTCCAATGAACGGCATCATCGGCATGACCGAGCTGTTGGGACGCACCCGGCTCGAATCGCAGCAGCGCAGCTACTTGACCTTGGTGCAGCAGTCGGCGGAGTCCCTGCTGTCCTTGCTCAACGACATCCTCGACTTTTCCAAAGTCGAAGCAGGACGCTTGGCGCTGGAGGAGATCGAGTTCGATCTGCGCGACGAGGTGGGCACTGCCGTACAGACGCTAGCTATGCACGCAGCGAGCAAAAACATCGAGTTGGTGTACCACATTCCCGCGGACGTGCCCGACCACTTGGTCGGCGACCCGCGTCGCTTGCGCCAAGTGGTGATCAACTTGGTGGGCAATGCCGTCAAGTTTACCCAAGAAGGCGAAGTGGAAGTTGGCATCGCCGTGGAAGAGGCTTTGCCAGATGCCGTGTGCTTGCGCCTATGGGTGCGCGACACCGGGATCGGCATTGCGCCAGAGAAACAGGCGCGGATTTTCGAATCTTTCAGCCAAGTCGATAGCTCGACCTCGCGGCGCTTTGGCGGCTCCGGCTTGGGCTTGGCCATCTCGCAGCAGCTAGTCGAACTGATGGGGGGCCGCATCTGGGTCGCGAGCGAGGAGGGCAAAGGCAGCACTTTTTTCTGCACGGTCCGCTTGGGGCTGGGAACGCCAAAAACCAAGCGCACCGATTTGGTCTCGCTGCGGGGACTAAAGGTTTTAGTTGTTGACGACCATGCGACCAATCGGCGGATTCTTGAAGAGATCCTGAAAAGCTGGGAGATGGAGGCCGAGCTCGTGGAGAGCGGCTCGGCGGCCATCGCGGCCTTGGAGGCCTCGGCGCAGGCTTCGGCAAACTCAGCCGAGTCGCCGTTCGACATAGTGCTGATGGATCTGATGATGCCGGAGATGGACGGCCTAGAAACGGTGGCGATAATCCGCGAGAGTGCGGCGTTTGCCCAAGTGCCGGTGCTGCTGCTTTCCTCGGCTGACCGAGCCGGGTACAGCGCGCGGTCGCGCTCCTTGGGCATTGCCCACAGCCTGCTCAAGCCAGTTAAGCAATCTGATCTGCTAGAGGCGATTAGCGAGGCCGTCGCAGCCGTCCCGCCGAAGGAAACAAGGCGCAGTGAAGCACCCGAGGACGAATTGGTGGCGGTCGAGAGCTGGGGCCGGACAGCACGCCGCATCCTCTTGGCCGAGGATGGGGCGATTAACCAGCAAGTGGCCGTGCGGCTGCTGGAGGAACGCGGCCACTCGGTCGTGGTAGTGAGCAATGGCCGTGCGGCCGTGGAGCAGGTGGCCGCGCAACCCTTTGATGTGGTGCTGATGGACGTGCAAATGCCGGAGATGGACGGCCTAGAAGCCACCGCGGCCATTCGCCGTGCAGAGGAACAGACCGGCGGGCACGTCCCAATCATTGCCATGACGGCCCACGCCATGAAAGGCGACCGCGACCGCTTCTTAGCGGCGGGCATGGACGGTTATGTCGCCAAGCCCGTGCGCCCGCACGAGCTATACGCGGCCGTGGAGGGTGGCGGTCCCAATGCTGAGGTTGGACTGCCCGCGCCTGTGGAGGTGCCCTTCGAGTGGGATTCCGCAATCGAAAACGTCGGCGGCGACGAGGCCATGCTGCGCGAACTTGCGGAGATGTTTTTTGCCGAGTGCCCTAGGCTGATGCAGCAGATCCGCGAGCACATTGCCGGCGCGGACGGCCCCGAGCTGCGGCGGGCCGCGCATACGCTCAAAGGGTCGGCGCATGTTTTCGGCGCGGCCGCGGCGGCCGAGGCCGCGCATCGGTTGGAGGAGATCGGGCGCGAGGGCTTCGACGGTGAGCTCAGCCGAACCGAAGCGTTTGCCGACGCAGAGGAAGCCCTAGCATTGCTGGAGGATGAAGTGGCGCGCTTGCTGCCGGCCTTGCGGGAACGGGTTGCGGTCAGCGCGTAATGCCGAAGGAGGAAGCAGACGATGGAACGAGTGTACACCACACAGGACTTGGCCATGCTCAGTCATCTCAAAAACTCGCTGGCTGCACAGGGCATTGAATGCGTTTTGCGCGGTCAGCACCTGCTCGGCGGAGTGGGCGAGTTGCCCCCGATTGAGTGCTGGCCGGAGTTGTGGGTTTTGGACGATAAACAGGTCGCAGTCGCGAAGTCGCACATCGATAGTCTGTTTGCAACGGCTGTGGAAGACGGGGAACCGTGGAACTGCGCCGCGTGCGGCGAGGAATGCCCGGGAGCGTTTACGGACTGTTGGAGTTGCGGGGCGGCTAGGGCCGAAAAGAGCGAGGCTTCCTAAATACAGCTCCCACCATCGGCGTCTCCCTGAACCATTGACCCCTACCGACCGTGCGGTCGGCGGAAGGATATGTATGTCGCGCTTTTTGCTTGCGCTCGTTTTCGTCTTTTCGCTCGCCGCTTTTGCCCGCGCGCAAGCGTCGCCAATGCTGGCGACGGGAAGCTCCGCTGACAGCCTGCTCGTCAGCGGCAAACAGATGCTGCGAGCCGGTGAGAATGGAGGCTCTCTCGATGCGCTGTACGCGGCTAAGGCTGCGTTTGAGCGCGCCTTGGCCGACACCGCTTTGGCCGCGTGGGGCCACTACTATATCGCCTTGGCCGATTACCGCATCGCCGATTACCTGTTGGCCGCGGGCGAGGAAAACAAAGGAGCGGCTTCTGAGCACCTCAAGACCGCTGTCGAGCATTTGCAAAAGGCTGCTGAGATCAATCCGCAAGCAGCCGAAGCATACGTCCTGCTATCGAGCGCGTACGGACGACAGATCGGCCTCAACCCGGCCAAGGGCATAGTCTTGGGGCGCAGAGCACAGAAAGCCCTGAAAAAAGCGGCGCAGCTTGCACCCGACAATCCGCGCGTCGCGTTGTGCGCGGCCATCCGCGACTTTAATACCCCTAAAATGTTTGGTGGCAGCAAGGAGAAGGGCCTACGAGGATTCCAGCGCGCCGCCGAACTCTTCGCCCGAGAAGAGCCAATCGATCCCATCCGTCCCGCATGGGGACACAGCCGCACCTACGCTTGGCTCGGCCTCGTTTACCAAGATCGAGGCGAGCTAGCGCTGGCGCGAGCCGCCTTTGCAAAGGCGCTTGCAATCAATCCAGAATTTAGTTGGGTCAAAAATGTGCTGCTACCCGAATTGGAAAAGGCCGTTGCGAAGCATGAGCAAGACAGAGAATAGAGCGCCCAATATCGTCCTGATCGTCACCGACCAGCAGCGCTGGGACACGCTCGGCTGCTTGGGCTACGACCACGTCATCACTCCGCACATTGACCGGCTGGCCGCTCGCGGAGTGGCGTTCAGTCGCGCCTTTGTGCAAGGGGCCGTTTGCGGCCCGTCGCGCAACAGCATCGTCTCGGGCCAGTACGTCCACACCCACGGCATTGACCGCAACGAGGCGTGGCTGACGCCCGACCAGCCCAATTGGATCGAGCAACTCAGAGACGGCGGCTACCACACGGTCAACATCGGCAAAATGCACACCGCGCCCATCCGCCTGCCGTGCGGCTTCCTCCACCGTACAGTCGTCGAGAACAAGAACTATCGGCAGGGCCACCACGGCCCCGACCCAGACGACTACGACTTGTACTTAATGCAGTTCGGGCTTCGGCGACCGGCGCTGACCTACTACCGCGACGTGCCCAATTGGCCGGATTACTTGGGTGCGGCCGTGTGGCCGCACGACGAAGATTTGTTTATCGACAACTGCATTGGGCGCTGGAGCGTGGAGGCCATTCGCACACACGAATTTGCCAAGCCGCTCTTTTTGTGGAGCGGCTTCGCCGGCCCGCACGATCCCTTTGACGCGCCCGCGTCCGCGCTGGCGCGCTACGAGGGAGTAGAAATTCCCGACCCCGTGGGGATCCCCAACGAACTGGATACCAAGCCGCCGCCACAGCGCCAAGCCATGGAGGGTATGGACGGCAAACACGCACCCGCAGCGATCTGGTGGAGCCGAGCGACCCCAGAGCGCATGCGCCGCATGCGCCGGCACTACTACGCCAACATCACGGCCATTGACGATTGGGTCGGCGCTATGGTCGCGGCCATGGACGAGCGAGGCGAACTGGACAACACGGTTTTTGTGTTTACCTCGGACCACGGCGACTGCCTCGGCGACCATCACCAAGTCTATAAGTTCTCGTCTCACTACGACTCGGTGGCTCGAGTGCCGCTGGTTTTTGCTGGCCCCGGAGTCGAGCGGCTGGGAGTGCGCGATCCGCTAGTCGAGCTGATTGACCTAGGCCCGACTCTGTTGGAAATGGCGGGATTGGGGTCGTTAGCTGGGGCAGCGGGGTTTTCTTTGGGACCGCTGCTGCGCGGGGAAGAGACCGTGTTGCACGAGACTGTGTTTTCCGAGTACGGCCCGCGCATCATGGCGCGAACCGAGGCGTGGAAATTGGTTTTTTACCCTGGGGAACCCTACGGGGAGTTGTATCATTTAGAAGAGGACCCGGACGAGTTGTACAACCTATACGACGATCCGGCGCATGCGGGGGCGCGGGGAGCGATGGTGGAGCGGATGATGGATTGGTACGGAAAGACGCGGATGCAGCGGTGAGGAAGCACTCGGAGCGTTGTGCAATTACTTGGATGGGCGCGTATATTGTATATTATGGATATATACGACTTGCGAAATGATTGACCTCGATCGAGTCGTCGGTTTTCAATGGGATCTAGGTAACTCCCGCAAGAGTGCTGATAAACACGGGGTTAGTCAGGCTGAAGCGGAGCAGGTGTTTGCCAATGAACCGCTCCTGCTGGTCGAGGATGTCGCCCATAGTCAATTGGAGCCGCGGTTTCACGCCTTGGGTGTAACTCAGGTTGGACGCCGGCTTCACGTAACATTCACGCTTCGCGAGGCGAACACCCTGATTCGCGTCATTTCTGCCCGAAGTATGAGCCGCAAGGAGCGAACCCGTTATGAGCAAGAAACGCAAACCGATTCCCGTCTTTAAGAGCGAGGCCGAGGAGCGGACCTTTTGGGAGAGCCGCGATTCGACCGACTATGTTGACTGGAGCGAAGCCAAGCGCGTTCGCTTCCCCAACCTCAAACCTTCGACCAAGGCGATTTCCCTGAGATTGCCGGTCGATTTGCTAGAGCGGATCAAGATCGCGGCTAACAAGCGGGACGTACCCTATCAGTCGTTGATCAAGGTCTGGCTGGCCGAGAAGATAGACGCCGATTAGGGAAAGGACGTGCGCGACGGTGAGGTGCAAGACAGACGCTCAAAGAAAAACAATCCGCGCCAGCGAAAGGAGTACACTGTGAACATACACGTGGGCAATTTGGCAAAGACAACTAAGAAGGAAGCGCTGGTTCAGCTCTTCCAACCGTACGGGAAGATCGTGGCCGCTACCATCGCCCGAGACAAGAAGAGCGGCGACTCGCGCGGCTTCGGTTACGTGGAGATGGCTACTCGGCACGAGGGCGAAGAGGCCATTGCCCATCTCAACGACAAGGAATTTGAGGGGCAGAAGCTGCATCTGAGCGAGGCGCACGAGAGCAAGGAGAAGGCCGGGCGCGGATCGGGCAGGGGCGGCAACCGCGCAGACCAGCAGCGCGGTAGTTTTTACTCGCCCCGAGGCGGCCAGCGTGGGGCAGGCAATATGCGGCGGAGTGGACGGCGGGGTTCCTAGTAAAGCAGCAACCGCGCGAGGATGGGGTCGTGGTCGCTGGCTTGGTTGGGGAATTCGGTGTTGACGTGGACATGGTCGAACTCGGGCTGGAGCGCGAGCAGGGCCGCGCTGACTAGCAGGTAGTCGAGCTGCTGGGAAATTCCCTGAAAGTTATAGGAATAGGCCAAATCCCCATCCATTGCGTCGCCGAGATTGAAGAGGATCGGCGGCGTGCCGACGAGCGTTTGCAGGACATTGCCCGGCGGCGGTTGCACGAGCGGAAACGGACACTCGTTGAGATCCCCGAGCACGACGATGTTGGCGTTGGAATCGGCGGCCAGCAGATCGGCGACGAGGTCGTGGATGAACGCGGCTTGAGCGAGGCGCTGGACAAGCCCGCCATTGGTCGGCGGCTGGATTCGACCGAAGAGGGGCGGGCTGCCAAACTTGGACGAGAAGTGGTTGTTGATCACCGTCAGCTTGGTTCCCTTGAAATCGAACGCGGCCTTGAGCGGTTTGCGGCTGTTGCGGAAGGCGTCGTCTTCAATGCGTTCCACCGCGCCAATCAGGGCCACCCGAGCGGGCTGGTAGAGGTACGCAACGCGGATATTGCCACCCGGCTGGCCGCCGTCGGCCCCATCTGGGGGTGCGACATCCGCGTACTCATACCTCGGACCACCGGCCGCAGCAATGGCGGCAATGAGCGTTTGCGCCGTCTGGTCCGCTGAAGTGGTGCCGTCGTTGGCCGCGCCGCTGTTGTCCTGCATTTCCTGCAAGGCGAGCACATCCGGTGCGCGCAGGCGATGGACGATCTGGTCTGCAATGGCCGCGAATTGACCGTCCGCTATATCCGCACTTTCGTCGTCGTCATTGGGATCGAGATTGAATGCGTTGAAACTGCCCACCGTCAGATGCGTGGCCGTGCCGACGAGGGCGGTCGTTTCCGGCACCAAGCCGGCGCTCGCGACCACCGGCTCGGTCAAAACGAGTACCTCAAAGTTGCCAAAGCGGTAGCTAACCGGGCCGCGCACATGGCCGAGGGCATCGCCGACTTGCGCGGCCGGCATGGGACCGGGTAGCAGGCTGTCGTCGAGTTGGATGCGCTGCGGATGCAGGGTATGCGGCGTTAGATTCAACCCGCCCCGCGAGTTGAGTTGCTGCCCCGCACCCGCATCGGCGAGGACGACAATTTCGCCAAAGCGGTTGGTCGGACTAATGGCGACCGCGTCCTGCACTTCCACCAACATTCCCTCTAGCGACTCGTAGAAGTCAATGCCGTCTTCCTCGGGGTCGAAAATTGCGAAGTTGTCGTTGTCGATGATCTTTGTCGGCGGCTGGCGGCCGGCCGCGCCAAGGACCACTGGGGCCGGAATGGGGTTGCCGGTTGACACGGTCTGAATGCGGTCAGGCTGGGAGAATTCGGTTATGGACAGATTGTTGGTAGCTGCGCTGCCGGGAATGTATTCGATCACGGTATCGGTCATCTGTACCTCGTCGCCGATGGAGACCTTTGGGACACTTTTGGTATAGACGAACATTCCGTCGGACGTGCGCTCATCGCCGTCGCCGATTGGGTCTTGGAAATAGAAGCCATTGCGCGCGACCGCCGTTACAATGCCCCGCGTCGAGACCTGCTCGTCCTTGTGCGGCGAGGTGTGGCTAGCCCCTTGGATTTCGTAGATCCTGAGTAGCGGGGTGTTATCGTCGATTGCCGCATCTGTACCAAAAACTTGGTCGGCATTTGGGGCACCAAAGCTAGATTGGGTCGGTATGCTCCAGAAAAAATCACCCGGCGCGGTGCCCGTACCCTTTAGTTGCAGGGAGAATTCCACTGGCGTGGAGCCGGATTCGGCAACCCGGATGTCGGTGCTGGTCATGCCGTCAGCGGGTCCACCTACTGCCGTGAACGTCCCTTCGTAACTGAGGAATTGGACGACTTTGCCGTTGGCGACTAGGGCGATCCCATCGGGGGCACCGTTTTGGATGCTTTTTGGAAAACTGAAGGAGATCGTTCCGAACCCGTTGGCCTGATCCGGTATGATTCCGCTCAAGGACTTAGTGCGGTATAACGCACCATTCCGTCCGTTGTAGAGCGCGAGTACCCAACCGGAAAGATCGGTCCCGGCTGGGCCGGCGACCTCAATGGCTTCGCCGGTGTCCTTGCCGATGTTGTCGTAGTGAATTTCGTTGATGAATGCAGTTTGGCCTAGCGACGGTCCGGCTACAAGCGAGAGTAGGAAGGCGTAAAGAGCGGATCGGCGAAGCCAGCCGAGTTGGGTTTTGGAGCTTGTAGCGAACATGGTCAACCGTCTTTGTTGGTGGCGAGCATGTTCTCAGCCGTGTGCCCGACGCACCAGCGCGAGCAGTTCGGTGTGGCTTTGGACGCGGAAGTCGGCTTCGGCCGTCCAGAGATCTTGACCAGCAGCGTCGTAGTAGATGGTGGTAACTTCGGCGCGGCGGCCAGCTTCGAGGTCGTAGCGGAAGTCGCCGACCATCACGGCGGTTGCTGGTGCAGCACCCCAGGCGGCGAGCAGCTTGTGGATGCCATCGGGATCGGGCTTGGGGGCGGCTTCGTCGCGGCCTAAGACGTGGGCGGGATCGAAGAATTGGGCGAGGCCGCAGACGGCGAGCGTCTGCAACGCATTGGCGTGGTTGTTGCGGGTGAGGATGCCGAGCCGGAAACCGCGTTCAACCAGTGAGGTCAGCAGCGCGTGGACGCCGGGTAGGGGTTGGGCGCGAAGCGCATACTCGCGTTCGAGCGCGGCGAGGCGGCGTCTGAGCACAGCCGCTTCGGCGGCGGGGCGGGTGTCAATTTCTTCGAGCATACCTTTCCCCAAAGGCAGGCCCAATTCCTGGCGGATAGCATTGAAATCGATGGCGCTATCGGCTAGGGTGTTGTCGAGATCGAAAATCCAGTGGGTGAAGTTCAGCGCTTTGTTGTTGGTCATAATTCTTTCAATTAGGAATTACGAATTACGAATTAGGAATTACGAATTAGGAATTACGAATTACGAATTACCTCCACCGTCCCTTCGATTCGGTCGGCTTGGCACGCTCTAATTCCTAATTCTCAATTCTCAATTCCTAATTCCTAACGGCGCTCGGCAAAAGGGGTCCAGCCGCGGCCGGGGTTGCGTACGGGGGTCTGTTCGTAGCGGGTGCGGATTTCCTTGAATTCGGCGACGTCGGTGATTTCGCGCTCGGGATTTTGCGCGTCTTTGATGACAAAGTCGCCCTCCCCAGGCCAGCAGGCCATGGTGACCGGATCGCGTTCCGGGTCGAAGTCTTTGGGGTCTTCGCCGATGTTGTTCGGGATCTCGGCGTCTTGGTAGCGGAGATCGACGCTCCAGCGGACGATGTCGGTGTTGTTCTCAAAGGAGGCGTGCGGGGTGAGATTGGTCATAAAGAGCACCGCCCCGGCGCGCATTGGGCAGGCCACCGGCTCGGGGATTGGCAGGTCTTCGCCGGCGATTTCGAGATACCCGCCTTGCCCGCCAGTGTAGTGGCGATAGACGCCGCTGCGGTGCGATTTGGGCAGGACGTACAGGCAGCCGTTTGCAATGGTGGCATCGACGAGGGGAATCCAGCAGGTCACGATCAGGCTCCCATCGCAGTGAGGCATGAAGTAGCCCGAGTCTTGGTGCCAAGGCACGGCACCGCGCGAGTAGCCGGGAGCCTTGGGGCGGACGCGGTACACGGACGAGCCAACGATGTTGGAGCCGACGAGGCCTTCGATGCAGGAGACGAGCGGCGGGTGGCGCAAAAAGTCGAGCATGGCCTGTTCTTTGAAGCCGCCGCCGCCGTGCCCCATGATCGTTCGGGTCACGCGCTCGCCGACTTCGACATCGGCTTTGAAAAGAGCGCCGAGCCGAGTTTCAAAGGGTTCGGCGGCAAAGGTCTCCGCGCCGAGTAGCCCTTCTTCTTGCAGAGTGGCACACGTCTGGTCAATGACCGCGGTGAGGCCGTCTTTGAGGGGTTGGAGATCGGCTTGCGAGTAGATGTCTTCTTTGACTACGTAGCCGAGGTCGTGGAATTGCTGGCGTTCGGCAGTGGTTAGGCCCATGATATGCTCCGGGTTGAAAGGGTCGTCAAAGGGTATTTCCTCTGTTGGTTCTAGTCAATGGCGTGAGATCGCAGTTAGGGCACCCACAAGGGGTGCCCCTACGGTCATTGTTTACGGAGCAGTATTTTTCTCGCGGCCTCATTCTCAGACGCGAACAGAAATGCTGCGGCGCTATCGAGATGTGTGGTCGCCCGCCCGTCTGCCGCTGCTTGCTGGCGAAGCTGGTATAGGGCGATGGGCAGCCGCAGGTCTTCTGCGCTGTACGGAAAAATTTTGCCAGCGTGCTTTTTGCGGTAATTCTGCAACGTTTCGAGATAGCGATAGCCGAATTCTATCGTCGGCTCGATTATGGTGCCCTCGCCGTAATCGTTCCAAGTGACGATCTGGATCAGCGACGCGTGCGCTCCGGCGAGTTCTAACGTTTCCCCGAAAACCGCGCCTTCTTGGTCGTCGAGGTACCCGTAGCTTTCGCGCACACCGGCTTCCTCGTAAATGTCGTGGAACTTGGGAAACGCCGTGCCGACGCCGCCCTTTTCATAAAGCTGGCTCAGGTAGGCGCGCCAAGTGGCAGGAGACACGACGCGGCCGTCGTGTACTGGAGGCCACCCGAATACCCCGTCGGCCCCTTCCTGAAGTGCGTTCAGAGTGTAGAAGTACGGAGGTTGCGACAAGCCCGAAAACAGCTCTTTCCACGACGACCCTTTGAAGTACTGCGGCCCGAATACGAGGAGCAGGGGCCGCCCGGCGACCTTGGCGTATTCGTCGGCGACAAACCAGTGGTCCTGCATCCAGCGCAAGACTTCCTTGCCGTGGCTGACGGCTTGACTTTCGTCGAGAACGCCATCGTTGACGAGGTGTTTTATCGTTTGGTCTTCGTAACAAATGGCGAAGCTCAATCCGGCCTTTTTGATGTACGCGATTAGGTGATTCGTATTGCGGTGGATCGCGGCGTAATCGCGGTGATCTTTGATGCCGTACCAGTCGATGATTGCGCCGTCGATGCCGGCGAATTTCATAAGCAGTACGTGACATTCCAAGACGTGTGGGTCGTTTGAATCGTACGGCCCGATCAAGGGGTAGTAATGAGAGGCTATTTCGCGGCGGCCATCGTCGGCGATGGTGTCGGGGTCGAAGTGATTCATAGTCCAGTGCCAGCCCCATTCGCCGCTGATTGGTTTAGACGCATACCAAGGCATGTAGTGGACCATTATTTTGGGGGTTGCCTCAGACAGAGACTGAATGTTTGGGTCAACGAGGCTTTTGCCGCAGGAGTGCAGCGACACACAGCACAGGGCGATGAGCAGCAGACTTTTCACTTAATTCCTGGCACTTGGGTATGTTCGCTCAGCATGACGAGCAAGCAATGCGTCGGCGGCGGTCATGCTGAGCGGAGCGAAGCGGAGTCGAAGCATCTAATACCTAGGTGCCCGTTCAGGGTTGAGGATTTTGGGGGCTGGCCTCAATGCGGAAGATGGCTTGGGTGTCTTCGTCGCTGGTCAAGTAGAGGTGTCCGGCCTCGTCGGTAGTAAGCCCAACCGGCTTACCCCACGCGTTAGCGGAACTAAAAGAGAAAAAACCGAACAACCCACTCGATCCGGCATCCCCGTTGTCCTCGTCGGAATCGAGTCGGAAGCCGGTGAGAAAGTCGGCGACGCGGGCGTTGGACCCATCCGGCTCGGCAAAGAGCACCATGACCTTGTAGCCGGGATCGTTGCCCAAAGCTCCGGCGCGGCAGGCGACAAACGCGGCGTGTTTGTACTGAGGAGGAAACTGGTCGCGCTCGTAGAAATGCAGCGCCATGGGTGCCAAGTGGGCGGGAATGAGGACGGCTGGAGTATCCATGTTGGCGACTAACAGCGAATCGGCAGCGGTCAGCGGCAAGATGGACCTTCCGTAGGAAGAGAAATCGGTCCAGACTTTGTCCCCGTACGCAAACGGCCAGCCATAGAAGCCGCCGTCGCGGAGCGGGGTGATCCACTCCGGTGGCAGGTTGGGGCCCTCGCGGTCGTGCCCAGTGTTGGCAGCCCACAGCTCGCCGGTGACCGGGTGCAAGGCGAGGCCGATGGCATTGCGTAGGCCTGAAGCATAGATCCGCCGACCCGTGCCATCGGTGTTTATCTGCATGACGGTGGAGCGTTCTGGGTCGTCTTCGCGGCAGAGGTCGCAACCTGAGCCAATGTGGAAGTAGAGCTTGTCGTTGGCTTCGTCGAAAATTAGCGTATGGGTTACGTGCTCAACGGGACGGCCCATGAATCCGGGCACCTCGGCGAAAATGGTCCGCTCCTCGTAAAAGCCGTCTGCGTCGCGGTCTTCGAGGCGGTAGATCGCATCGTCGTCAGCGACGAAGAGCGCTCCCTGATAGAAGGCGATGCTGTGAGGCCAGTTGAGGTCATCGACCGCTTTGTACACGGTGTCGGCGCGGCCATCGCCGTCTTTGTCGGGCAAGGCCAATACGGTGCTTTGGCGGCCGGGGACCGGGGCCCATGTATGCCGAGGCTTCATGTTGGCCACGTGTAGGACGCCGTGGTCGTCCCATGCCATAAAGCGAGCTTTATCTACTTGGTCGGAGAAGAGTTTGACCTTAAAGCCGGGGGGGAGGTTGAGCGTGCGGTCGGGGAGCCCTTCGACCGGCACTGGTTCGAGGTGGAGGTCAATTTTGGGCGTTAAGCGGATCTGACTGGGAGCGTCCTCGCCGCGGAGGGTGGCTAGGTACTGGTCAAATCCTTCGCGCGAGCCGTGGCGGCGCTCGTACAGCGCGGCTAGGGCCGCTTGGCAGGGGTTGGGGCCCCAGCTTCGGACTTCGAGGCCGGCGAGATAGGCGTCCGCCGCCTTGTCGAGCCAAGTGTCGGCTGCCTCGACGCCATCCCGAGTCTCGGCCTCGGTCGCCATGTGCTCGAACATCTGGCCTAAGTGATAGTGAGCACGGGTGTTTCCCGGCGAAAACTTCAGTGCCCGTTCGATCTCGTTGCGGCCTTCCTCGACGCGACCCGCTTTGTAGAGCGCCCACCCGAGGGCGTCGTGGATGAAGCCCAAGTAGAAATTCATCCGACCCTCTCCCCCCGCTTCCTCTTCTACCCTATCGAGCATGGCTTGTATGACGCCCCGAGCGAGTTCGGCCGCCTCCTCGGCGTACGGCGTGCGGTCGGTCATCAAGATGAGGGCATTGTACGTTAGGTACGGATTGAGTTGCTCGTACTGGACCAAGCCGCGCACTGCCTCGGCGAGTTCCTCGGTCGGAACCGGGTTCATGGCGCTTAGGGCACTGAAGAGCGCTCGGTACGGTCGGTCGCGGAAACTATCGTCGTAGAGAGGTTTTTCGAGGAGCTGATAGGCCGCGTCGCAGATGAGGCGAAGCCGATCTTGGTACTCGGGCGCGTCCCGGCGGACGATGCGCTCCAACTCGGACTGCAATCGTCGGTGCTCCCGTTCGAACTTCCCTTGGTGGATCCGCGACGCATGTCGGCTCGCGGGAGCCAGCGCCATCAGCTTGGCCTCGAACGCCGCGGCCTGCTCTTCGTCCTCGAGAACATTTCTATAAGCCGTGGTGAGCAGGGCGAGGCCGCGTACGGTCTCTGGCACGGCCTGCCGATACGCGGCGATGCTGGCCTCAATGGCGGCGCGGCGCTCGTCGGCGGGAAGCTGGTCCGTCTCGTTGAGAATCTGCCAGTGCAAATAGCGCACATCCGCGGAGCTTGGGGAGAGACGAATGGCCTCTTCAATTAGCGGGAGTGCTTCCTGCGGCTTGTCGGACCGGTGTAGTTGTTGCGCGGCGCTAAGGTAGCCGCTGACGTGGTTGGGCCAACGCGCTCGTAGCGTGGCCAAGGTAGCGAGGCTCGTGTCTGCATAGGCGGGATCTTCCAGGGCGTACTGTGCCCGGTACTCGAGTTCTGCGCGGGCATGGAGGACTTCAGGATGGTGGAGCGTCGCCGCATCCACTGAGTCCAAAAATGCCATTCCCGCTTCCGTGTTCCTGAACCGAAGCGCCTGAAGGTACGTCGCGGCAAACTCCGGCTGGGGCAGCAGCTCCCAAGCGCGCAAGCTAGACTCGGCTGCCTCGTCGAAATGCTGCCAGTCCGTCAGAAACGCGAGTGCTTGGGCGTAGAGCCCCCACGGGTTGTCCGGCTCCCGTTCCAAGATCGCGTCAGCTTGCTCTTGGATCTCTCTGTGCCCGTCCAACTGCCCCTCTAGCTGACGCGCGTAGAGTGCCCGCAGTTCGGCGTCCTCTGGTGCGCGGCTCGTCCATTCGCGGCCGAGGATGGCTCCCTCCTCGAACGTCCACAACCGATTGTGCTCGCGCAGTTGTGCTTTCGCTGCTTTTAGCTCTTGGGGCGAGTAGGGTTGCTCGGTTTCGCTTGCGATGCAGACGCTGGCGCTCAACATCAATCCGATGAGACTGCCGATCAAAGACTTCATAGAGTAAACACCTTTAGAAAGGGTTTTGAAATGGCGTTTCCGAGAGACGAGGAGCGAGTAGGCTGGACAGGCATGGAAGCTCTGGTGGTTTGAGGCCCTGCTGTTCAAACATAAGGAAACGTAACACGGCTCGGCCAATAGGTGGGGGATCTACACGGTCCTTGACAGAGAGTGATGGTATCATTTTGATAACAGTATGAAATCACTACATATCAGAGATGTGGATCCCAACATTCTGGCGGCCCTGAAACGGCTGGCCAAGAGCCACCGCCGCTCGCTCCATGGAGAGCTGCATACAATACTGGAGCGGGCCGCTCGCACTGCTCCGCCTGAACAGCCAGAGGCGATGTCGTGGATCACGGTGGAGACTGGCCGAGCCACATCGACATGGTCTCGAAACGAGATCTACGATGACGACGGCAGGTGAGATCCTGTTCGCCGACACTAACGTGTTTCTGTCGGCCACAGATCGTTCGCGCAAGCACCACGCCGAGGCTCGGGAACTATTGCAAGCAGCAAGAGAAGGCAAAGCGGTTCTGGCCGTTAGCGGTCAGATAATCCGCGAATACCTCGTGGTCGCCACGCGTCCTGTCGAAGTCAACGGTCTCGGCTTGGCCGCAGAAGACGCGTTGAAGAACATCGATGTCTTCACCCGCCCGCCTTTCCTGTTCTGCGAGGAGTCAGAGCAGGTGTCCCGCCGCCTGCGGGATCTCGTGCAGACGCATCGCCTGACGGGCAAGCGCGTCCACGACGGCAACATCGTGGCGACCATGCTCGCGGAGGGGATTGATCGTCTGATCACCGAGAATGCGGGGGACTTCGCCTCCTTTGAAGAGATCGAAGCGGTCGGGCTGGCATTTACGAAGTAGCTTTTGGTCGTTTTAGCCCGTACTTGCGCATCCGATACCGCAGCTTCTCCGGGCCTATGCCCAAAAACCGAGCCGCCCCCCTCGGGCCATAGATCCGCCAGTTGGTGGCTTGGAGGGCCGCCAAAATTTGCCGCTTTTCGGCCTCTGGTAGTGTCATCAGGGGCATAATTAACTCCTTTCGGCAAAGTGTCGTTAAGACGCACGACAAATCCTAAGCGACAATGGAATGGTAGGGGTGATTCGCAAATCGCCCCTACGTTATGGCAAAATTTAGCTACCGGCCTGCAGCAGCGCCTTGATTTGCTCTTCAGTAGGCAGGTCGTTCACAAGGGCGATGCGGTTATCCCGGTCGATCAGGATGTAATGGGGTATAGGTCCGCCTGGATCGAGACCGTAGCGCCGGAAGGTCTCGCCGGTGTCGAGGGCAATGGGGAATGCGTAATCATGCTGGCCGACAAAGTCATCTAACTCGTCGGCCCGCCACGCCGAATGCAGGGAAATGACGACAAAGCCCTGATCCCGATAGCGCTCGTACATATCGGCGATATAGGGCAGTTTTGCTATGCAGGGCTGGCACCACGTAGCCCAAAAGTCGAGCAGCACCACCTTGCCCTGCAATTGTCCTAGACTGTTCAGGGGGGACTCTTCATAACCAGCGACGGGCTGTAGCCAGCGCTCAATGTCCATTTCAAAGGGCACGGCCCCCTTCTCCACAGCGTGCCGCTGGTGCATGACTTCCTTTTCCCTAGAGCTGATATAGCGGACGGAAAAGGTTTGGCCGTCGTCGGTGAATTCGGCGCGGTCCCACTGGAGGATCGCCTGATCGGCCGTGGGTTTTTCCAAGGTCTTGCGCTGGGGAATGGTCAGGATGGGAGCGAAGCGGACGACGGTATGTAGCTGGGATTGGGTAGGACCCGAACCGGCCCAGATCCAGTGGTCGCGCTGCCAGCGGGTCAGGTGAGTAGAAGGCTTTTCGGCGGATCGAAACGTGGATTGGAGTTGGACTACCGAGTCGCCGACCGCGGTTTCTAGACCGGGAAAAGGCTCGTCCACCAGTGCTTGGCGGTGTCCCGACAGGCGGTTCCGATTAGTCTCGTCCTGAACATACGTCTGGCCGTCTGGGTGAGAGACGACCACGGTAAAAGGGGTCGTCTTTTCAACCCGGCCAACCCGGCCCGGTTGATCCACTCGGCCGAGGATGGTATGCCACACTTCCTGGCCCTCGGCATTCGCGCGCCAAGCGTGTAGCCAGCCTTGGCGCAGTTGCGCTTGGACGGAACCGCCGACTGAGGCGGGTAGATCGACCGAGTCGCGCCAAGCCGAGGTCGCGGCGGCTTCTGAGGCGGCGGTGATCAGTCCGGCTACGAGGCCGGTGTAGAGAATTTTAGCATAAGTCATGGTAAAAACCTCTCGCTAGGGGTTAGTGGGTCGGGAACGGGTCGTCGAGCAAGTACTCTAATTGGGCTTGACTCGGCGCTTCGCCGTCTTGGCTGATCCAAGCCAGCCGGCAGTCGCGGTCAAGGAGGACAGACTGGGGCCAACTCCAGATGCCGTAGCGCTGTGCGCTCGCGCCTTCATCTACCGCTATGGGCAACGTATAGCCGCGTTCGGCGATAAAGGCGTCCACATCGTCGGCCTCCTCGGCACTGTGGATGGCGATGACGACGAGGCCCTCGTCTTTGTGTTTTTTGTATAACTCGTCGTAGTGGGCGAGTTGCTCAACGGATTCGGGCGACCAAGTGGCCCAAAAGTGCAGCAGTACTACTTGGCCTAGGAACCAGCCTATGCGGTCGCCGTTCTCGATGGGGTTGGGCCAGCGCTGGGCTTCGATATTGAAGGGTACGGCACCTCGGACCAGTCTGTGATTTTTCTGCGTACGGTCCGCTTCGACAGGGGTGATATAATCGACTATTAACACATCTCCACTATCCAAGAGTTGGGCGTCATCCCAGCGCACAAAACCCCCGCTGCCGTTCATACCGAAGCGCGGCCTTTCCGGCACCAACACCGTCGGAGCTAGGCGGATGAGCGTATCCCAACTGTCCGTCGCATCCGGTCCCAAGGCTATCCAGAGCTGCCCGTGTTTCTCCCATTTGGTGATGCCGCGTTGCGAAGCCGGAGTGGGTGGGCTCTGGTCCATGGTGCTCTGGCGGAGGGAAGTGTCGGGGTTGGCGAACGCCTCTGGCACCCGTTTTTTGATCACAGCCAAAGTGGCCGCGTCGAGGCTGGCAAACGCCTCCGGCCCCAATTGTTGGACCAGATTCGCCAGAGCGGTGGAGTCAACGCTGGCGAATGCTTCCGGCGGCACTTGCTGGAGCTCAGCCGGAGTGGGTAAACTCGTACCCCTCCTAGTCAGAGTGCGTGCGCTTCGGTCAATACCGTTCTGGCGGAGGGTGGTGTCGAGACTAGTGAATGCCTCCGGCATCAGTTTTTGCCGGTGGGCGGCCAAGGAGGTGTAGCCAAAGTCGTCGCGGACGAAGTACGAGCCGTTGGCGTGGCGCACTTCGATGGCAATGCCTAGGTGTTCGAGCGTAGGGGGTTGTTGCGGATTGGCTTCGGCGAGGATGAGGTGCCAATGGGGACTGTCGTCTTGGTCGAGGCGGCGGGCGTGGAGCAAGCCATCGACGATATATGCCTCTATGCGCTCGCCCGGGTATCTTTCTTCATCAACAGGGACAGACTCGCTCCATTGGGCTTGGTCGGCCGGGTCTGCGGCTGCGGTGATGTAGGGGCCGCTGAGAAGCAGGGCTGCCGCTGCGAGGATTTGGTACTTTATCGAACGAAAGGAACGCATCTGAAGTCTCCTTTGAGGTGTCCCCGACAGGTCGGGGCGGTTGGTGGATGCAGTAGGGGCGATTCGCGAATCGCCCCTACAATTCTTGGAATCGACGTAATGCACATTTTGTGCCAATATCAGAATCAAGCACAAAAAAATCCTTTAGGAGCTGACCTAAAGGATTGAAAAACATGGAATTTAAGTAAATAAAAATAATTCTCTACGAGGCGGATATTAGGTGTCGTCGCAAACTGATCTACGATTTTCCGTTCAAAGAAACGATTTTTGAACGATTTTTGAACGACTCTAAACGATTTTTGAACGACTTTTTACAAATCAGCGACCTCCGCACGAGTTTCTACGGCGACGGCTTCTTTGGCCGTTGCAACCCGTGCTTGCGCATTCGATACCGCAGCTTCTCCGGGCCCATGCTCAACAATCGAGCCGCCCCTCGCGGGCCATAGATCCGCCAGTTGGTGGCTTGGAGGGCCGCCAAAATGCGCTGCTTTTCGTCCTCGTCCTCGGCATCCCCGTCGAAGCCTTGTTCAACAGGCAGGGCAAGCTCTGTCTCGGCAGCTTGAAACGGCACATCCGCCACCTGAATGACGTCCCTGTCGCCCAACACGACCGCCTGCTGAATTACGTGCTCCAACTCGCGCACATTCCCCGGCCACGCGTATTGCTGCAAATGCGCCACCAACTCCTCGCCCAAAACCGGCGTCGGCCGCCCTAGCTGTTCGGCACACCGGCTGGCGAAATGCGCCGCCAAGAGCGGGATATCCTCCTGACGCTCCCGCAGGGGCGGCAGTACTAAGGAAGGAGAGTACGCTCAGCCGATAGAACAGATCCTCGCGGAACGTCCCCGCCTGAATGGCCTCTTCGAGGTCCTTGTTGGTCGCAGCAACGACCCGCACATCCACCGGGATGGACTGCTCGCCGCCGACGCGCGTCAGGTGGCCCTCCTCCAAGATGTGGAGCAAGGCCCGTTGGGAGTCTAAGGGCAAATCGCCTACCTCGTCGAGGAACAAGGTGCCGCCGTCAGCCCGTTCAAAGTAGCCGATCTTTTGCGCATTCGCGCTGGTAAAAGCCCCCTTTTCGTGGCCGAACAGTTCGCTTTCGATCAGTCCGGCGGACAGGCCCCCGCAGTTGACAGGTATAAAAGGGTTCGCTTGGCGCGGGCTGAGGTTGTGGAGTAGCCGCGCCAACACTCCCTTGCCGACCCCGGTCTCGCCCAGCACCAGCACTGTCATATCCGTCTCGGCCATTGATTCGACCTGTTCGAGGAGCCGTGCCATTGCTTGGCTCTGGCTGAGAAAACCCTGATTCGAGACTCGCAGCATTTGCTCTAGGCGTCGGAGGTGGGTGGGGACCACTCGCATCTCTAGGCGAGCTAGGTCCGACATCAAGCCGTCCCGGTCTACGGTCCGCACCTCAAAGTGGAACAGGCCGGCGGGCACGTCTTGGTACGTCACCCGATTGGCGGGCGTGAATGCGCTCCACTCTTCTGCCGGACCGTGGCCGACGAGCCGGTGGCTGTAGCGCATTTGCTCGGCCCCGCTCCTGAAGCTGAGACCCTGGAAGTGGAACTGAATCTCGGGCGTGCTATCCGGGCAGGACACGGCTTGGGGTTCGGCGAAAGTGCGCCCGGCCACGACTTGGCGGATGCGGATGCGAGGCGGCGTCTCCCCAGGCTGATACGCAATGAGACCAGCCCGCGTCCCGAACCACAGCCGACCTTGGCTATCGCGCAGAATGGCATCGACGATATTCTCTAGAGCGGACTTGCCGAGACGGATGCTTTGGAAGGTTTGACCGTCGTACTTCAGCACGCCCCCGCCACTGGTCCCGATCCACAGACACTCTTGCTGCGGGTCGGCCACCAAGGCCATAATGCCATTGGCGGACAGATCGCCTTGGTCTGCCGTAAATTGGCGCACCTCCTTGGCTTGGTAGGAAATGGCGAAAAGACCGTGAGCGGTTCCCACCCAAATCGCGTCTTGGTATTCACACAAAGCATTTACATAGGCGACGGCTTCTATGCCGGCCATGTGACATGCGCGGAGATGCCCGTCCCGGTGAGTGTATAGAGCCGGCCTCGTTCCATAGCAGCCGAGCCAGAAGGAGCCTTCTCGATCCTGTAGCACGACTCTACACGTTGGCCACTCACCCTCAATCGCAATGAAGCGGTCTGCTTCGATCCGTCCCAATTGTCCCTCGGAAGTGCAGGCGATTAAGTCGCCTTCTCGGCCTTGGAACAACATCTCGATTTCTACACCCCCTGTGATCACCGCGATCGCTTGGGTTTCTCTGCCTGCCGATTTGAATACTTGTCCGTCGGGGCCGCCGCTCCAAACCTGCCCGTGTCGATCTACTACCATAGACAAGACGGTATAACCGACCTCCACCGGACGGATTCGGCTGTCCTCTAAGCAGGCCAATCCTCCGGTTGTGCCAATCCAGATTCGGCCCTCCTGGTCTTCACTCAGCCGCCGAACCTCGCTGTCGGGTAGGCCGTCTTTTTTGTCGTATAGCTGAATGCTGATTGGATCGCAAAAGATCAGCCCGCCCCCCCACAGCCCTACCCAGATATTTCCCTCGCTATCCTCGTAGGTCAGGCGCGTGTCTGAAAACTGAACATCCGGCAAGCCGGCCGAGAAAGGATGCCATTTCTCTCCGTCGTACACTAGCACGCCCCGACGGCTCAGCCAGAGCCGACCGCGGTCGTCCACGCGCACATGGCGCGTACCATGCTGGACGACTTCCGTCCCTTCAGCCCCATCGTCCACGCGGATGATCTCTAATTGTCGGCTCGCGGGATCGTAGCGGCCGACCACCACTTCTGTGCCTACGTAGCGGAAAGCGATCCACAGGTTGCCAGCGGCGTCTTGAGCGAAATTCCAAGGCCACTGTAATTGCGTCGCGTCGTGCTCATCGCCTGAATCTGTGTTCATGCGCTGGCCGTCCAAGCTGAGGACTCCGCGCCCCTGCGTCGCCAGCCACGTCGTACCCGCCGAGTCGGTCGCCATATCGTACACCAGTCCTAGGGGCTTACCCGCTAGTTCCGTCATGCACTCTACACACCGTCCTTCGACGAACAGACCCACCCCCGCCATGGTCAGCACTCGCACTGAGCCATCGGCTTGGGGTTGCAGGTCCAATATGTCGTTGGAAGGTAGCCCGTGTTCAGTGGTGTACACCTGAAAGCCACGCCCGTCGTAGGCTGCTATCCCACCGCCGAATGTGCCGAATAACAGCCGTCCGTCTGCGTCTTCGACAATCGTTGTTACGGTGAGATGGGGCAGCCCATCCGACAGGCCGAAGGTGTCAAAATGCGCTCCGTCGAAGCGGCTTACACCGCCGTCGGTTGTGCCGATCCAGAGGAGGCCGTGGCGGTCTTGGTAGATGTCTTCCACGTACATCCCGGCCAGCCCGTCGAAAACCGTGTATTGCTGTCCGAGGATGTGACCAAATGCCTTCTGCTGGCTTGGGGCCGCGTGGTTCATCGTTGACCTCGTTCATCGGGGCGACCGACCGTAGGGACGATTCGCGAATCGCCCCTATCCCTACGCTGGCGTCGGCGCGTCTGCCCGCAACAGCCCTTCCGCCTTTAGCTCGGCCCACAGGTCTGTTGGTATTTCGTGCTGAAACCACTGGGCGTTGGTCTCGATGTGAGCCGGTGTCTGCGCTCCTGGGATGATCGCTGCGACGAGGGGGTTTCCGAGCGGGAACTGCATGGCGGCGGCGGGCAAGGGCACATCGTGCCGCTGGCAGATGGCTTGGATGCGGCGGGTCTTTGCGAGGATTGCGGGCGAGGCGGTGTCATAGGCGTAGCGGGCACCTTCGACCGGACCGGTAGCGAGGATGCCGGAAGCGAAGACCGCGCCGATGACGATGCGCACGTCGCGCTCCTCGCAGAGGGGGAATTCCTCGTCGAGGGAATCTTGGTCCAAGAGCGTGTAGGGCATGGCGACGATGCAGAAGTCGAGGTCGGCCGCGTCGAGCAGGCGCGGCATGGCTCCCATGCGGTTGAGGCCCGCGCCAACGGCCTTGATCAGACCTTGGGAACGCAGCTCGTCGAGGGCGCGCCAGCCGCTGGTGATTAGGTGATTGACGTGGGCGGAGAAGCGCTGCTCGCTGTCGTGGAAGAAACTGTCAAGATCGTGGATTAGGAGCAGGTCAATGGAGTTGAGGCCCAGCCGCTGCAAGCTGTCTTCCCACGAGCGCATGATGCCGTCGTACCCGTAGTCAAAGCGGAAGTCAAAGGGTAGGCCGCCGATCCAGAAGCCCTTGTCGAAAGAATCGAGGTCGCGGGTGGCCGTGAGCACTCGGCCGACTTTGGTTGAGAGCACGAAGTCCTTGCGATGCTGCTGGCGGAGAAAGTAGCCGAGGCGGTGTTCGCTTTTGCCATAGCCGTAGAACGGGGCAGTGTCGTAGTAGCGGATGCCAGCGTCCCAGGCCGCTTGCAGGGTGTCTTGGGCTTGGATTTCGCTGACCGGGTCGAAAAGCTCGCCCAAAGGCGCGCCGCCAAAGCCGAGCGTGCTTAGCTCGACGCCGGTGCGCAAAGCGCGCGTGGGGATCGTGGACATGGGGCTTTCTCTTTCTCTGGACGATTCCAGGCTTCAGTTAGGTTGGGGATATTGCGGCGAGAAGCGCGTCATAGATTTTCCGATTGATGCGTCCTGCCTGAAGTAACTCATTGAGTTTATTCTGTGCGTCTGTCGCCGAGATGACCTTCTGCCGAAACGCCGCGATGATCTGCCCGGCAATGCCTGATATCTGTACTCCCACACTCTGTGCAACACGGCGTCCAACCGTTTCCTCGATGAGGAGGGGCAAATGTAATTCAAGCGCAAGTTGTATTGCTTGTGTCTCTCCATCGTGTAACCGTTCCGCTTCTGGCAGAGCGGGTAGATTTGACATCGGGCGAACCTCAATGAGGTCAGTAATGTTGTGGTACTGCAAGTAATCCTGTGGGTTCGCAAATAGTCCTTCTGCCACTTCTTCGAGCACCGCCGGGGGAATGATCAGCTTGTCATACAGGCAATGGATGAAGTCATACCCGTGATTGAGCTTCTCCAACGAGATCAGCGGTCCGGTATTGCTCACAATCTGCCGCACGGTCCTCCTCATGCGTGCAGTTCTATACTAATAGTCTCTGGCGTATCGACCAGTATAGAAAACCCGAACTGTGGCAGCAGTTCCTCGAACGCACGGCGGGAGATCCCGAGCGTGAGGCAGGCTTCTTTCTCGGAGACTTTTCCCGCATGGTAAAGTGTTGCCAGCAAGGCTTCCTTGAGATACGCTTGGTCGAGATGAACGAAAGTAGCTGTATCAGGTAAATCTACAAAGATTTTCATACTGGGCCTCACATTCGCGCTGGTATGGATGGTCTCTAGAAGCTGATTGACGAGAAAACCTCGGGCAACGCTGACTAGAAGCGGCCGTGATGCGATTCGGCTGGCGCTTGGTACTCCACCTTGAGGTGGGGTGTTTTGAGCCGCTCGTGGCCCTTCACTTTGGAGGTCAGGCAGCGTTCGAGTGCACCGCTGACGATGAGGGTGCGCTCGGCGGATAAAGCATTGCAAAGGCTGGCCAGACGATATATAGCAACCCTAAATCATTCAAGACTGGATTCCCGCTTGCGCGGGAATGACGCATAGGTAAAAGAGACCGGGCTGATGAACGCATGCTTTCAAATCATTTAGGACTGCTATATCAGTTCAGTTTGTCGTAACTGAGTCACGTATGCGCTCGACTAAAAGGACATTGACTAAGGTTTCAACCGACACGCCTTGTGCCTGGGCATTCTGCATGAGTTCTTCCGCTATCTCAGGGAGAATAGCAACGCGAATCGCTCGCTTGTGCGGCGTATCAAAGCGAAACCATTCCCCATCGTCTTCCATGAAATCAGCGGTATCTAGATTATCCCAAAATGCCGCTTCCTCTTCACGGCTCTTGAATTCTGGGACGTGTAATTTTTTCATTTTCTCAGCCTCCTAAAGTTTCGCTTCTCACGGTCAGTCATACTCCGGGCAGTGATAGGCTCATAGACAGTGTCTTGGATATGCTCTAATACGACAAACAAGTACCGCCCGTCTGCTGTCTGCCCATAGAGAAGATAGCGATTGCGTCCTTGACAGCGAGCTAAGTGAAATGGGTCTTCGCAAACTTCCCAGACTTCATCTGGTTCTACATCGTGCTGAGCAATATGGTCAATTCGATAGTCGTCCCAATCCAATCCGCTGATGTACATGTTTCACCCGAACCAATTTCTATACTATCTGATTTCGCTGACTAGAACCGGCCGTGATGCGATTCGGCTGGCGCTTGGTATTCTACCCTGAGGTGGGGGGTTTCGAGCAGTTTGTGGCCCCCCACTTTGGAGGTCAGGCAGCTTTCGAGCGCGCCGCTGACGATTAGGGTGCGCTCGGCGGGAAAGGGCGCACGGCCGGTCTCGATCATTTCCCAGATCTTGGCCACCAGACAGGCCGAGTACGTGACGTTGGGCGTCGGCGGCAAGAAAAACTGGGTCGAGATAGGATCGTCCTCGCCAGCGAGCTTGCAGGCGAAGCAGTAGTCGCGGATGGCACCGTTGAGCATCAGGAGGGTCGTCTTGAGGCCGTCGTTGTGCTCGATGAAGTACGCGGCTGGCTCTTTGACGAGCCGGGGTAGCTCGCCGTTGCCGAGCAGGTCTTGGGTGCGGCCGTCCTCGTCGGTTTTGCCGCAAGGAGAGTCGCTGCGCGAGAGGGCGGAGTCGAGCAGTCTTAGCGAATAGCGGCCGTCCTCACCCGCCTTCCACACGGCGTCTCCTTCGATCAATTGCACGGATTTGACGCCAGTCTCGCCGCCGGAGCGGCGCTCGATCATGCACTGCATGGCCTCTAGCGCGTGGTAATCCATTGGGTCGGAGCCGCCGACGCCGACCATCAGCGCCTCTTCGATCTGGCAGCCCAAGGGCAGCTCGACATCGGGCAGACGCCAAGTGACCGGCAGCGACGAACCGGCGAGGATCGGGAAGCCGAGCCGGTGGCCATCGTCGACCATTTCTCGCGCTTTGGCAAAGCTGTAGGAGAGGTGCTTGTCGTTGTAAACTGGTACGGAACGGCCGTCTTCTTCAAAGACTTGGACGCATTCTTTGAAGAACTCGTAGCGCGGGTACAGAACTTGTCCTTTGTCGTTTCTGGGGTACTCGCCGTGCTCGCCGATGATCAGCACTGCGTCGCAAGCCAGTTCGTCGCCGCCGCAGCGCAGGGCCTCGGCAATGGTGGGGTACACGGCGAAGCCGAATTCGCGCGCTCGGTCTTGGCTTTGGTCGCCTTCGGGCTGCTGATCGACGTAGAGCGAGACGATTTTGCAGTTGGGGCGGTGCCAGCGACCGCCGTAGGGATAGCCGACTACGAAGCGGTCGGCAAAGTGCTGGGCGTGCGAGAGGTAGCGATAGATGGTAGCGATGACGGCGATGCGTTTGGTGGCCATGGGCGACGAAAGCTCCGGGGAAAGAGGCGAGGGGTTCTTAGGAGAAACTAGGTCCTCCAGAAAGTGGATTCTTCGGTGGCTTGGTAGGCGGTGTTCAGATGGGGCGTCTCGATTTGGATTTGGTCTTGCTGAAGGCTATCGACGCCAGCGATGACCAAACCCGAGGTGAGCAGGGTGCGTTCGACTGGATAGGTTGCTTTGCCGGTCAGGAACATCTGCTCGATGTTGTTGGCCAGCGGGCTGAAGAAATTGGCCAGCGTGGTGCGAGCCGGGGGCATGGGCAAGTACATCTGGGTCGAGAGCGGCTCGTCCCGTCCCGTGAGCCGGGCGGCGAAGTTGAAATCCTGGACTAGCCCGTTCATCAGCATCATGGTCGAGAGGAGGCCGTCGGCGTGCTCGTACTGGTAGGCGACGGGGCTCTCGACTAGGTGCTTGAGTTCGTCGATGGTGGGGAAGGGGTTGTTGAATCCAGGTCTTGCCGGAGTGAGCGTGTGGCTGCGGCAGAGGCAGGCTTCAAAAAGCTCGCGCGACCACGCGCCCTCGGCGTGTGCTTGCCAGAAGGCATCGTCGCGATAGGCCCGGAGCCATTTGACCCCAGTCTCGCCGCCCTTTCTGCGCTCGACCATGCACTGCAAGGTCTCCAAGCCGTGGAAGTCGTAGCTATCGACGCCGCCATAGCAGACGCAGACCGCTTCTTCGACCTCGGCATTGAGGGGCATGTCGAGCGAGGGGTTGCGCCAAGTAACGGGTAGCGACGAGCCGGCCATAAAGGCGAAGTCGAGCTCTTGCGAGACATCGTACATCTCTTGGCACCAGTCCCAATTCCAAGAGAGATGCTTGTCGTTGAACACGGGCGCGCTCTTGCCGGTCGTGCGATAGACCGAGGCGATCTGTTTGAAAAGCTCGTAGCGCGGATAGAGGTGCTGGCCCTTTTCATTGTGCCCGTAGGTACCGTGCTCGGCGATGAGCAGGACGCCGTCAACGGCTAAATCTGACCCGCCCAGCGTCAGGGCGTCGGCGACGGTGGGGTAGATCACCATGTGGGGAAAGCGGGTCGCCCGATCTTGGCTCAGGTCGCCTTCGGGACGCTGATCTACGTACAGCGAGACCAGATCCATGGGTGGATAGTGGTGTCGGCTGTTCCAGCCGTAGCCTTCAAGGAAGCGGTCGCAGATGTGCTGGGCGTGGGAGTACTTGCGGTACTCGGTGACGATACCGGCGATTTTGGGGCGGTCAGCCATGATGTTGGTCTCTCGACAGGGGGCGGTGTTAGCAGAATTGAAGAGGGAAGGTAGGAGAAGGGAGTTGGGGGAGCAAGCTCAACTCAACGCCCACTTCGGTCGCGTCGTATATTTCATGGACTCACCCAAAACCGAGAGGCAACCATGCAGACGATCACTGTATCGCGCAATGACGAGATCTACGAGGCATTCGCCGATGTGGCCCAAGCGGCCGATGGCACCTTGGTATGCACGTACCGCGAGAGCATGGGACACAGCTCGCGTCCCTTTTCGCGCGTAATCGTGCGCCGCAGCTTTGACCGCGGCCTGACTTGGAGCCCGCGCCAAGTGGTGGTGGAGCGCACTGAGGAGGAAACCGCTCAGGGGCTGGGACGGCTCAACTGCTCGCGCATTGCCGCCTGCCGCGACGGAACTTTGCTGCTCATCGTCGACTTGCTACTCAAGAATACCTTTGAAGAATACTTGGAGCCGGGCGTCTGCATGAACCTCCTGTTGCGCAGCCACGACAACGGGGCCACATGGGAGGAGCCGGAGGAGACCGGCATGACTGAGGGCATCGTCCCCTCCATCAAGGAGTTGTCCAACGGCGACTTGATCGTCGGCCTCACCGAACAGTGGCCCGGCCAGCGGGGGACCGAGGATTTCGTCGAAGTGCAGACGTGCTATCGGTCCGCTGACCGGGGACGGACTTGGGAAGGGCCTTTCAAGGTGCCCGACCCCGAAGGTTCGTCCTGCACCGGGGGGCCTTGGCGCTTGAACGAGGGGGATTTCGCCGAAATGGACGATGGCACCTTGGTGCTCTACATGCGCGAGGACGGCGAGGGCTTGAGCGGCTGGAAGAGCTTTTCCGGCGACGGCGGCCGGACGTGGTCAACGCCGATGCGCACGCACATGATGCGCTGTCTAGGCCGCCCCTCGGTTGGCCGCCTGCGCTCGGGGGAGGTGGCCATTACCTACCGAGTCGCCTGCGGTCTTTCTACGTCCTTGGGGCTCTACGTGGAGACTGCGGCGGAGGCTTTGCGCGGCTCACCTGCCCGGGCGGGTGCTTCAGCAGACCCAGAGCAATCTCAGGGCGACACCGAGGCCCGCTTTGCCTTTTTGGACAACGACCGCGCCTTGTCGGCCGACAGCGGTTATTCGGGCTGGGTGCAACTACCCGACGGGACGCTCTACGTAGTCAATTACATCACCGACGACGCGCCCCGTGCCCACATTCGCGGCTATGTAGTGGGCCGCGAGGACTGGTACCTCTTTCCCGAGGGGGCGATCCGCGCCAACCATCCCCTGTCGAATAATCCCCACTACTACGACAAGGCCCAGCAAATGGCCCTTGAACAGCAACGCTGGGTTGACGAGCAAGATTGGTCGCGCCGCATGCCGACGCAGAAATAGAGGGACTACACAACCTATGTTATACCCTTCAAACTCGTTAGTATCTCCTCTTTGACCCGTTCGGCTAGGGCGACTGCACATTCCGCTCGTTTTTGCGAAACCACCTCAAACTCTTCAGGATAGCGCATGTCCACTCCGTATGGTGTCAAGACATCGGCCTTCTCCAAGCGTTCCGCCAACGCAGCATCTCGACGCGCTACTAATTGCCGCAATCGTCCAATATCGTGAGTTTTGGGAAATTCAATCTGATGGCGCACCAGGAACGCTTTAATATATTTCTCGGCCGCTTGTTGGGCGTGGAATCCACCCGTGAAATAGTCTTCCAATTCGCCCGTACAAAGGAGCTTTGCCGCTTGAAGATCCGAGTTAGCCTTTTTTAGCCACTGTTGCACAAAATCTTCTACCACTTGCTCAGGCTGTCTCATGTAAAACCACCCCGTACTTATGCGCCGGAAAGGCCAAGCCCCCGATGACGTTTTTGGTTTCCTCGAACTCTACCTCTCCCATGACCCACACATCCACTGCATAGGGTACGCCCGCTAAAGACGCCCGCAGCCGCCGCCGCTCGTCGCGCTTAACCACCGGGTCGGCTTCCACTACCAGCACATCGAAATCACTATCGGGGCGAGCCGTTCCCTGCGCCCGCGATCCATACAAGATGATCTTGCGTATGGATTGACCTGTTCCAGTGAGAATCTGGTTCTTCAAGAGCAAACCGACTTGGAGGTCTTGTTCGGCAACCATCTCCTTCTCCTATTTTCAGCCTCCAGCTAGGGGCTCCGCTGGCGTGACGCAGAAATAGACCCTATTAGGCCCGTTCGAGTGCGGTCAGATCAAACGGATTGGACCACGCTTTTTGGCCTCGTTCGTCGATGATCTCGAAGCGCACCCAGCGGGCGTTGGCCCTGAGCGCAAAGGTCGCGGTCTCAAAGAGGGCACCGTGCTGGTGGTACTCGGTGCCGAAAGAGTCGGACACCGCGGCGATGCGCTGCGCCGGCGAGCAGGACACCGTAGCTTCGACTTGGGTGCGGTCGTCGCCTTCGCGGTCGGTGCGGCGGAGCTGGATGTCGTGGATTGCGGGACCGGTGCTGGCGTACGACGCGCCCGCGACTAGGGCGGCGACGACTGCGTCGGCGGTGCGCTCTTTGACGCGGACCCAAGTCCAGCCCTGGTACGTGTCGCGCTGGTCGGCTTCGAGGGCGTGCGAATCGTCGTTGGCCAGCGCGGGGTAGAGGCGATTGTCTAGATCCATCCAGTCGTCCCAATGCACGCTCGACTCGCCGCGTCCGGCGCAGCGGCAGGTGGTGTTGAAGACCTCAATGCCGGCGAATCCAGAGAGCGGCACCGCGTCGCGCAGGATGTTGATCGAACTCCAATGGGGATGGGCCAGCCAGACAGCCCCGCCTTGGCGGCGGACCTCGTCGATGACGTGCTGGGGCGGCATCTTCTCGGCGTTCATGTCCTCGTGGAAATTGAGACAGACGAAGTGGTGCCGCTGGCCGCCGAAGGGATTGTCCGGGTGCAGTTCGGCCCCTTGGACGAGCACGAAGTCGCTTGGGGCCTGCACGGTATCGGTAAAGGTGATCTTGTGGTGGTCGGATAGGCAGAGGAAGTCGTAGCCTTGGCCGACATAGCCATCGAGCCGCTCTTGCGGCGCGGCCTTGCCGTCGGAATTGGTCGTGTGCGAGTGGAGGTTGCCTTTGAGCCAGGTGTAGCCGTCGTCCGAGCTGAGGGCAAATGGGTTGGTTAGTGCGCCCTTGGGTGCGTTGTCCGACATTTTGGTCCTTTCTCTGGATGGGGAGTTTGGCGTGGGTCCGCTTGAACGGCATAGTATAGAGCGGCTCTCTTCGGGGGGCAATGGGGCTTATGTTTTAGACCGCCGTCCCAGTCCCACCTGCGAGATCAACATTCCCGCGAACATCAGCCCACAGCCGACCAGCCCGCGCAAGGGCATTTCCTCGTCTAGCAAAAGCCATCCCCCCAACGCGGCGAAAACCGTCTCCAGACTGAGGATGATGGCCGCGTGGCCGGGGGCCGCTCGCCGCTGAGCCACTACCTGCAAAGTATAGGCCACGCCCACCGACATGACGCCTCCGTAAAACACGGGTACGGCCGCATCGACGAGCGGTTGCAGGGCGATAGGCTCGGTGCCGATGGCGACGGCTGTGCTGAGTAGCGAGCAGACGAAGAATTGCAAAAAAGCCAGCATCGCCCAATCGAGCTGACGCGAGAGGTTGCCGATGACCAGCACGTGCCCGGCCCAAAAGAACGCGCTCACGAGCACGAGCGCGTCGCCGCGAGCAATGGCCAGTGGCGGCTCCACGCTCAGCAGGTACAGGCCGCTGGTCGCCACTAGAGCGCCGGTCCAAGTGCTGCGACGACTGCGATGGCGTAGCAATAGGGCGAGAATTGGCACCAGAATTACGTATAGCCCGGTGATAAAACCGGCTTTGCCGGCTGTAGTATAGACGATGCCGACCTGTTGCAGGGACGCGGCGGTAAAAAGAAAAAGCCCGGCGAGCAGGCCGCCTCGGAGGGCGTGGCGGAGGCGGGATGCGAGCGGTGTGGTGGTGGTGCGCAGGACAAACGGCAAAAGCGGCAAGCAGCCGAGGGCGAAGCGCACGCCATTAAAGAAAAAGGGGCCGATGTGCTCCATGCCAGCGCGTTGGGCGACGAAGGCGAAGCCCCAGATCAGAGCTGTGAGCAGGAGCAGGAGGTCGCTGCGAGCTTGGGCGGAGCGCACAGCAGCAGTGTTCATCTCAGCGCCTGAAGGGCAGGGGTCGGCCCGCGTATTTTTGCGCCAGCGCACAGATCAAGAGGTTGGTGCCGAACTGCAAGCTGCGGTCGCGGCCTTCGGCGTCGAGGTTGCCCCAGAACCAGCTAATGTTGAGGTCGCTGAAGATAACGGCGATCCGGCCTTTGAGTTCTATGGCTTCTAAGGCGAAGACGTTGCCCCGGTTTGTGCCGCTTAGGGGCGGCCCATCGGGGAAGTCGAAGTAGGCCGAGTAGAGCGGGTCGTTCTTGGGCAGTTTGCGCCAGCGGCCTCCGTCGATGCCGAGGACTTGCGGGTCTTTGAGCAGGGCCTTGAACTGCCGGTCGAAGGGGGTGCCGGCTACCCCAGCGGATGTGCGAAAATTAGTCTCTAGGGGCAAGATGTCCTCGGCAAAGAGTAGGCCACCGCGGCGCAGGTAGCGGGCGAGGCCCTTCTTTTCGGTGTCGCTTATCTGCATGACGCAGTCGAAGCCGGTCATGTAGAGCATCAGCGCGTCCGCAATCTGCGGGTCGTCGAGTGTGAGGACGCGCGAGTGCATCGGTACTTCAAGTTGGGTCGATATGCGGGTGAACGTCACCAATTCTTGCACGGCCTGCGATAGGTAGTCGCGCTCCTTGATCGCCTCTCTATAGCTCACTTGGACGATAGTCAAGGGAGTGCCCGGTACTGGCGTCACACGCTGGCGCTCGGGTTGGGGGATTGATATGGGGGGGCGCTCGTCTTGGGCTAGGGCTGGGATGGCGAGCAGTAATGTAAGAAGGAGACTTGTGCTCGGCCGGCGGATGGGATAGTGGACGGTGGCCATGTTATATATCTCAAGGTCACGCGCCGAGCTTGTTGACCACTTGGATGAGGGCCTGCATGAAGCCCACGCAATGGGCGCGTCCCCGGTGTCCCCAAGGCGAGTCATCGACGATATGGGGCACGTGGTCGGTGATCATAAAGCCGTCGAAACCGACCGCCTTGAGCGTCTTGACGACCTCGAAGGTATCGACTTGGCCGCAGTCGATGAAGGTCTCGTGGAAGTCCTCGACCGGCCCGATGACGTCGCGGAAGTGGATGTAGATGATTTTCTTTTCCCCGCCGAAGTGGCGGACGGCGCGGATGACGCTGTCGTGGCCGCCCATCTCCGACCAGCACCCCATGCAGAAATCGAGGCCGTGATGCGGGCTGTCGAAGGTGTCCATGTTTCGCTTGAAGTCGTCGAACGAACTGCAAATTCGCGCTATGCCGCCGAGGGTTGTGCCGGTGGGTGGGTCGTCCGGGTGCAGGGCTAGGCGCACGTCAGCTTCCTCGGCCACGGGCAGGATGCGCTCCAAATACCAGCCGTAGTTTTCCCACATTTCTTCGTGGGTGAAGACGCGGCCGTGGGTCAGTTCTTCGGGGTCGTGTTCGGCGAGGGCAAAGCGGGTGGCGCGGGCACCGCCGCGCAAGGTCGCTGGCTCAGGCGTGCGCCAGACGCTATTGGGAATCCAATGGTAGCCTAGGATTGGGATGCCGGCCTTGCCCATGTTGCGCACGGTGGTGATCATGTGCTGGAGTTGTTCTTCGCGGCCGCTTTGGCCGAGCATGATCTGGTCGTAAAACGATGTGGGCACGTTTTCCAGCGCCATCAGCCGCAGTTCGGCGGCGTCGGCCCGCTTCTTGATAAAGGCCAAGTCGTCGTATTCCCACTGCTTGTCGCCGGGGAGTCTGGGGGTATTCATCAAAAAGTCGTCGCAGCCCATCTGCTTGATAAAGGCGAGCTTCTCGTCGGTGAGTTCGTTGAACTGGCCCAGACCCACGCGCATTTGCAGGGACATAAGTGGTCTCCAAGTGTGAGGGATTACAGAGCGGGAAATTTGCCGAAGCTGCCGGAGCGGGTCAAGCGCGACTACCGACGCCGACCCCAGTGGGGACGTGTACCTCTAGGCCGGCCTCAGAGTCGGCGACTAGATCGCTGTCAAAGACAATTGCCCCCGGCTCGAAAAGCAGCACGACGGTCGAGCCGCCGAATTGGAAAAAGCCTTTTTCTTGGCCGCGCTCGCAAGGCCCTATCGAGTACGTCTGGACGATGCTGGCGACGTTGATAGCGCCGACCTCGATGTAGGCAATCTTGCCGAAGGTGGGCGTCGTCAACTCGCAGACGGAGCGTCGGTTGCGGTGGAAAACGTCGGGCACGCGGGCGAGGGCAATGGGGTTGACCGAGTGGTAGGTACCGTCGATCCACTGGGTTTGACCTACTTGGCCGTCGGCGGGGAAGTGGAAGCGGTGATAGTCGTAGGGGGCGAGGCGGACGACGAGGGCGGCACCGCCGTGGTATGGGGTGGGGTCGATTGCTTCGGCTAGGAGTTCGCGGGCTGCGAGTTGGTTGCTTTTGACTGGCAGCACATCCTCGGCTGCGATTTGCGGATAGACGAGAACCTTGCCATCGGCGGGGCAACAGAGGCGCTCGGGGTCGGGGTCGCAGGGTCTGGCTCCGGGTTTGAGGCGGCGAATAAAGAAGTCGTTGAAGCTGGAATAGTGGCTGAGGGGGTATTCGATTTCGTCGAGGTCGATGTGGTAGCGTTCGACAAAAGGGCGGATTTGACGCCGAGTCCAAGTGGTTTGCTTCCACCAGCCGTAGAAGCGGGAGAAAAGAGGTCGGTTGAAGACGGCGCGAAAAACGAGATGCCCCGTGTTTGTGCCGTAGAACCAGCGGAGGAGGGACTGTCCCGGAACGTGCTCGACGACGATAGATCCGGGTTGGCGGTCGCGGTAGCGGGTTGGCGTGGGGGGAGTGGATTGATGGGAGGGCATGTCTCACACGCCGATTCTGGATCAGGCTGAGTCAAGATCGTTCACATTCAGGGTGAGAAGGGAGTCTTCATTCTGGGTTTCACGCCGTGGAACCGGACGCAAGCCGGATATTATGGGCAGCGTCAAACTCCCGTGCAGCGCGAATGTGCTGCGGTGTCAGCACCGGAAAATCGGCTAAAAGCTCAACCTCCGTCATCCCTCCCTCTAAGTATTCCAATACATCATAGACAGTAATTCGGGTACCTTTGAAGCAGGGCTTGCCACTGCGAACACCGGGTCGGATATCAATGTAGTCTTCAAAGTCCATCTTGCGATACTTTGCAGCCTCCTCCTTTACACAATTCCGATCTTCAGCTAGCGCGGTTTCATTGAGTCCGCATCCGGGCTGGCGTATCCTCCGGGCGAACCCTGCGGCCTTCGCAATGTTGATCCACCTATTATCTTTAGTGGCCACGACGTGATCATCGTCAATCGAGTAGAGAAAGAGATCAATATCCCCGCTATCGTTCTGCTGCGGTAAGAACCCCTCGGTCGTTAGGCTGATCAAGTATTGCGTGTACATATGGGAGTAGCACTCTATCTTGGGAATAGTCGCGGCTAATTCATCTGCTTTCTGCTTAGTGAATACACCGAGGTCATTTTTGTCCGCTTTGAAGAAGGCACGCATCTGACAAGCGGATATAGTGCGGGCAGCCCACTCTCTTGACTTCATTCCGGCGAGAAATTTCTTCTTCTGCTCGCCTCGAAGTTTAGGCACAGACGAGGACCGTTTCTTTGGATCCTTTGCGTACCACTCTTGAAACCTTGGGATATTCTCCGCCATCAAGGTGATGAGAGAATCCACCCATTCTTGCTCGACCTTCTCACGCCATGTCGCTGCAAACGGTACATTCAAGCGCCGTCGGACCCGAATTTCGTAGTCCGGTACGCCTCTCCGCACCTCCTCAAGGCTCTGACCTTCAGCCAAGGCCCGGACAGCGTCGGAGTATGAAGGGGCAGGTTCCGCCAACTTGTAACCAAATACCGTAGTCAGATATGATTCGGGGTCCGGGAGTTCGTCTATCCGGTGCTTGAGGATAACGCCAGCCGCTGCCTTGCGGTCTGCAAACGACCTGTCATTAAGTTTGGATACCAGCTCAATTATTGAGATAGGAGAGTAACAGAAATGCTCTTTAGGTCGCCCGACGTCCTCAATACGGACTCGATTCAATCCGATATCGTAGAGCACATTTGTATCAAGAATCACTGTCTTGGTCATGTCATGCTCCTGTTCGTTCGACGCCGCGCCGCTGGCCAATCAGGAGCGTAGCGATTCGGCTCCAACCGGCATGTAGTTATCTTCCATAGCAGCATACATTATGTCAAGCTCTTGCTGGATGGCAAGGGGTGCCCGATGGCCATCGGAAAATGGGTAGTACCTCTTCGCGCCCAATAGGGTAACTTGACTATACTTTATCACCCTGACAACCATTAGAGACGAGGACAAGTGGGACAGATAAACAAAGAAGCCGTCAAAGCGTATTTGCTCGGGTTACAGGATGCGATTTGCGCGGCCTTGGAAGCAGAGGACGAGGGCGCTTTCCGCGAAGATAGCTGGGAGCGGCCAGAAGGGGGGGGTGGCCGGGCGTGCGTGTTGGAGGGGTCAGTGATCGAGCGGGCCGGGGTGAATTTTTCGCACGTGCGAGGCAATGAGTTGCCGCCGACGGCTACGGCGCGTCGCCCCGAGTTGGCCGGAAGGGGATTTGAGGCGATGGGCGTCTCGACAATCGTGCATCCGCACAATCCCTATGCGCCGACCTCGCACTTGAACGTGCGATTCTTCACGGCGGAAAAAGCAGGGGAGGAACCGGTGTGGTGGTTTGGCGGTGGTTTCGACTTGACGCCGTATTACGGTTTTGAGGAGGACGCGGTGCATTGGCATCGGACGGCCAAAGCCGCGTGCAATCCTTATGGCGAGGGACTCTACCCCAAATTCAAGCAGTGGTGCGACGAGTACTTTTTCCTGCCGCACCGCGACGAGCCGAGAGGGATCGGCGGCCTGTTCTTCGACGATTTCAACGAAGGGGGTTTCGAGCACTGCTTTGCCTTTGCCCGCAGCGTCGGCGATGGGTATATAGCCGCGTATCTGCCGATTTTGCAGCGGCGCAAGGGATGGGAGTACGGCCGTCAGCAGCGGCAGTTCCAGCTCTATCGCCGGGGCCGCTACGTGGAATTCAACTTGGTTTGCGACCGGGGTACGCTCTTCGGTCTGCAATCGAAGGGGCGCATTGAGTCGGTCTTGGTCTCGCTGCCGCCCTTGGTGAGCTGGATGTACGATTGGCAGCCAGAAGCGGGGTCCGAAGAAGAAAGGCTCTACGAGGTGTTTCTCAAGCCGCAGGATTGGGTTTAGGTACTAGTGCGCCACTTCGATATCGGTCCGGGCGAAATCCTCCCCCTTAAACAGAAGCGGCTCCCCTGACGTTTCCGCCAGCGCATAAGCAAAACAGTCGCCGAAGTTTAGCCCTGCTGGATGATTACCTTTTCCAAAACGACGCCAAGCGCGTCGCGCCGCTTGCACCTGTTCGGGCGAAACATCCACTAGTGCAATCCCGGCCGTTTCGAGAAAACGGTCGAGCTCTGCACCGGCAGCCGATCCACCTCGACTTTCGATGACGATGGCCGCTTCAAGGAAATTGGCCGCTGACATCCTGCACGATGCGGCCTCTGTTATCGCCCTTGCATAGTGTTTCGCATCTGCTTCGTCCAACAGAACTGCCAAAACTGCTGACGCATCAACGATCACTTCGGTAGCCCCTGTTCGTCGTAGAGCAAAGTGCCGTGTTCGGCAGACGAGACCCCGGTGCCTACTAAGTCAGCGCAGCACCGACCAATGGCAAGCAACTCTTGAACGCGGGCATCCGTGTCGTGCCGTTGCTTTTCGCGTTCCAAGCGTTCGCGCAGGGCGACTGTCAGGGCACCGACCATGGTCTCGCCAGTCAGCCGGGCTAGCTCCTTGGCGAGTTGGCAGGTCTCTTCGTCTTTGATGTTTAGGTTCATGGTTTCTTCCTCGTTAAATGTGCGGTGGATAGTCGGGAATAGTTTCCGCGCTACTCAGCCCTGCCAATCGGGATTGGGTTGGGGAATTTTGGCTTCCACTGTTTCGCGCCATTCGCGCAGCAGCCCGTGCAGTCGGTCGCGGATTTGCGGCATTTGCTCGGCTAGATTGCGCTCCTCGCCGATGTCGTCGCGCAGATTGTACAGTTCCAGCCGCCCGTCTTCAAAAAACTCGATCAGCTTGTAGTCGCCGGAGCGCACGGACGAGCCGGGGGTGCCGCCCTGATTGCCGTAGTGAGGGTAGTGCCAGAAGATGGCTTCGCGCTCTATGGATTCGGCACCGCGCATAAGCGGCGCGATGCTGGTGCCGTCGCAGTGCTGCGCGGGGATGGGGTCTAAACCGGCCAATTCGAGGATCGTCGGGTAGAAGTCGGGGCTAGTCACCGGGCCTGGACAGGTGCTGCCGGCGGCGACTTGGCCGGGCCAGCGCACTAGCAAGGGTTCGCGGGTGCCGCCCTCGTACATCCAGCCCTTGCCCTCGGCCAGCGGCGCGTTGCAGGTCGGCGAGCGTTCGGAGGTGGCGAGGCCGCCGTTGTCCGAGGTGAAAAACACGACGGTGTTTTCGGTTTCACCGAGCGCGTCGAGCAGGTTGAAGAGGCGGCCCAAGTTTTCGTCGAGGCTCTCGATCATGGCCGCATAGACCGGGTCGGATTGGATGAGCCGCCGTTTGACGCGCTGGTCCTTTTTGTGCTCGCAGGGGAAGTACTCTCCCTCGGCAAAGGTCTCGACTTGGTCCAAGCCGAGGGCGCGGGCTTTGGCTTCGTACTTGGCGCTTTTTTCTGGTTTGGCTTGGATCGGCGTGTGGACGGTGTAGTACCAGAGATTCAAAAAGAAGGGCCGCTCGTCTTTGCGACGGATTAATTCGAGCACTTGGTCGGTCAGGTAGTCGGTTAGGTACGTGCCTTCGGGGACATCGGCGCCGGCGAGCGGGGGGATGGTCCAAGGGCTGAAGTACCCGCCCTGCCCCGGCGAGCCTTGGTGTGCGCCGCCAATGTTGACCTCAAAGCCGTGGTCTTCGGGCAGGTGCCCGTCGCCGCCCAAGTGCCATTTGCCTACGTGCCACGTCTGATAGCCGCCCTCGTTGAGCGCGCAGGCCAGCGAGTGCTCTTGCGTCGGCAGTTGCTTGAGATACGGCACATCGACGAGCTGGCCACGTGCTGGGTGGATGCGCCCGTGCACGTCGATCCAGTCGGTGATGCCGACGGTGGCTGGGTACTTGCCGGTGAGGATGCTGGCGCGGGTCGGCGAGCAGACCGGGCAGGCCGCGTACGCGTCGGTAAAGCGCATGCCCTCGCGGGCGAGGCGGTCGATGTTGGGCGTTTCGTAGAAGGAACTGCCGCAGCAGACGAGGTCCTTCCAACCCATATCGTCGATGAGGATGAAGACGATATTGGGCTGCGTCACGCGAGGGCCTCTTCGATGGCGGCGACCACGGCCGGATCGTTGGGGGTGGTTCGGGGCGCGAAACGGGCCAGCGGTTGGCCGTCCTTGTCGATGAGGAATTTCTCGAAGTTCCAAGAGATGTCGCCGGGGAAAGCCGCGTCCTCGCCGGCGAGATAGGCATAGAGCGGATGACGGTTGGGGCCGTTGACTTCGATCTTGCTAAAGAGCGGGAAACTCACGTCGTAGCGGGTCTGGCAGAAGTCGAGGATCTGCTCCTCGTTGCCCGGCTCTTGCCCCTTGAATTGGTTGCAGGGAAAGCCGAGGACCGCTAGGCCTTGGTCGGCATATTGGCGATGCAGTGCCTCTAGGTCGGCATATTGCGGGGTCAGGCCGCACTCGCTGGCCACATTGACGACGAGGAGCGTTTTGCCGGCGTAGTCGGCTAGGTCGGCGGCTTGGCCGTAGATGGTTTGGGCTGTGAAGTCGTGGACGCTGCTCATGTTGTTCTCCTTGTAATTGGACGGTGCGGTTGAAGTCTAAACGACGGGCGACCACAAGAGTCGCCCCTACATAACGTGACGTACTCAAAGTTTATGAGATAATTCTAATATTGCCACTCGCCTAGTTACGTTCAATGCCCGGTGCATGGCCGGTTCATCTTGCCTATCTTTTGAGCCCCTCCAACACAACAGCAGAGAAAGAGACTATGAGCGACCGACCGGCCATCGAGATTTACTCCATCGGCACCGAGCTTTTAAACGGACAGATTCAAGACACCAATTCCTTCTGGATGGCGCAGCAGATCGCCGCGCTCGGCGGCTATGTGCGGCGGATCGCGATCCTCGACGACGATATGGACGAGTTGACCGGCGTGCTCAAAGATGCCTGCCAGCGCGGAACCCGGGTGGTGATCACCACCGGAGGACTTGGGCCGACGCCCGACGACATGACGGTCGAGGCCATTGCCAAGATCATGGGAGTAGGCACGGAAGTCGATGAAACCTTGGTCGAGCGCTATATGGAGAGCCGAGGTATTGAAAAGCGCGCCGATGTCAGCGAAGGGCTGATCAAGATGGCGACCAAACCGAAAGGCTCTGTGGCCCATCCCAATCCGGCGGGCGTGGCTCCCTGCGTGGAGGCGCGGGTCGGCACCACTACGCTTTACAGCCTGCCCGGCCCGCCGCGCGAGGTTGAGGCGCTATTCCGCCAGTCGGTAGAGGATGCCTTGGCCGGGATATACGACGATGTGCGGCTTTCGCTGCGGGTGGCCGTCAACCTGCCCGAATCGCAGTGCGGCCCAATCCTGCACAGCGTGATGAGCCAATATCCCAATACCTATCTCAAGGCCTTCGTCGCGTTGAGGGAGCGCACGGCCGATGGTCAGCGGCTGCCGGTGGATATCGTCGTTTGGGGCAAGGAGGCCGAGGAGGCGCAGACCCTGCTCGACAAGGCGTTGGCGGAGTTTAAGGCGCAGGCGTTTGAGAAGGGTAGCGAGGTCGAGATCCGTGACGAGGGGTAAGTGCGCGAAGTAACAACGGCCCGTTCGTCCTTTGATAATCCATAGAACTCGAATACAGCCTCGTTGCAGGCGTCAATGTCGCGGCTATTAGCTGCTTCCCTCAGAGCATTTTTGAGCTTTTCGTCCACGTCTTGCCAGTAAGGCAAGCGGATACGGCGCAGATATTGCGCCTGAAACCGCAAGTAGCCACCGCGCATCCGGGTCGAATAGACCGACACAAACAGGCGGGCGATACCCGATAGCAGTACGGCTTGCAGCGCGTACAAATCCCATTCGTCGCTCGTGATAAAGTAGAGATTGTGGTGCGGGTACAACTTGCCACATTCATAGACGATATGGGCTTGGCCCTTGATATCAGGGATTAGCAGTTTCGGCTTACTCGCAAGGGCTGGATAGATGCGATCAATCGTACGATACCAGTTAGCGGGTGATTTTTTTGCGACATGCCGTTTTGCTACCTGGGCCTTGCGGGCTTCCAGATAGGTTTTGAGCTTGGGGAATTTTGCTAGGTCAACAAGCCCTCCTTCATCGGCGAACGGATTGACGACGCCAAGGCCGCGCCATTTGACGGTACCAGTGATAATATCGCGGGTCATCACCAGTGGTAATTTGCGACCCGGCTCTACATCTAGCTCGTCATAGGGAGCGATAAAGGCTTGATCGGCACCGGTTGCGACGCCGATGCCGATCTTACACCCTACCTCTTCGATTAGCGGAAAATCTCGCTCTAGTCGCCGGACAAGGGCCAGTTGGTCTGACGACGCCAATATCCAAGGTTCGGCTCCTGCTGCAACTCCGGTCATTTCCTTGACCCCACTCCCTGAAGTGGGCGTTTCTTTGGAGAGCAGGGTCTTGCTTAAAGCCTTGAGCGTTGCCGGCTTAATCTCGGGACGGTGCGCGACGCGAGTTTTGCCCGGCTTTTCATTAGCGATAATAGTGATGGCTGGATAGGCAATAACATCCGCGTGGAAGGCCGGTGTATCGACCATATCGACATACATTTTCAAATGAAACTTATCGGCAGTTAGTTTGCGCAGCGGCCCTCCATAACGGTTTTTCATCCAGCGGTCGGCGCAGATAAATCCAAGCGTACCGCTCGGTTCCAGTAGGTTGAGCGAACGCTCGATAAATGGGATGTAAAGGTCGGCGCGGTCAAATACGGTCGTATAGCGAGTGCGGTATTCGACAAGAAGCGCAGCGGGGATTAGCTCTTGCCGCACATAAGGAGGATTGCCAACCACGCAATCAAATGCAAACGGCAGCGGCGTGAGAAGAAAATCGCCCTTGATGAGCCAGATATCGGCAAGAGCGATGGCAGGCTTGGTCTGAAGCCCTTCTGCCTTGAGCATGGCGACGACCTTCTCGCGCGTTGCTTGAAAAGTATCGTCGTGCAATTCGACAGCGCGAATGGCATTAGCCAGTATTTCGCCCGGATCGGCGTTACCCTCTCGCTTGCTCCACGCCTTGAGCAAGCGCTCGATCACAATGAGAAGAAAGTCGCCGCCGCCAAAAGAAGGCTCTAGCAGGCGAATTTTGTACAAAGGACGGTCTGCGGTATAGTTGACGAGGTCGAGAATGAATTCGACGACCTCGCGCTTTGTAAAGATTGCGCCGCGTTCCTCGCTTCCGGCTTGCGCCAGCTTGGTCAGCGCATCTTCGACCGGGCACATGCCGGGGAAGGAGGCTTGCGTGACTTGTTGTAGTGCGCTCTGCGTCATGGAGCCGCTCGTTTTCTCAGTTCGCGTGTTTGACTATCTGTTTATGATATTCGATAAACTCGCGCAAGGAGCGTGGAATAAGATAGGAGGCAGTCACGTCGCTATGATGGGCCATAATGTCAAAACGATTATTGGGTAAAGATATTATCGGGAGTCAAACCCGGACGCCGGCGAAGCCGATGCCGGTTCTTGGTGTTGGGTTTAATTTCAGAAGCGCCCGATGTCTCGTCGGCATCGGGCGCTTCTCGTACGCACTTGGGGACGCTTCTTAGAGTCTCTTTAGGAATTTCGCACGTATCGGTCTCAACTCGATGCCCGCCGCGCCGCAGCTAGCACGTCGTAGCAAAATTGCGCCGTACTCCAGGCGTCGTACCCGTCTGCATTCCAGACCTGGCCGGTGACTTCTGGGCAGATGTACTGGTCCCAGCCGGCGTCTTGTATGGCTTTGTAGTAAGCCTTCATGTCCAGTTTGCCGCTGCCGGGGAGGAGATAGCGCACCCGCCCCTCTTCGTCGAGATAGCCGTCCTTGATGTGATTGTGGACTGAGTACTGGAGATTGAGGTCAATCGAGTGCTGCAAGTCGATGCCTTCCACCCAGAAGTGGCTGTAGTCGAAGTTGAGGCCGAGGTTCGGGTGATTGGTTTGCTGCATGAGCCAAGCGGCCTTTTCCGGCGTCTCAAAGTCGTCGCCCGCATGTGGCTCGATGGCGACGATGACGTCGTATTCCGCGGCCATGTCGCCCAGTTCGAGGACCAGTTCGACTATGCGCTCTTTGCCGGTCTCCCAGGCGGGTTTGCCGCCGAGAGTGGTGCTGACGACCATTGGGCGGTCGTCGAGCCGGAGTGCGCGGCTCAGCTCAAAGGTCGCCCTGAACTGCGCGAGTGCGGCGGCGCGTCCCTCGCCTTCGACGCAGGGCGAGAGCAGGGCCATTAGCACTGGCGTGGGGAAGCCGAGTTGGCGGCAGAGGTCGGCGAGCCTTTTGCGGGCAGCCGCGTCCATGTTAGCGGGTTCAGTCGGCCAGCCGGGGGTGACGGCGATTTCCATGCCCTCATAGCCCATGTCGGCGAGGCGCGGCAGGGCTTCGAAGACGTCGAGTTGCTTCATGCCATAGGTGCTGTAGTAGAGTTTCACGAGGTGACGGCCTCCTGTTGTGCGCTGGGAATTAGGAATTAGGAATTAGGAATTACGGTACTGCATTCTTCCTTGGACGATACGGGCTGGTGGGATACATTTTGCGCGCCGGAGAAACTAACGCGCCATATTGGGCGCAGCAAGCTGTAAGCGCGTCTTAACGACGCAAGGAGGCTATCGTGGAATACCGCCGCTTTGGACAGACGGACATGGAGCTGAGCATCGTTGGTTTGGGCGGGCTATTGGCCCGCTATGAGGGCATCAACGGCCATCCGCCGCCCGAGGAGAAGCGCCGGATTTACCTGCGGGCCGCCGAGTTGGGCGTCAACCTTTTCGACATGGGTTACGGCGACGAGGTCCACATCCCCGATGAGCTGAAAGGCCCGGGGGACGACCGCTTCTTCTCGCTCAAGGTGGGTGCGCCGGCGGCCGCTGAGGTGGAGGGGACTATTGATAAACACCTCGCCAATGTGCGCCGCGAGGCCATCGATATTTTGCGGGTACACCACTATGCCTATCTGCAAAACGAAGGCTTGGCTGAGCGCATCGCCGAGTGCAAGGCCAAAGGCAAAGTGTGCGCCCTGTGCTTGATTCGGCACATGCTGGCCGATCAACAAGCCTATGCTGAGCGCGGTCCCGAACCCGAGGCGGACGCCGATTTGGTCATCTACAACTACGTCTGCCGTTGGCAGGCCCCGGGCATTGCGGCGTCGGCGCGGGCTGGGAAGGGCGTGCTGATTATGAAGTCCCTGGGCGGCCAGTGGGTTAGCTGGGCTGACAAGGCGCAGACCGATTGGTCGGCCGTGGACGAGTCGAAGGTCGAGGAGCTATCGCCGAGGGGGGAAGGCATTCGCGGAGAGTTGCCGCTGGTCTATCCGATTGTCTCGGGCCCTTGGCGCGAGCTAGCCGAGCCGGGTGAGCTGGTGCCGCGCACTGAGCGGGCGATACAGTGGGTGCTGGCGACCGAGGGGGTGCATTGCACTTTGGTGGCTTTTGCTAGCGTTGAGGAACTGGAGGAAGGGTTGGGGGTGATGGAGACGAGTGCTGTCAATTAGGAACTGATGTTGCGTAGCTATCGTTATCTGCGGTTTCCTACCGCCCGGCCCGGTGTCATTTGTATGTTGCCCAATCCGTTCAGAAGGGCCAATCTGAACGGTATGCGTGCGGGGCGCGTCGTCCGTCATTGGGTGAGCAGGCCCCTCGTGCCCGCTGCACCGTGCGGGAGTAAGACACCCCTCACGCT
>JAJEFJ010000020.1 GCA_022820485.1 Candidatus Latescibacterota bacterium
ATGTTGGTTTGGATCCGACTTGAGCAGGTGGCCTACCAAACAGGACAAACCATTTATCAGGTCAAATACGGGGGGCTGGCTGACTACGTGAGACAGCAACTCAAAAATCCTGCTATTCCAATGGCGCTTGCGTAAGTCCTAACTTATTGAGAATCTCCGGCACCAGCATCATCGTCAGCACTATCGCTAGCGCTATCGGCAGTGTCGTCAGCACTGTCTTCAGCGCTTTCTTCGTCCTTATCTTGCCGAAAGCGAATATGCTTCACATCGTGCATACCAATCGCAAATGGACTCGAACCCACGACGCCCGTAAAGGCCCGGTTGACGCGCTCGAAATAGCTCTTGTCGGTCTCGCCCGAAAGGCGCACTAGGCTCGCCTCGACCGTGCCCATAACTGTTTTTCCCGACCAATAGGTCGCCGTTATCGGCCTGAACTCGTCACCCGTCCCGCCGTCTTCAAAGTCAATCCGCGCCACCTTGTCTAAGGGAATAAAGCGCTTGTTGCGGCCCCTGAAAAAGTCGAGCCGCTGCTTGCCGTGATAGCGCAAATTTTTCACCTCAAAGCGCCTGCCGTCCATAGTGATGATCGTGGCCTTGAGAATTTTTTCCTCGGGCGGCTCCTCGCCGACGGGGTGGCGCAAGACAATCTCTTGCACATCGCTGGCGAGAATGAAAAACGGCCCCAGTTCGGTCACCCCAGAGAATCGACGCCCGCTACTCCCACCGCCAACCGCATCTTGGTGAGGCGAAGCAGAGCCACCCGTCACCATCAAGCCCGCTTCTTGAACACCGTTCCGGAACACAAGCACGACGCGCTGTTCCTCGTCGCTGCGTTCTCCTTCAAAGCGCAACCGATCTACCTTAACCAGTTCCACCAACCGACGCTGCCCTTGGACGTAGATTTCCAAATCCTGACGCCCCTGAAAGGTGAACTTATCTACTTGGTGCTGGTTTCCATAGCGATCGATGACGGTCGCCTTGAGTGCAGAAGTAGCAGCCCCACTGGCCGATACCCATAGCGCGGCCAAGAGTGCAATTCCACCCCATAGTATTTTGCGCTTCATGGCATTACTCCACGATAAGCGATCAGCCTAAGGCTGTGCGTCCCCTTCGCCCCCGCTTTCGCCCGGTTGTGCCGGCGAGGGAGGCGGTCCGATGAGAATGTTCTGGGTCTGTCCCATGCTTATCTGTACGGGCCTGATTTCGTCCAAACCAGTGGGAGAATTTTCAATCCGCACTTTGTACTCGCCCACTGGCATGATAAAGTAGCGCACTTCTGTCGAGGTCATGCCTCGACCCAGCATAGTCCGCAAATTGTAGTCAAAAATTAGGAACGGCACCTGACTGCGGCCCTGCGCATCGGAAAAAATGACCTGAAAGCGCCCGATGGGTATGGTCGCGTACATTTCCTGTCCCATTAGGACTTCGACTTCCTTCTCGACGCTGTCGTCGATATCCGTATTGACCACAACTGTGTAGCTACCAGGGTCGAGGTCGACAAATTGCGGCAGAGAGCGGTAGCCGGTCTCGTATCCTATGGGCGAACTCGCAGCCATGCGCGGCGATTCCGAGTGAACTTCCTCGCCACTCTCTCCGTCGAGGACATAATAGTTGACCTCGTTGATCCCGCCCGTCTCCAACATGAGCCGCCCCTTGCCCTCGGGAATGGGCGGCAGACCATAACCGCCGCCGCCGCCGCCGGTGGTGGCACAGCCAGCCACAACGACTGCTATACCGACCAGAAACCACTTTCGCACCTGTGTGTGTTCGATTTTCGACGCCATCTTTCCCTCCTTGGGACGAGCTATAGGAAACGGACAACTGCCTAAGAGCCAAGATTTGAACATTTAATATGAAATATGAACTCTTGGCCGCTGTCAACTACTCGCCGCGACTCGCTAGCGATACGAGGATGAAGTGCCGATCCTGTCTTGGCTGCCGACTGACGAATTGCATAAACTCTGCTTCGTCGTGCCACTGGCGCGGGTGCGCCGAAGGAATCGTCACTCCTCGGCGCAAAAGATCTTGCCAAAAAGACTCGTTCCCCACAACAAAACCAGCCGCTACGAGGAAATAGTCTGCGCCCTCGGCCGCGAGGCTGTCGAGCCGATCGGACGAAAATTCGTCCGGGGTTATTTGCCATCCCTTGCGATGGCAGTAGTAGAGCAATGTTGGACTTTGCGACCGGTGCGGTACCCCGGTGTTTTCGTCCTCGTCGCCGATGACCAACAGGGCATCCTGCGGCAACTTGGCGTCGAGTATCCGACCCACCAAGTGGCAACTTTGGTAGTAGTTGTGCCAATTGTTGGGCTGCGCGTAATACGGCCTAACCGCCCAAGCGCTGGAGGCGGCGACCCCAACGATCAGGGTACATACTAACACGACGCGCCAGTAGTGCGTCCAGTTCCGTGCGAACCGACACCATCCCGCCGCTGCGGCATCTGCACCAATAATGGCTTCGAGCACCCGTCCAGCTAGAAGGGCCCCGACCGGAGCAAAGGGTAGTTGGTAGTAATGTAGCCTGCGATTGCCCTCAGGGACGACAAAGACGTAGAGCACCAGCCCTCCCATCCACACCCAGAGCGTCCACTCGCACCGTTGGCTAGGCACTAAGGCGAGCCCAGCCAAAACTAGGATCACCCCCGCAGGCGTATAGACGCTGTGCCAGAAGCGCTCCAACAGCGTCAGATAGAAATCAACCGTAAAAAGTAGGCTGCGATCCCATTTGTCATAGCCGTAGCGATTCCAGATACCGAACGTCAGGCCGGTCTCCTCAAAGAGCAGGCTAGCGTGCCAGTACCAAAGTACGGCGGGTGCCACGGCCAGCACGAGGTAGAGCCAAAGCACGGGCTTGAAGGCGAAGCGCCACCCCCAGCGCAGCCAAGCTAAGGCGACCAATGGAAAACCGAGATAGAGGGTAGGTATTTTGACGAGAAAACACAGTGTGGCCAACAGGACAGCCAGCGCGAAGTCCCATCGACGACTGCTGTCAATCCACCGCGCAAAAGCCCAAAGCGACCCCACGCTCAAAAGGATCATCAGCGCTTCGGGCATAAAGGTGCGCCCGTAGTAGATGCTCATGGGAAAAAGCAAATAGAGCAGCGCCGCTAGTAACGCACCCAGTCGCCCCATGCCCAATCGCAGGCCCAGCCAATAGATCAGCGCCGCCGTCGCCGTCGAGCACAGTGCCGCCACGAGCCGCCCGAGCCACTCATAGGAACCGTCGGCAACAGCGTAAAGCAGGGCAACGACGAAGGGGTACAGCGGAAAATTTGTCTCCACATACCCAGGGGTGGTACCGCGCCAATCGACGCGCGGATAGAAGAGCGAATATCCTTCTTCGTAAAAATTGCGGGCTATGGCGGCTGTGTCTGTCTGGCGCCAAGCCTGCTTGTCGATCAAGGGATCTTGCAGGTTTACAAGCCGTAGGGTCAGCCCCAGGGCGAGGACGATATAGAGATAAAAAGCGCCCTTAGCCCCCTTCGTTTGCATGTCGGATCAGTAGGGACGCCAGCTCGGCGACATATCGTCGCGGTCGTCGTTGTCGGTCAGGTTGATAGGCATCAGCGGCGGCTCGGCGATCTCGTCCAAGTCAAATCCAGCCGTGCCGATTAAATAAATGTCGTATTCGTCGTCGCCTATCATCTTGCCCGCATATGCTAGCCCCTTACCATCGGGCGACCAGACCGGCTTTTGCTCATAGGTCTTCTCGGCAATTGTGATACGGGTCTTTCCTTGCCCATCGGGCCGCATGAGCATCAACTCCTCGCCGCCAAATTCCTCCGAGTTGTAAACCAAGCGGTCGCCTTTTGGAGCAAACGACGCGAACCAGTCGATCTTGCGCCGATTCTCGGTGAGGCGAGTCCGGTTCGATCCAGCGATATCAATAAGGTAAATCTCGTCGCTATCGTCGAAGGCCGAAGAAGTAAAGGCAATGCGGCGGCCATCGGGCGAAAACGAGGGCTGGCCGCCTTGAACCAACTTGCGCGGGTTGGCTCCGTCGGCGTCCATGAGCCAGACAGCTACATCGCCATCGCGCTGGCTGACGAAAGCGATCGTCTCGCCGTCGGGCGAAAATAAGCCACGCTGATCGCGCTCGGGATGTTCGGTTAGACGCACGACATTAGAGCTATCGGCATCCATGACGTAGAGGTCGATGTTGCTCATCACGTCGCCGCGAGTGAAGAGGATCTTCTTGCCGTCGGGAGACCAAGAGGGATGCTGCTCGGGTTCAGGGGTGTGGGTCAGTTGTTGACGATCGCTACCATCGGCCTTGATGGTAAACAAGTCCCAGTTGCGAACGTTTTTCTTAGTCGAGGCGTAGAGGATCGTGCCCTCGCGTTTGAAAGGGGTATTGCTGCCAGCGGGAATGTCAAATATCGCCTCGTAGGTCCGCACGCCCCATAGCGGCGGCGATTCCACTTGCAAAACCTTGTTCCCCAAATAATCTCCCGCGGCGACATTGACGGCGTACGCACCGCCGCCCAATTCGATTTTGCTATCCGGCTCGGGCAAGACGTAGGTTCCGGCTTTGACCAAGTGGTTGAATTTGTATTGGACGTCATTGGCGTCTAAGCGCACGAGTTGGCCGTCTCCGCCCTTGATTTCGATTTTAACTTGATTCGAGCCGCATCCTGCGATCGCGACAGCTAAAACCAATACAAATAGTTTGAACATGTAGTCTCCTTGCTGAGTTATTGCACACCCGGCCCATCAAGCCAAGCCACTGAGCACCCGCAGTCGATTGCTGAGATGATCCATCAACTCGTTGATATCGGCGAAGGAATCCGCGTAGAGCGGTTCGTCAACCCGAAAGTACACCCGAGCACCGGGTCGAGCGTAGCTATCGTACTCCAATCCAATAGGAATCAACGGCACGCGCATTCCCAACCGCTCTTCGGCCTGCACCAGATGTTCGACTACTTCCTTTTGCAACGGTCCCAACTTGTCCTGATAGCGCATGCCTTCCGGGTGCGAGACGACCAATTCTCCACTCTGGTATAGCCCGTCTAGATAGGCTTGCATCTGTTGGTTGGCCGCACGAGCCCGCCGAATCTCAGCGCGGCGCTGCTCCCGACCTGCGATCCGCCTGATGTCTTTCGGTCGCACCACTTTGACCCCCCCCATCAACTCTAGCGCCCCCCACAGACCAACTTTCATAATGTAGTTGGCATAGCGCCGGGTGAACCTGTACAACAAGACTCCTTCGAGCAGAATGTCGCGGTACGCGCAGTGCTTGGGCAAAATCAGGGCCGGCCCTTCGTGCGGCAGATTGCGACCACCTTCGACCGCCAAGCGGTGATACCGCATGGCACCTGCCGCGAGCAAGCGAGCACCGCAGGCAAAGGCATCGATGCGCTTGAGGGAAAAGTCTTTGTGCTCAGGCGCTGCGGACATGGTCCTATCTGAACAAGTCTTTTACCTTGCCCCAAGTGCTTTCATCCACTTCCGTGGACAAAGGTTGCAGCAGGTCTTGCCCTAGGCCGGACAAATACAAAGAGCCCTCGGAATCTACGGCTGCAAAATAATCCCCGTCAGCGGCCAACCGCGCTTTGATGTACGCGGGCACCTCCGGCGACTGCGCGGCCAGCGCGGCTGACCACAGGGTCAGGCCCTCGACCGCCGCTAGCACTTGCTCGTCGCGGGCAATGGCGATAAAACGCTGTTCAGCATCCTGTGCGCTAAACTGCTGCCATAGTTGCAAGACCCGCTGGCGCTGCGGGGCTCTATCGGGCGAGAAGACGTAGAATACGCGGCTGTCTTCCGGCAGATCCTGAATCTGGCTACTGCCAATTTCACTCGCTGTGACCAGCAGCAGAACCAAGCCCATCGCCCATGTCGTTCGTAGTGTGTTCATAGCTACCTTATTCGGCGCGAATTCCGTAGTCCTTTTGCACGGCGTCTTCCCCTTGGAGAATCCTCACCAGCGACAGGTGTTGACTGAGTACCTGTTCGACCTGTACGACGCCGACCCGACGCGGTAGGGACATTCCCAATACCTCGCCGGTATCTGGGTCTTTCAGTTCCCGCCCCTTATCCCACACACCGTACTTGTTGCCTTTCTGCACTGAATCGGCTAATCCTACATTAATATAAGCACTCAACCGCACTAGCACAGATGAGCCGTTCTGCCCTGCATCAGTCTGCACTGTATCAGCCACTACCTCAATAATTTTCGGCTCGGAGACCTTGTTGAGTGCGGCCGGGGGTTGAATAAGGCTGTCCAGCCCAGCGGCCAAGTGGTCCAGACAGCGGCCTATCGACTTGCCTAGCAGGGTGTTGTGGAATTCCTCGCTGCCCCACTCCATCTGGCCTAGCAGGAAGTATTCCTTTTCCAGCGGCACGTACGCCGCCGGGTTGGTAATCCCATAGCGCTTGCTATCCTCAGCTATTTCTCGTATCACCTCGCCGGCTGCTTCCCCATCGATGACCTTATAGGGGTACAGCCGCACCGTGGTCAGGCCCTGATAGCTGCGATAGCCGCCGATGGGCACGGTGGCGCGGAAGCGCTTCATGCTCATCTCGTCGATTTGTCCCAAGACGACGTAGTCGGCATCTACCGCGCGGCCAATGGCCAAGGCGCGCTCGACATCGAGCTTGCCTTGCAATTCTTTCTTTTTCAGCCGCACGAGTGCCGAATCAATAGACACGGTGCTGAAAAAAGCACTGCCGCGCAGCGAATCGGCCAAGCCGCGGGGCATGGCCGAGTATATGTCCCACTCGCCTTTGTACTTCGACTTATCGCGAAAGGGCATGAAGAGCAGCCGCTGCTTCAAACCCTCCGAGATGGCGCTGTCACTAACCACTGAATCCGTTGGAGCTTCTTCCTCTTCACTTTGATCGCCCAACCCCATAATCGGCACCACACTCGCCCCTCCGTCTGCCCCCCAGTACAGGGCAGCCAGCAAAGCAAGCCCCCCCCGCAAAAACCATCTGTGTCTAGCGGGCATCAGTGTTCTCCTTTGGTTTGCGTAAGTACGTACGGGCCTTGGGGCACGACTGCTATGCGCGTCCCGGCACCATGCCGCGACAGTGCCTCAGCTAGCCCTTGCTCCACAGAGGAAATGACCTCGACCCACACTTTGTCGCGGTACTGAGGGTCAATGCCCTCCGAGTAGAACATAACCTCGGCTTTGTCGAGTACCTTGCACAACTCTTGCAATTGCCATTGATCAATGGCGAAGAAATCGGGATCCGCGAGGCGATCCGCGAATTCGGCGGCACCAGATGCGCCGAGCAACATCTCCACAAATTCTGGACTGCCCAAGCCCTCGGCGCAACGAGCGGCAATGAGGATCGTCCCGCCCTCTTTGACGATGGGCAACACTGCCGTCAGGCCCTTGACGGCTTGGTAAAATGTCAGGTCAAGCGGCCAGCCAGCGCCGCTAGTGACTGCGATGTCAACCGGCTCGTCAACCAAGACGCCGTTCTGCTGCTCGACGAAGCGGGTCCCTGCGGCATGAGCCTTCTCTAGGTCGCCGCAGAATAGGCCGGTGATTTGCCGCTGGTCATTCATGGCCACATTAAATGTGAAATCAACGCCAGCGCGCTGCGCCACTTCGAGGGCTTGGCGGTGGAAGGGATTGCCCTCAATGGAGCCTTCGCACGCCCGCGGATGGCTCAACAGTTCGGGACCGTGCAGGACGCGCATCGTCTCAATACCCATCAAGCCCGGGCAAATGGCCTTGCGTCCGCCCGAGTACCCAGCCATCAAGTGCGGCTCGATCAGCGAGGTGGCGATTTTTAAGTCGGCCTCCATGTAGAGCGCGGCGATCCATATTGGCGCTCCACCCGAGGTTTCCCCTAGATACGTCAGGGTCTCGCGTTGGCGGGCGGTGTGGTTGACGATGCGATAGTTGCGGGCGATGTCGGCCCCGACGAGTTGCACCAATTCCTCCCCTTCGTTGGGCCGATGCAGGCCAGTGCCGACCAACAGAGTAATATCCTCGCGGGCGATACCTTCCTCTTCGAGAATCCGCAGCATCGGCGGCAAAATGACGGCGTTGGGGACCGGGCGGGTAATATCGGCAATAACTATGCAGACGTTTTTGCGCCCTCGCGCCAGCCGCCGCAAGGATGGAGTCCCTATCGGGTGGGCCAGCGCGTGATCAATCCGCTCCTCGGTCCGGTCGAGTCCCTCACTCGGAGCCATCTGCAATACCGCGGCCGAGTTGGGCACTTCGATTTCGAGGCCATCGCGGCCATAGTCGAGCTTTACTTTCATTGCGTATGCCTAGGCCAATTTGTCCTCTAGATAGGCGCGAAACGCCGCGCCGAAATCCTGGTCGGCCAAGGCGAAATCCGCGAAGGCCCGATAGTACGTGAGCGGCGTTCCTATGTCGTAGCGCATCTCGTCGCTCGCAAGGCGTATGCAGCGAACCTCAGCCCCGCGCTGGATCAGGACGCGGATGGCATCGGTCAACCACAACTCGCCGCCAACTCCAGGCTCAATCTCGTCAATGGCGGCGAAAATCTCCGGCGAAAAAATATAGCGGGCCGCAACCGCAAGACAACTCGGCGCAGCTTCCACCGTCGGCTTTTCAACGATGTCGGCGATGGCAAAGTCATCGTCGGCCTCGCCTTGCGGTGTGACGATCCCGTACTTGTAGGTCTCTTCGCGCGGCACTTCCCATACGGCAATGGTGGCGGCCGCGCCCTGCTGGACATGCGACTGCATCATCCGGCCAACCACGCCTGGTACCCGCGGCGAGGTGACGATCGTGTCGCCAAATCCCACCACAAACGACTCGTCGCCGACGAATTCCCGCGCTTGGCGCACGGCATCGGCATTGCCGGAAGGACGCCGCTGCCGCACATAGTAGAATTCAACGCCCTTGGCCGCGTAGTCAACCTCCCCGATCGCGCTATCGCCCAAGCGCGCCGCGAGTTCGGGATCGTCGTCGAAGTGATCCTCAATAGAACGCTTTTTGCGGCCCGTTACAAAGAGGAACTTGTCCAACCCCTGTTCGATCATCTCCTCGACCACGTACTGCACGACCGGCTTGCAACCAACGGGCAGCATCTCCTTAGGTTGGGATTTGGTCGCCGGTAGCAGGCGAGTGCCCAAACCGGCTACGGGGAATACGGCTTTGCGAATTGGCACGTTTTCTTTTTATTTTAAGTTTAAGAGAATCAAGGACATAAATAAAAATAGCACTTAGTGAAAATAGGAAGCTATAGGTGCTAAATCAAGTCCGACTTACCTACCCTTTGCGCCGTCAATCTCATGTTCGACTTGGCCCCAACTCGCCTGCGTGCCCTCGTGGCAGCATTTCCCGCGCTGCGCATCGGCGTAGTTGGCGACTTTTTCCTCGACTCCTACCTCGAATGCGACCCGGCCCTCGACGAAAAGTCGCTGGAGACCGGCAAAACCTGTTATCAGGTGATCAGCTACCGCCGCCAACCCGGAGCCGCCGGCAATGTCGCCGCCAACTTGCGCGCCCTCGGCGTGGGTGCGGTTGAGGCCGTGGGCTATTGCGGCGACGACGGCGAAGGCTACGAGCTGCGGCGGGCCATGCGCCGGCTGGGCCTAGATTTGACTGGCTTTCTCACCGCTCAGGGCCGCTTGACCCCGACCTATGACAAGCCCTGCTACGTCGATAGCGGCCAGCGCGGCCGACCCGTACTCGAGGAACTAGAGCGGCTCGATGCCAAAAACCGCCGCCCGACCCCGACTAGTCTCCAACGCAATCTCATCAATCACGTCCGTCAGCGCCTGGGCCACTGGGATGGGCTCGTGCTCATCGACCAAGTCGCCGAAGCCAATTGCGGCGTCCTCACCACGCACGTGCGCCGCGCCATTGCCGCTGCGCTCGGTCCTCAGCCTAAGCTCATAGTCCTCGCCGATTCGCGCACGCGCATTGGGCTCTTTAATCGCGCTATCCTCAAGCCCAACCAGCGCGAGGCTTGGGCCGCGCTCGGCGGCCAAGGGCGCTTGTCGCTCAAGGCAGCGCACCACCACGCCCACGTACTCAGTAACCAGACTGGTCGTCCGGTGTTTCTAACGCTTGGCAATAGGGGGATACTCGTAGCCGACGGCAACGCAGTAAAGCACGTGCCGGCCGTATGTCTCACCACACCCGTTGATCCAGTCGGCACCGGAGACACTTGTGCGGCTGCCCTCAGCGCGGCCTTGGCGGCAGGTGCCGGACTGACAGAAGCGGCGGCGGTGGCCTGCTTGGCCGCGTCAATTACCGCTCAGCAGGTTGGCACGACCGGCACGGCCTCGCCAACCGAGCTAAGCCGCCGCTTGCACCAGTTGCGGCGCAGCTAGGATGCGTAGGTCTGTTCGACGACCGTGCGATACCGCTCGACGATCGCCTTGGGCACGATCTTCTTCAGACCCTTGGTCAGGGTTCCGGCGTCCTCGCTCAGCGGCTCGGGCAAGAGCGCGACGCGCTGCGGCCGCTGGTAGCTCGGCAGACCAGCGGCCGTGGCCTCGGCGAGGAACCCTTCGCGGATTCGCTCGCCCAAGCTCGGATGCGTGCGCAGGGCATCCTCGTCCTCTAGCGGCAACCCGTCAATGCCGCTGTTTTTTGCCTCCTCCACATCCACCGTCACCAACGGCAGCGGATAGTCGCGCTGCTGGTCGCCGTACACGATTACGTGCTCGACCAGGGGCACTCGGGCGAAAATTCGCTCCAAGGCTTCGGGATTGACAAACTCGCCGTTGCGCAGCTTGAACTGCCGGCCAACTCGCCCGTGGAACGAGAGAAAACCCTCGTCATCCATGCTGAACAAGTCGCCGGTCCGATACCAGATCTGGCCGCCTTCTTCCACTAGCACCTGCTCGGTCTGCTCGGGGTCGTGTAAATACCCGCGCATGACATTGGGACCGCTGGTCCACAACTCCCCGACCTGATCGCCGCTGGGCCGGAATTCATCCTGCGCTGGATCGTTGTACCCAATTTCCGACCCGTCTTCAGCCACGATCTTCACCGCCTGCAACGGCCTTCCCACCGTGCCGCTTTTGCGCCCGCCGAGATGGTTGGCGGCAATCAGCGGTGCGCACTCGGTCGTACCGTAGCCCTCGTACGTGGTGATGTCGAGCACGTGATGAAAAAAGTCCAACGCCTTGGGATCGGCCTTGGCCGAGCCAACGATCAAAAGCTCTAGATGAGGCCCGACCCGCGTGGCGAGTTGGGCGCGAATTTTGCCGACGATTGAACGACCGATGGCGGCCAAAAAGAGCTTGTCACCCAGCCCAGCTTGGCCGCGCGCCAATCGCTCCTTGGCCGCAACCGAGCGCTGAATCAAGCCTCCCTTGAGGCCACCAGCGTCGATTTCCTTGCGCACATTGCCGTACACTTTGTCGAGTATCAGCGGCACGGTGAGGAAGCCCTCCGGCTCTGAGAGGCGAATGTCGCTGAGGACGCGATCGGGCGAGCGCGCCAAGTCCAAAATCCAGCCCTTGGCCAAGGGATAGTAGATGTTGAGAATTCCCATGGAGTGGTAGTCGGGCGCGGACTTGAACATGCGGAGCGGCTCGCGCTTGCTAATCACGTCCCAAACCTCTTCGACGTTGGCGACGATGTTGGCATGAGTCTGGATCACGCCCTTGGGCAGGCCGGTTGAGCCCGAAGTATAGAGAATTTTCGATTCATCTTCCGGCAGGACCTCGACCTCGGGTACGTCCGCGCTGCTCTCCGCCAGTTCTTCCCAAGGGATCGCATTCCCGGCCTCGCCCTCGGTCAACGCAATCTGCGGCGTCTTGTCCAGTCGCTCTCGGATGGTGTCAAACCGCTCGTAGCCCTTGCGATCTACGACCAGCAACTCAACCGCAGAGTGTGCGATGCTGTGGGCGAGCGCCTCGTCAGGCGACTGGATACACAGCGGCACCGCACTGACTCCAATGCAGTCGGTCGCCAGAAAGATCAACAGCGGCTCGCTGCCGCCATCGGTGAGGATGCCCACGCGCTGGCCCTTGGCCAAACCCTGTGCCGCAAGACCAGCCGCGAGCCGGTCGCGGCGACTTTTGAGCTCGGCGTAGGTCACGGGCTGGTAGCTCAATGTGCGGCTACCCTCTACGGGTTTGAGCTCTCGAATGGCCGTCTGTTCGGCACAGGTTGCGAAGCTATGGTTGAGCAAATCTCTCAGCGTTCGTCCCATCGCAAGCCTCTTTCTCAGTGATTTATGGAGTGATTTATATCGTTGTCGTTTGCGGCGCACAGGCGCACAAAAGAACCGCCTTGCCATTGCACACGTGGCCCGGCGACCGCATCTTCCCTATATGAATTTTCGCTGCAATCGCGCCTTAGTCTTACTGTTCTTATCCTGCCCAGCCACCTCCTTGGCTCAACCCTCGGTGGCCATGTTCGGCTACTCGCTCAGCATGGGCAGCGTCACCGTGGACCAAGAGCAGCTATATCGCCTCAGCCTCCGACCCGACTTCCCCTTGGGCCGCTTGGGCATTGGCCTCGACTTAGAGCTGTTTGTCGAGCGCAATGGCGATCTTGGTTCACGCGGCTGGGAGGCTGGCTCGTCAACCCAAACCTTCGATTCAATCTTGCGCAAAATTTACTACGTGCGCTATGGCCGTCCCAACGACGCGGTGTACGTCAAAATCGGCGCGCTCGACAACGTGACGTTGGGGTACGGCCTCATCATGGACAACTACCGCAACACCCTGCACTATCCGGGCATCAAGAAAACCGGATTCCAGTTCCGCATCGCCAATTTTGCCAGCACTAATATCGGACTCGAAGGAGTGATCAACAACCTCCAAGACTTCCAAGAGGGCGGTGCCCTCATCGGGCTGCGGACCATTGGCTACGCCGCCGATCTCGAAGTGGGTGTAACCTTTGTCGCCGATCTCGACCAGTACAGCGGCCTGCGCGACAGCGATTCCGACGGCGTACCCGACCCCATTGACGCCTTCCCAGACGATGGCAACTTTGCCCTCGACAACGATTCCGACGGCGTGCCCGACCACATCGACAGCGACGACGACAACGACGGCATCATCGACGCCGACGCCGGCAGCGGCCTCTCCGCCGATATCGCCTCCGCTTTGTTGGGACTCAACGCCAATTACGGCAACGCCTTCCCAATAGACCAAGACGTGGACCGCCACAAGCCCTTCAACAGAAATCGCGTTGGCCAAGACTTCTTTTCGATCTTGGGCGTGGACCTGGCCTATCCGCTCATCCGCGACCTAGGCCTAGAGCTCAAGCTCTACGGCCAATTCGCCATGTTAATCGACGACGACGACGCCCTCTCCAGCTTTGAGGCGCAACAGCAAGGCGTTTACCCCGGCAATCGCCAAGCGACTGGGTTCGGAATCGCCGCCCCGGGCCTGTGGTTGACTTTAGGCCCGCTCAACGGCCAACTGGACTTCCGCCACTTCCGCCGCGATTTCGACTCGCGCTACTTCGACGAGCTGTACGAACTTGATCGTGCGTATCTCGATCTCGCCACCGGACAGGCCCAAGCCAAGGATGCGAGGCTAGGCTACAGCAACAACCTCTCCGGCTTCTTTGGTCACTTGGGCACGGAACTTGGCTCGTACGCGTACGCCTCGGTTTCCTATCAGTATTTGACGGGCACCGGCGACCCAAAACAGCAGCTTATCGCCAGTGCATCCTTGTCGCGCAAACTGCTCAAGTACTTCCCCCACCTCAAGCGCGCGTACGCTTATTTTCACAAGAACAACATCGGCCGGAATCCCAACGAGGATGGCACCGGCCGGGACGACTTCTTTGAGCCGACCAAAGACACCTTCTACGGCTTTGACGTTGGACTGAACATAAAAGAAGGCGCATCCGTGCGCTGGGATACTCGCTTCGTCTTCGAACGCACCGCCAATCAGCGCTTGCAGCGCCACAAAATCATGACCCTCGAAACCGTATTCGACTTTTGATATGAAAATCACTCGCGTATCCGCTCATTACCTGCGCCTACCCGACGTTACCGCTCGCTGCGACGGCACGCAGGACACCTGTCTGATCCAAATAGAAACCGACGCTGGCATCACCGGCTGGGGCGAAGTTGATTCGGCTCCCACCGTGGTCAAGGCCGTCGTCGAGGCCCCGCTCTCCCACCAGATTAGCAACGGCCTCGCCAACGCGCTAGAGGGCCTGGACCCGCTGACCATCGACGTATGCGGAGACCGCATGCTCGAAGCAGCCAACTACTACGGCCGCGTCGGCGTGGGCACGCATGCCATGGCCGGCGTCAACCTCGCGCTGTGGGACATTGCTGGCAAAGCGCGCAATTGCCCGGCCTACGAGCTGCTCGGCGGCCCCTATCAAACCAAATTCCGCGCCTATTGCTCCATCCTCTTCGGCGACACGCCGCAAGAGACCGGCGAATTGGCCCGCCGCTTTGCTGGTGAGGGGTTCACAGCCATCAAGTTCGGCTGGGGACCCATGGGACAGAGCGAGGCAAACGACATCGCCTTGGTGCGCGAAGCGAGGAAGGGGGCCGGGCCGGATGTGGACATCTTGGTGGATGCTGGGCAGGTGTGGGACTGGAAAACCGGTCTCAAGCGCGCCGAGCAGTTCGCCGATTACGGCATATTCTGGCTTGAAGAACCTTTGCACCCCGAGGATGTCGCAGGCTATGCACACCTCTGCGAGCGCAGCCCAGTGCCCATCGCCACGGGCGAGGCCGAGTCGCGCTATCAGGATTTTGAGCGACTACTCGTCAATGGCCACATCGACTGGGTTCAGCCGGACCCGGGCCGTTGCGGACTTTCGACCATGGTCGAGGTCGGTCGCCTCGCTCACCGCCTGCACCGCAAGATAGTAAACCACTCGTTCAAAAGCGGCATCACCATTGCCGCCTCCTTGCACGGACTTGCGGCAGTTCCCCACGGCGAGGTCTTTGAATACTGCATGGCCGACTCGCCCTTGCGCCACGACCTGACGCACGAAAAATTCGCAGTCGTCGATGGCTACGTTCACGTGCCGGAGGGGCCGGGGTTGGGCGTGACCATCAATGAAGAGATAGTAGAAAAGTATCTAGTGAATTAACCCAAAGGGTTTCCCATCATGCCCGATCGCCCCATGCTCATCATCGACGGCCACCTCGACTTGGCCTTCAACGCCCTGCACCACCGCCGCGACCTCACCCAAGACGTCCACGTCCTGCGCGAGCGCGAAGACCCCAAACCCGTAGGCCCTTCCCACCCCGACTCGCTGCGCGACAGAAAGCGCCCCGAAAGCTCCTCGCGCGGCACGGCCACCGTATCCCTGCCGCAGATGCGCCAAGGCTGCGTCGGCATCGCGCTCTCGACCATCATGTGCCGAGTGCAGATGCCCACCGGCCTCCTCGACGACGGCATGAGAACCCAAGAAGCAGCCCACTCCGTCGGCCAATCGCATCTTCACTATTACAAAGCGCTAGAACGCGAGGGCCAACTGCGCTTCATCCGCGACACAAGCGATCTCGACGCGGCCATCGCCGCTTGGCAAAATCCCGACTCAACGACTCCTATCGGCCTGATACTGAGTATGGAAAGTGCCGATCCTATCTTAGACCCCGAGCAAGTAAGCTGGTGGTGGGAGCAGGGCCTGCGCTCGGTGGGATTGACGCACTTTGGTGCCAATACCTGGGGTCATGGTACCGGCACTCGCGGCGGGCTGTACGCCGATGCCTATCCCCTGCTCGACGCGCTCGCCGCAACCGACATCGCCCTCGACCTAACCCACGCCTCAGACTTAGTCTTCTGGCAGCTTTTGGATTACTGGTCAGGGCCGGTCCACGCTAGCCACTGCAACTGCCGAGCCCTCGTCCCCGGCCAGCGCCACCTCAGCGACGAGATGATCCAAGCCATCGCCGAGCACGGCGGCGTCATCGGCGCGGTCTTCGCCGAATTCATGCTCAATCCCGAGATCAACTTCGACGCCCCGGCGACTTATCCGCAAACCGCCCGCCGCTCCATGTCGGCCGTCGTCGATCACATCGACCACATCTGCCAGCTCGTCGGCAACTGCGACCACGTCGCCATCGGCTCCGACCTCGACGGCGGCTTCGGGCGCGAAATGGCACCCATTGACTACGACACCATTGCCGACTTACAACGCTTCCTCGACATCCTCGAGCGGCGGGGCTACTCAACCCACGACATTGCGGCCATCGCCCACGGCAACCTCTCTCGCTTCTTCCGCCAAGCTTGGAGCTAATACAATGACCGACGCCCGCCCGCTGATCCTCGACAGCCACCTTGATCTCTCCTTCTCCGCCCTGCAAATCAACCGCGACCTAACGCAAAAGGCGACCACCGTGCGCGTCCACGACTCCGTGCAGACTATGGAGGGCTTCGGCTCCTGCACGGTGACCTTCCCCGAGCTGCGCCGCGGCAAGGTCGGCCTGTTCTGCGGCACAGTGATGTCGCGCCTAGATCCAAACGATCGCTGGACCCGCACCGGCATGTACAGCCAGAGCCAATGCCACGGCGTCGGTCGCGGACACTTGGCGTACTACCAAGCACTCGAACGCGCGGGTTTGCTCCGCTTCGTCAAAAGCAGCGTGGATTTGGACGAAACCATCGCCGCTTGGCAAAATCCCGACCCAGTGACCCCTTTCGGCCTAATCCTCGCCATGGAAAGCGCCGATCCCATCTTAGGCCCAGACCAAGTGCCCGAATGGCGCGAGCTCGGCTTGCGCCTAGTGTCGATCTCGCATTACGGCACCAGCACCTATTCGCACGGCACCGGCACCGAAGGCGGGCTGCTGCCGCCGGCCAAACCCCTGCTCGACGCGCTCAAAGCAGCCGGCATCATCATCGACTTGACCCACTTGGCCGACCAAGCCCACTGGGAGCTCTTGGAATTGTACGACGGCCCGGTCTGCGCTTCGCACCACAACTGCCGCACCTTGGTTCCCGGCCAGCGCCAACTCACCGACGAAATGATCCATTCCATCGCCGAACGCGATGGAGTCATCGGCGCGGCTTTTGACGCCTGGATGCTCGATCCGGGCTGGCAGCGCAAAGTCCCCGCCTTTGAACAACTGACCAACGCGACTTTGGAAACCGTCACCGACCACATCGACCACATCTGTCAACTTTTGGGCACCTCGCGCCACTGCGGTATTGGCACCGATCTCGACGGCGGCTTCGGCACCGAGCAAGCCCCGCGCGATCTCAACACCATCGCCGACCTGCAAAAACTCCAGCCCATCCTCGCGCACCGCGGCTACTCGCCAGCAGACATCGCCGGCATCTTCTCCGGCAACTGGATTCGATTCTTCAAGGACGTATGGAGCCGCTCTTAGAAGCTCTCTGGAAATTCCGCCCCCAAGCAACGCCATCCCACATCGGCGCTCATCTGCGTTCATCTGCGGATACCTTTACCGCCCTGCAACAGCCTCTGAGCCTAGTTCTACATTCTCTCCTTTTTCGTTACAAATTGTCCAAACTTTTCTCTCCTTCTTGTCATTAACGCCATTTTTTCCTATACTTTGCTCAAGTTAATTACATAATATCTCAAACTGTTCATTTATAGGGAGAAATCGACATGGCGAGAGGAGCCGACAAAGTTATCGAAGCACTCGACCGCTTTGGCGTCGAGTACGTCTTCGGCCATCCGGGCGGTGCGGCCATGCCCATCTTCGACGCACTGCTCAACTCCGAGCAGATCCGCTTCGTCCTCACCCGGCACGAGCAAGGTGCGACCCACATGGCCGACGGCTACGCCCGCGCCACCGGCAAGCCCGGCGTCGTCCTCGTAACCTCCGGCCCGGGCGCAACCAACACCATTACCGGCCTGCTAACCGCGCTAATGGATTCCGCGCCCATCATCGCCCTCACCGGCCAAACCGTCACCCCTATGCTCGGCAAAGACGCCTTTCAGGAAGCCGATGTCTTTGGCATCTCCATGCCCGTCGTCAAGCATTCCTATCTGGTCAGGGACCCCAACGACATCCCCCGCGTGATGACCGAGGCATTCCACATCGCCACCACCGGCCGGCAGGGGCCAGTGCTCGTCGATTTGCCCAAGGACGTCACCCAAGGCGACCCCTTCCCCGAATGCACCACCGACTTTCCTGAGAAGGTGTACCTACCTGGTTACACCTGGCAGACCAAGCCCGCGCCCGAACTTCTCGAAGCCGCCGCCACCCTCCTGCGCCGCAGCAAGCGCCCCTTGCTCTACTTAGGCGGCGGTTGCATCGCCTCGGGTGGCCACGAGGCGGCCAAGGCCTTTGCCGAAAAGACGCGGATGCCAGTGACCAACACCCTGCTCGGCAAGGGGGCGTTTCCCGAGCAACACGCGCTTTCGGTGGGAATGCTCGGCATGCACGGCACGGCCTACGCCAACAAAGCCGTCGTCGGCTGCGACCTGATTATGTCGGTGGGCGGACGCTGGGACGACCGGATCACCGGCAAGCTCGCCGAATTCTGCCCGGACGCGAAAAAGATCCACATCGACATCGACCCCGCCGAATACGGCAAAGTGGTCATGCCCGACGTTTTTATCGAAGGGGATGCGCGCCAAGTGCTCGAAGAGCTAATCAACTACATCGAGCCGTTGGACACGGCAGCTTGGCTGGCCCAAATCGACGACTGGAAGGCGAAATACCCGCTCAAATACGGCAAACGCGGCGGTCTCAAAATGCAGGCCGTTATCGACCGCCTGTACGAGCTGACCGCTGGTCGCGCCGTGGTGACCACCGACGTCGGCCAGCACCAGATGTGGGCGGCTCAGTTTTACAAGACAGCGCACCACCGCCAGTGGCTTTCCTCCGGTGGCGCTGGCACCATGGGTTTTGGTTTTCCCGCGGCCGTCGGTGCTCAGTTTGGTCGCCCCGAAGAGACCGTGATTGCCATCTGCGGCGACGGCGGCTTCCAGATGACCCTGTGCGAACTGGCCACCGCCGTCGTCCATCGGCTGCCGATTAAAATCGTAGTCCTCGACAACAAGTACCTAGGAATGGTCCGCCAGTGGCAGAATCTGTTTTTCGACAATCGCCTCTCCGGCGTCGATCTAGAAGGCAACCCCGACTTCGTCAAGCTGGCCGAATCCTACGGGGCCAAGGGCTTCCGCATCCGGCGCACCGCCGATATTGACAAAGTCCTCAAGCAAGCCCTCGACCACGACGAAGGCCCCTGCGTCATCCACGCCGAGTGCGAAAAAGAAGACAACGTCTTCCCGATGATTCCCGCTGGAGCTGCGCTCACCGATATGCTGATCGAGGCTCCCAAGCAGAAACTGGCCCAACCCAAAGGAAGCACCTAATGACTACAACTGCCATTGACTTTGCCGCCGCCGACCTCAACGCCCGCCAAGAGGCGGTGGACGCGCCACAACTCAGGCTGACCGAACCCCAGCAGAAGACCACCATCGGCCTGCTAGTCAACGACCGCCCCGGCGTCCTAGTGAGAATCGCCCAGTGTTTTGCCCGTCGGGCCTACAACATCGAAAACCTAGTCGTCTCGCCGGCTCACATCCCCCAGTGCTCGCGCATGACCATCACCACCATTGGCCCGGCGGCCGAGTTGCATCAGATCATCTTGCAACTCAACAAGTTAGTCGATGTCATCCACGCCAAAGACCACTCGGCCGACGATGCCATCACCCGCGAGTTAGCGCTCTTCAAGGTCGGCTGCTCGGTCGAAGAGCGCACCGAGGTCTTGCAGATTACCGAGGTTTTTCGCGGCAAGACGGTCGATATATCAGAGGCCACCATCACCATCGAGGCCACTGGCACCACCGAGAAGATGGACGCCCTCGAATCGCTGTTGAGCAAATTCGACCTCAAGGAGATGGTGCGCACTGGCAAGGTGGTCATGGCTCGCGGCAATAAGCCGACCTAAAAAAAGGGGGACGAGCATTGCCTGCCCGTCCCCCTTTTTGCCTTCTGTATCCTTCCTTAAAAAGCCACGCCCAACTGCCCAAAGACCAAGCGACCGATCTCCGGTGCGCCGATAAAGGTCCGGTGCTTGGTGTCGAGCGCGTTGGAAACATCCACCCCGAGCCGCAGGTTGTCTCCGAACGGCAGCAGATAACTGGCGTTCACATCGAGCAGCGAGTGCGCTTCTACATCGCCGACGAACACCCCCGATTCCTGGCGAAACGCTCCCATGTAGCGCCACTGCGCCCCCAAGGTTAATTGCGGTTGGTCGAAGGTGTACGACGTGCCCACCTTGAATTTGTTACCCGGCGCGTTGAGCGCGATGTCGGCGATGCCATCGACGTTCTCAAATAAGGTCTGATCGACATAAGAGTAGTTGCCCGTCAACGCCCACTGGTCGCTGGGGAAATAGGCCAAGCTCACGTCCAAGCCATTCAAGGTAATCTCGCCGAAGTTGCGATAGGTCAACGTCACCGCTGTCGGCTCAAAGGCTTGTTCCGGCGTAACCGTGCCAAATGGTATGCTCGCGGCTCCGCCAGCAAACAAAGTGACAATTTCGTCCACCGGCGAGCCATTGCCGTTGCCCGATAAGGTGCCCGGGACCTGCATATTGTCGAGCGGGGCGACCGCCGCGGCCAACTCGGCATTTTCGGCCAGCACCGCGCCAACGCTGGTGCCCAGCGCCGCCCCAAGGCTAGCCGGATCGAGGAAGACATTGGGCGTCTGCACCTGAATCGGCGAGACAAAATCCTTGATCCGCGTGTGATACAAGTCGGCCACCACCACCAGCTTCGCGCCGACCACCCCCTTGTAGCCAAATTCATAAGTTTCGGTGGTAGTAGAGCGAGTCAGGGGCACATCGAAAACATCGGCGACCGGATCAAAGGGAGCCGAATCGCCAGCCGCTACCTTCTCGAGGTTGAGCATGAGCAGGGCGTTGTCCAACCCCGTCAGTTGTGCGGGCACCAGCGCATCTAACCCGCCCAATAGCTGCTGGGCGGCCACCTCTGCCGCTGCTCGGTCTAGCTCTTGCAATATCCCTATCTGAGTTGTCGCCAGCCCCATAAAAAGCTCTGTATCGAGTGCGCTCAACACCCCGCTGCGCCCTAGCCCCCACATCACATTGGTAAAAATCGGATCCCCCAAATCGATGAAGTCGGCCGGCTCCATCCCCGCCACCGGCGCAAAAGACGAGCGGAACTGCGGTCGGCCATTGCCCGAGCGGGCGAAGGTCCAGCCGCTAGCAAAGCCCTCGCGGTAGGTCCCCTGCGCCCGGATATCTATCGCCGGCGCAAAGCCCAGCACCGGCGCAAACGCCGCGCCAATGCCGAACGGATCTTGGGCCGAGCGGATGTCCAAATAGAGGTTATTGCTCGATGGGGTCGCAAAAGCGCGGTTGTACGTCAGCCGCACAATCTGGGTCTCCTGTGGCTTGAAAACCAGCCCGGCGCGCGGCGAGATTTCGCCTTCGGGAATGCGATTGTGGTCGTCGTAGCGCAGGGCCACTACTAAATCGAGCACTTCGCTCAGCGCTGTCTCGCTCTGCATATAGACTCCGAACTCGTCGATCGAATCTTGGTCTTCATTGCCGCCGTTGATGGTCTCCTCGGTATCGGGCCGCGTCAGCAGCACATCAACGCCGTAGGTAAAGCGCTGCCTACTCCCCAAGGCCGTCGAGTGCTGGAGCTGAAACGCGGTCAGCTTGGAGTTATCGACGATGGGATTGCCATCGCGCAGCAAAAAGGTGTCGCCGGCATTGCTCCCATTCTGAAAAACTTGGGCGAACCAATTCTTGTACAGCAGGCGCAACTGGACGTAGTTATACGCCCAGTCTTGGGCTTGGCCGGCCCCTAAGCCGGTCAACTCGATCTGGTCAGCTTTGTTGTATCCGGCGGCCAAAATGGCCGTCAAGTCGTCCGAAGCCTTGTAATCCAAGCGGGCTTCGGCACTCTGGCGTTCAATGTCAAAACTGCGCGGTTGGATGTCTGGATTGGCCGCTCTAGCCCGCCCCTCCTCTGGGTCTTCGTATTCCCAGTCCATTCCCGTATAGTACTGGGCCGAGACCTTGTAGCCGAGGCGATCGCCGGCAGCCCCGGCGTGGCGCATACCGACCTTGCGCACACTCCGCTCGCCTAAGCCCAAGTTGACATTGGTCCCCGCCGAGTTGAACGGCGAGCGGGTGATGATGTGCATCACGCCACTGGCGCTATTCGGCCCGTAGAGTGCCGACCCCGGCCCCAACACCACCTCGATGCGCTCGATGTCGTCGTTGGTCACCGGAATGAAGTTGTACGCATTCAACCGCAGCGAGGGAACGCGGGCGATGCGATTGTCGGTCAGCGTCAGCAGGGCACCCGAAAACACATTGTTAAAGCCCCGCACCACCACATTGCTCTGCGCCAAACCAGTCTGAGAAAAATCCACCCCCGGCAGGTCGCGGATGTGTTCGGCCACGCTGAGCGCCGGCCGATTGCGGATTTCCGCGGCTTCAACTATCGCCACCGAGGCCGGGGCTTCGAGGACTTTTTCCTGCCGCCGCGAAGCCGAAACTACGTTCTGGTCGAGGAAGATGATCCCCGTCTCCAGCGTCAGCATCAGTTCCTGCTCGCCAGCTACGATGCCAACCCCTTCTCGCATTAGGGTCCGATAGCCGATGTGCGTAACGCTGAGCTGATACTCGCCGACCGGTAGCCTTTCCAAGAGAAAGCGACCATCTTCGTCGGTAGCCGTGCCGGTTTTGCCGCCGGCCAGCAGGTCGCCGACGAGGACGACGTTAGCACCCGGGATGGTTTCACCCTCCGGCCCCATCACGATGCCGGAAAGCGTTCCTTCTGCGCCGAAGGCGACGCCCACGCCCGCCCACAGCACCAGAGCATATAAAAGCAACTTGTACTTCATGGCTAGCTCCTTATTTTGGGCCCCAATTTACCCCAAGCGCCCGATCCCACCGCTGCACTACCCAATAAGTAACCTCGTAGCGCGTTGCCGCGCAAAGGCAAATTATTTCTTTGGGAATTTCGTCGCCTAGCGATAGCGCGTTCTATCTTTCCTGCCCATCCCTTCTCCGCTACAGAACTCGCCCGCTCTATTGATTTTCCGCGCCTCCATTGCGTATTTTCCCAACCCTAATTCACCTATGTCATTGGAGACTTATTTCATGTCAGACAAACTCAAGCTCGCCTTTGTTGGCTGCGGTGCCATCGCTCGCTTTCACCTCGACGGCATCAAGGGCCACGCTCCCCGCATCGACGTCACCACGTTAGTCGATCTCGACAAATCCAAATCCCAAGCCTACGCCGCTGAAACCGGCGGGCAGGCGTTTACCTCGCTCGACGAAGCGCTCGCAAAAGGCGACTTCGACGCCGTCGATATCATGCTGCCCCACGACCTGCACGAGCCCATCGCCCTCCAGTGCTTTGCCGCTGGCAAGCACGTGCTCTTGGAAAAGCCCATGGCCCCCACCCTCGACGCCTGCGACCGCATTCTCGCCGCGGCCAGCGCGGCCCCGGGCGTCTTCATGGTCGCGGAAAACAGCCAGTACTGGCCCGAAATCGTCGAGGCCCAAAAGCACCTTGCAGCCGGAGCCATCGGCGAGATCATCACCGCCCGCGCGGCCTTTGTCTATCCTTTCGACGACTACTGGTTCAAAGAAGAGCGGCCCTGGCGCTACGAAAAGGGCCGCACCGGCGGCGGCATCGCCATCGACGGCGGCTCGCACTGGATCCGGCCCTTGCGCATGTGGATGGGCGAAATCAAAGAGGTGGTCGGCGTGCTGGGAAACCCGCTCGCGCAGATGGAGGGCGAGTCCCTCGCCCGCGCGCTCTTCCGCTTTGACTCGGGCAAGACCGCCATCTTCGACGCCATGATGATCGACACAGTCTTTGCCCCGGACCCTTGGTGGCGGATTACCGGCACCAAGGGCGAACTGACCATCAACGCCGGTCTCGACGGTGCCGAACTCTATCTGTGGGACGCAGACCATCCAGAAGGCAAGCAGCTCTTTGCGAGCCCAGGTTACACCGAATCCTTTGGACCGGAGCTAGCCGATTTTGCCGCTGCCGTCCTCGACGGCAAGGCCCCGGACGCGCCGCCGGAACACTCCCTCGGCGAACTGCGCACGGCCCTAGCCCTCTATCGCTCGGCCACCAGCCAGCGGTGGGAAAAGGTGTGGGCGTAATGCTTGCACGAACCTCTCCTTTGGGATATATTCAGCCCTTTCAGCCCTGTGAGGCCATTCCTCGAAGCACCGAGCATGTTCCACCTCAATTCGCCCCCTTTTCAAACTCAGCGGCAAAGGCTGTCAAGGCCGAGATGCCCTCTCAATTCAAAACGCATTAATAGAACAGGAAAGCAATGACGGAAAAGTACGTATATCTGTTTGGCACTTCTCAATCCGAAGGCGATAAGGAAATGCGCAACCTGCTCGGCGGCAAAGGCGCTAACCTCGCCGAAATGGCCCAGCTCGGCCTGCCCGTCCCAGCCGGTTTTACCATCACCACCGAAGTTTGCACCTATTACTACAACCACGACCAAACGTATCCCAGCGAACTCAAAGACCAAGTGGAACGCGCCATTGCCGAAGTCGAAAAGACCATGGACATGCGCTTTGGCGACGCGGCCAACCCGCTCTTGCTCTCCGTGCGCTCTGGGGCCAGAGTGTCCATGCCCGGCATGATGGAAACCGTGCTCAACCTCGGCCTCAACGACGAGATCGTCCAAGGGCTTATCGACCAATCGGGCGATCCGCGCTTTTGCTACGACGTGTACCGCCGCTTCGTGCAGATGTACGGCGACGTGGTCATGGGCTTGCGGCCCGAAGACGAAAAGGAAGCAGACCCTTTTGAGGCCCTGCTCGACGCGAAAAAACACGCCCGTGGGGTCGCGCTCGACAGCGAACTGAGCGCCGAAGACCTACGCGAATTGGTCGCCGAGTTTAAGGCCGAGATCGCCAAGCGGCTCGATCGCGAATTTCCCGAAGACCCTCACGAGCAGTTGTGGAATGCCATCGGTGCGGTCTTCGGCTCTTGGCAGGGGCAGCGCGCCATCCGCTACCGCGAAATCGAAGGCATCCCCCACGACTGGGGCACGGCCGTCAACGTCCAGTCCATGGTGTACGGCAACATGGGCGACGATTGCGCCACGGGCGTGGCCTTCACGCGCAACCCCTCCACTGGAGAGAAGCACCTATACGGCGAATTCCTCATCAACGCCCAAGGCGAAGATGTGGTCGCTGGTACCCGCACACCCGAGCCGCTGTCCGAACTCAGCGGCCAAATGCCGCAAGTGTACGAGCAGTTCCAAGCGATCTGCGACCAGCTAGAGCCACACTACCGCGACATGCAGGATGTGGAGTTCACGGTCCAGAAGGGCAAATTGTGGATGCTGCAAACCCGCAACGGCAAGCGCACTGGAGCGGCGGCGGTCCAAATCGCCGTAGATATGGCCGCCGAGGGGTTGATCTCACAAGAGGAAGCCCTCCTGCGCGTCACTCCCGACCAGCTCGATCAGCTCCTCCATCCCACATTCGACGACGCGAGTCCCAAAGACGTCATCGCCGAGGGACTGCCCGCTTCACCCGGGGCGGCGACCGGCCAAGTCGTCTTCAACTCCGCAGAGGCCGAAACACAAGCGGCCGAAGGTCAGCAGGTCATCTTGGTGCGCCAAGAGACTTCGCCCGAAGACATCGGCGGCATGGACGCCGCTCAAGGCATTCTCACGGCGCGGGGGGGCGCGTCCTCTCATGCCGCCCTAGTCGCACGCGGCATGGGCAAGTGCTGCGTGGCCGGCTGCGAGTCCATAGCAATCGACTATCACCAAGAATTGTTTACCGCCAACGGCAAGACCGTCAAAAAGGGCGACTGGATATCCATCGATGGCTCGTCCGGCCAAGTCATGCTGGGCCAAGTGCCCACGGTGGAGCCGAGTTTCTCGGCGTCGTTTGACACCATGATGGGTTGGGCCGACGACAAGCGCCGACTGGCCGTGCGCACTAACGCCGACACGCCGCACGACTCAGAAGTGGCCCGCAATTTCGGTGCCGAAGGCATTGGCCTGTGCCGCACTGAGCACATGTTCTTTGAGAGCGACCGCATCGTGGCCGTGCGCGAGATGATCCTCGCCGCCGACGAGGCCGGGCGACGCCAAGCCCTAGCCAAGCTCAAGCCCATACAGCGGCTCGATTTTGAAGGCATTTTCACCGCCATGAACGGCCTACCCGTAACCATCCGCCTGCTAGACCCGCCGCTGCACGAGTTCTTGCCGCACGAGCCAGCCCAACAAGAACAGATGGCCGAGGAAATGGGCGTCCCGCTAAGCCAGATCGAGGCTAAAATCACCTCCCTGCACGAGTTTAACCCCATGTTGGGGCATCGCGGCTGTCGCTTGGGGATCACCTACCCAGAAATCTACGAGATGCAAGTCGAGGCCATTTTTGAGGCCGCGGTCAACGTGCGCGCCAAGGGCGTCAATCCCCTGCCCGAAATCATGATCCCCCTCGTGGGAACCGAGCGCGAGTTTAGCGACCTAAAAGCTATGGTTGACCGCGTCGCCGTTGCCGTCGGAGGCACTATCGAGTATCTAGTAGGAACCATGATCGAAATTCCCCGCGCCGCCCTCCTCGCCGACCAAATCGCCGAGCAAGCCGAGTTCTTTAGCTTTGGTACCAACGATCTAACTCAGCTTACCTTCGGCTACAGCCGCGACGACGCGGGCAAGTTTCTTCCCGAATACGTAGCCCAAGGCATTCTCGCCGACGATCCCTTCCAAAGCCTCGATCAAGAGGGCACCGGCCAGCTCGTGCGCCTTGGCACCGAGCGCGGCCGCAGTGCTCGTCCCCAGCTCAAGGTGGGCATCTGCGGCGAGCACGGTGGCGACCCCAGTTCGGTGGGCTTTTGCCATGAAGTAGGTCTCGACTACGTCTCTTGTTCCCCCTACCGGGTACCCATCGCTCGCTTGGCGGCCGCCCAAGCCGCCCTTGCCGAGTGAGTTTCTGCCATGAGCCGGGTCATCGCCATATCCAATCAAAAAGGAGGGGTCGGCAAGACCACCACGGCCGTCAACTTGGCGGCCAGTCTGGCCGTGGCCGAACAAAAAACCCTGCTCATCGACATGGATCCGCAGGCCAACGCCACTTCGGGCTGCGGCTTTCAGAACAGCGAGGAGATCGAACCGGCCAATATCTACCACGCGCTGATCGGGCAAAAAGAGACCGCTGACGTTACCTACGAGACCAAGATATCCTTCCTGTCCTTGATTCCCTCGCACATCAACCTGACGGGAGCCGAGGTCGAGATGGTCAACATGATCGCTCGCGAGCAAAAGTTAGACGGGCTGCTCAACCAAGTCCGCGACCAATACGCCTATATCATTCTCGACTGTCCGCCTTCTTTGGGGCTATTGACCATCAACGCCCTGACCGCGGCCGATTCGGTGATGATACCCATTCAGTGCGAGTACTACGCGCTAGAGGGCCTCGGCCGATTGCTCAACACCGTGCGCCAAATCCAACGCCACCTCAATCCCAAGCTCCAGATCGCTGGCGTCCTACTCACCATGTTCGACGGACGCTTGAACCTATCGCGCCAAGTATCTTCAGAAGTCAAGTCCTATTTCGGCAACAAGGTTTACAAGACCTCTATCAGCCGCAACGTGCGTCTGGCCGAGGCCCCTAGCCACGGCCAACCCATCGTACTCTACGACATTTTGTCGCAGGGATCTCAGGATTACATGAGCCTCGCAGGAGAAGTGATCGACCATGGGTAAGAAGCCGGTCCTCGGCAAGGGCATCAGCGCCCTCATCCCGGAATATGCCGAACCTAGCGGCCAAGGCGACGCCTCGCGCCAGATCTTCTATATCGACGTCGATGAGATCGAGCCCAATCCCTATCAAGCTCGCACTGAGTTCGACGAAGAGAGCATCGACGAGCTGATGCACTCAATCCAAGAGAAAGGCGTCATCCAGCCCATCACCGTCAACCGCATCGGCCAGAGCTACCAGATCATCGCTGGTGAGCGCCGCTGGCGGGCCACCAAGAAGGCGGGAATCCAAGAAATACCAGCGATCGTCCACGAAATCGAGTCTCAGCAAGATTTGATGGAGCTGTCGCTGATCGAGAACATCCAGCGCGAAAACCTGACCCCAATCGAAGAGGCCGAAGGCTATCGCTCGCTGACCGACAAGTGCTTCCTCACGCAAGAGGAAGTCGCCCGCAAGGTGGGGAAAAATCGCTCGACCGTGACCAATCTTCTCAGGCTGTTGCAATTACCACATGAGGTCCAAGAATTTTTGCGCCGCGGCCAATTGCAGATGGGGCACGCCCGCGCCCTGCTCGGCCTCGAAGAAGACGAAGACCGGCTCGCGCTGGCCCGCCGCGCAGTCGAGGAGAAAATGGCCGTCCGCGAGGTCGAAAAGGCGGTCGCCAATCAGCGCGTGGGCCGCAAGAAAAAGAAGTCTCCCAAAGAAGTCCCCAATGACCCCCACATCCGCGACTATGAGGACCGATTGCAGCACCGCTACGGCACCGCGGTCAACATCCGTCGCACTGGGTCAAACAAGGGCAAGATCGAGGTCGAATTCTACAACGATGGGGATCTAGAGCGGCTACTCGACCTGATGATCGAAGGCGAATGAACCTCGGTTGGTGCCTCGCAGCCCCATTCCTCGCCCTTGGTGCCTGTAGCTTGCTCCACGACAACCTTCCCAACGATCCCCCGACCGTACACTTGGCGCGGATGACCTGCCAGTCGCCGGGTGCAGCTTCCCTAGACACTCTGATCAACAGCGCGGATGCAATCTGCCAAGTCCCGCGCGGCGGCGAGGTTCGCTTTGAGGTCCGCGCAGCCGACGAGGACGATGACCCTGTGTTCTACGAGTGGCGGGCTCCAGCCGGAGGCAGCTTCCGCGATGCGCAGGCCCAAGAGACCAACTCTTGGTTTGCCCCCCAAATCATCACCGGCTCCAGTGAGCAATTTGTCGTGCAGGTCCTCGTAACCGACCGCAACTGCAATGCCATTGCCGTACCCGATATAGCCGACCGCCAGCGCTGCGCGGAAGACGCTCGGGTGCTGATCGAAAACTTCCTCGTGGAGGTCGTGCAGCGCGAACCCCTGCTGGAAGTAACCGCCGACGCGACCAGCGCGTTTAGCGCGCCGCAGCTAGTTATCGACTCATTTGGCAGCGATCCTGACGGCGACCAGCTTGAATACCACTGGGAGCCGATGGCCGGGGACAGCCTTAGCATCTGGTCAGAGGAGGCCATCCGCGACGAGGAAACCGGGCGACAAATCGGCTCGCGCGCTACCGTCGTCGCCTTTTTTCCTGGCAGCCACAAACTGCGCGTTACCGCCAGTGATGGTGCCGCAAACACCGAGCGCGAAATCGCCGTCCACGTTTCCATTGAGCCGCCTCTGCCAACTGGCGGCACGGTGCGTCTAGTCCTGCCAACGGGTCAAGAATACGAGATAGACGCATACGAGTATCCCAACGCCAGAGGAGAACGGCCGCAGTCCGCTTCTTTTTTTCAAGCAGCGCGCCTGTGCGCAGCCGAGGGCAAGCGCCTGTGCAGCCCGGACGAGTGGACCGCGGCTTGCCAAGCGGACCAAATGCGGCGCTTTTCTTCGACCGACGATTTGGCTGCCTACGACAGCCGCGACCACTTTGGCGTGCGCTTCTGCAATGTGCCGGGTTCGGCCTTTTCTCACTTCAGCAGCGACCCAACCGCCCAACTCGCATCCTCCGGCTCGTTTCCCAACTGCGGCGGCGCGACCGGCGTTTTTGACTTGACGGGTAACATGGACGAATGGGTCGCCGCTATCGACGACGCCGGCGACCTAGCGGTGTACGTAGTCGCAAGCAGCGTGTACGAAAGCGGAGCTTGCGACAGCGCAAGCCTCGTGAGCACCCTATCCATCGAAGGCCAAGACCCCTATGATATAGAAGTCTTAGCGGAAATCATGACCGACTCGCCCTTGCAAACCTACGAGCAGCCCCTCCTCGGCTTCCGCTGCTGCCGTTGATCCCGCGTTCCTAAATGCCATGGACCAAGAACAACTCCGTCACCTATTAGAGCGAGTCGCCACCGGAGACCTCGCGCCGAGCCAAGCCTTAGAGCGGCTTAGAAACCTGCCTTTCGAAAACCTTGGGTTTGCCCACGTCGATCACCACCGCGCCCTGCGGACTGGGTTCCCGGAAGTCATTTTCGGCCAAGGCAAAACCCGCGAGCAGGTGTTGGCCATCGCCGAGCGCATAACCGCGCATGGCGCACAGGTGCTGGCCACCCGCGTCGAAGCGGCTACGGCCCAAGCCCTCGTCGAGCGCTTTGACCGCGCCGAGCACGACCCTCTCGCCCGCACGGTCTTAGTACCAGGAGCCGAACAGCCCACGCCTGAAGGCCTAGTCGTCGTCGCCGCCGCCGGCACCTCGGACCTGCCCGTGGCCCGCGAAGCCGTCGTCACCGCCCGCGCTATGGGTGCTCATGTCGAGGAGGTTTGCGATGTCGGCGTCGCTGGCCTGCACCGGCTCCTAGCGTACCGCGAACTCTTGCAGCGGGCGCGGGTCATCGTCGTAGTCGCCGGGATGGAGGGTGCGCTCGCTAGCGTCGTCGGCGGGCTGGTGGATATTCCGGTCGTGGCTGTGCCAACTAGCGTGGGCTACGGCGCGAGTTTCCACGGCCTTGCCGCCCTCTTGGCCATGCTCAACTCCTGTGCGGCCGGCGTGGTTGTCGTCAATATCGACAACGGATTTGGCGCAGGGTACGCAGCCGCCCAAATCAACCGCCGCCCCAGCCAATCCCCGGAACGATCGGTTCTGGGCTAGTTGAAATTTTGGGGCACTTTGCCACGCTTTTTACCGAGGGCAAATGGTTGACTCTTGCGCGAGAGAGACGTATCGTAAAAGTACTTTCACGTTCTGCCAAGAGGTGCAACTATGATTGATTTAAGTACGGGCATAAACATTGCGGGATTTATCGGAGTGTTAGCGTTCTTGTGGAAAATTCGGGGCGATATGTCTAAGGAAGTGGCTAAGGTCGCAGCAGATTTGACGAAAGAGATTAACGGCGTTTCCGAGCGCGTGGCCCGTATCGAGGGGCTGCTTGAAGGGGAGCGCAACGCCGCGCTTAAAGCCTCCCAGCCGCAATGAGGATCGGCGGTTAGCATATCGTCTTGCCTACTACCAAATGATCCACGTCGCCGTGCTAGCCGGCGGCCAGAGCCGACGCATAGGCCGCGACAAGGCCCTCCTGCAATTAGGCGACCAGACTCTGATTGAACGCGTCCTCGCTGCGGCGCGCCCCCTCGGTTACCCCCGCGTCATCATCGGCGACCCCTCCTCCTATAGCCACCTCGGGCTACCCGTCCATCCCGACCGCCGACCCGGACTTGGGCCGCTAGGAGGCCTGTACACCGCGCTCAGCACAACCGCCGCACCCGTGCTCCTCCTCGCCTGCGACTTGCCCTTTCTCACTCCGGACTTCCTCCGCCACCTCGTCAACCGGCGCGGGCCACATCAAGCGGTCGTGCCCTATACGGCCACAGGGCTGCAACCGCTCTGTGCGCTCTACGAGCCGTCTTGCTTAACGGCCGTAGAAGCCGCCATACAGGCCGATCAGCTCGGCATGCGCAACCTACTGAGCAATCTGAATTTGGATCTGGTAAGGGAAAAGGATTGGCGACCCTACGACGAGCGCGGCCTGCTTTTTGCCAACCTCAACGCGCCCGAAGAGTACGAGCGGGCGCAAGCCGCACTCCTAAAACCCGGCGTCCACCACGCTCAACACCAACAGTAGCGGCAGGTAGAGGACCGAAGCCTTGAGCAGCCGCCGCGCACTGGCCACCGAGCGCGAGAAGCTAAGCGCGAGACCGGAGGCCAAAAACAGCGCGCCCAACACCACCGCCCCAGCTAAGTAGAACGGGCCGGTGAGACCCATAAACGAAGGCAACACCGAAAAGATCAGCAGCAGTACCAAGTAGCCCATCACCTGCCAGCAGGTACTGTTCCCATCCGGCTCGACGACGGGTAACATCTTGAAACCGCCGCGCCGATAGTCGTCGCGGAAGATCCACGCAATGGCGTAGAAGTGCGGGTGCTGCCAAGCAAAGAGAATGAGAAACAGGACCACAGCCCCGGGGTCAATCGCGCCAGTCGCCGCCGTCCAGCCCCCTACGGGCGGCAGGGCACCTGGCACGGCCCCCAGCGAGGTATTGAGCCAATTTTGCCGCTTCATCGGGGTGTACACCACCACGTAGAGAAACGCGGAGAGGAGTGCCAGAAAAGCCGTCAACAACCCAGCGGTAAAAAGCAGGAAAAACACGCCGCTTAAAACCAGCACAAACCCCATCGACAGCGCCGTCCCCGGCTTGACGCGCCCGGTCGGCAAGGGCCGATTGCGCGTGCGCTTCATCAACCCATCGACATCGCGTTCCAGATAGTGATTGAGCACCGACGAGCCGCACGTAGTCAAGCCCGTACCGACGAGCAGACAACAAAAAAGCAGCGGCGCGTGAATGCCTTGCCCGCCCAAGAAAAATCCGAAGGCGGCCGTAACCAGCACCAAAAAGGCAATTCTCGGTTTAGTCAGTTCCCAGTAATCGTGCCAAGTAGCAGTCATATCTATCTCGTTCCGCGACAAAAATATAAGGCTGGATTCATCGACGGACAATAAGACGAGGCGGGTTGACGCGGTTTGGTGCCCCGCCTATCGTACTTTGTACCATGACCCAAGACATCGCCCAACGCATCGCCGCGCTCGCAGACGAGCTAGAAGAACACCTCTACCGCTATCACGTCCTCGACGCCCCCACCATCTCCGACCAGGAATTCGACCGTCTCCTCACAGAGCTGCAAACCCTCGAAGAGGCCCACCCAGCACTCAAGCAGCCCGATTCCCCCACCCAGCGCGTCGGCGGCACCCCCACCAGCGACTTTCCCACCGTGCGCCACGCGCGCCCCATGCTCAGCCTCGACAATAGCTACTCGAGCCAAGACGTGGAAGACTTCGACCGGCGAGTGCGCCAGAGCCTACCCGACGAAGCGGTCGAATACGTCTTCGAGCTAAAAATTGACGGCGTAGCTCTCAGCCTCATCTACCAAGACAGCGTGCTCGTGCGCGCCGTCACCCGCGGCGACGGAGTCCAAGGCGACGAAATCACCGCCAACGCCCGCACCATCCCCACCATCCCCCTCCGGCTGCGGCAGCCGGGAATCGATTGCGAAATCCGCGGCGAAGTCTACATGGAAAGCAGCGACTTCGCCCAACTCAACGCCCAGCGCGAGGCCGACGAAGAGCCACTCTTCGCCAACCCGCGCAACTCCACGGCCGGCTCGCTCAAGCTGCAAAACCCCAACCTAGTAGCCAAGCGCAACCTGCGCTTCTTCGCCTACTGGATACACGCCGAAGGTGGCAACCAGACGCGCCACAGCGAGTGTCTCGAAACACTTCGCGCCTGGGGCTTAATGGTCCCCGAACACCAGCGCTGTGCTTCGCTGGCGGACGTTTTCGAGCACTACGACCACTACGCCGCCGCCCGCGCCGATCTCCCCTACGAAATCGACGGAGTGGTCATCAAAGTCGATAGCCTCAACCAGCAGGAGCGGCTGGGCTACACCGCCAAAAGCCCGCGCTCGGCCATGGCCTACAAGTTTCCGGCCTATCAAGCCCGCACTCGGCTTCTCGATATCCATCTGCAAGTCGGCCGCACAGGTGCCGTAACGCCGGTGGCCATTTTAGAACCCGTGCCTTTGGCTGGCTCCACCATCGCCCGAGCCAGCCTGCACAACGCGGACGAAATCCGCCGCAAGGACATTCGCATCGGCGACACTGTGCTCATCGAAAAGGGCGGCGACGTAATCCCCAAAGTCGTCGAGGTCGATCTCAGTGCGCGGCCCGATGACTCCGTAGAGTATTCCTTCCCCAACCAATGTCCCTCGTGCAAAAGTCCACTCACCCGCGACGCCGAAGAAGCCGTGGCGCGCTGCGACAATCTCACCTGCCCCGCCCAACTCCGCCGCCGCCTCGAACACTTTGCCTCGCGCAACGCCATGGACATCGAGGGTTTGGGACCGGCCGTGGTCGAACAATTGGTAGAGCAGGGATTGGTAAAGGACTTGAGCGACCTCTACGAACTCGACGTAGCATCCCTTGGTGCCCTAGAGCGGATGGGCGAAAAGTCGGCGCAAAACCTCCTCGACGGCCTCGCCCGCAGCAAAGAACAACCCTTCGACCGGGTGCTCTTCGCCCTCGGCATCCGCCACGTGGGCGCGACCGTAGCCCGCACCTTGGCCCGGACATTTGTCAGCCTCGACGCTTTGTGCAAGGCCAGCGTCGAAGAGTTGGAAGCCACCCACGAGATCGGCCCGACCATCGCCCGCAGTCTCTACGCCAGCCTCCCCGACCTCCCTGCACTCGATCGCATGCTCTACAAGCTCAAGAATAAGGCTAAGTTGCAGTTCAAGATGAAAGCGGAAGAAGCCGCCGCGCCGCCGTCGCATTTTAGCGGCAAGACCGTAGTCATCACCGGCACTTTGTCGGGCTACAGCCGCGACGAGGCAGCCGCGCTGATCGAGAGCTTGGGGGGCAAGACCACGTCCAGCGTCAGCAAAAACACCGACCTGCTCATAGCAGGCGAAAAAGCGGGATCCAAACTGGCAAAAGCACAGGCCCTTGACGTCGCAGTGCTCGACGAAGCGGCCTTTATCGCGCAACTACAAGAGGCCGGGGTGGCCTAATTCCCTTCTAGTTGCTGCTTTCCTTTCTCAAAGATCTCGTCGGCCTTTTCCAGCAACGCCTCGCCCCACACCACAACCTCGCTGCCGATCGCTTCGACCCGTTTCCACCAGTCCGAGTCGTCGCCTTGGGTAAAGTACAGGCCGACCAGCAAGACAATCGCGCACACCACCGCGACCTTGAAAATTTTGCGCAGCAAGCTGCCTAGCAATACCATCGCCACCAACAGCAACAAGGTGGCAATGAACGGATGTGCCTCCGCATAGGCGATGAGCGCTTCTAGGGAGAAATCGTCTAGCATAGCCATCTCCTAGCTCAGGCCAACGACGCAAATTCCCATTCCTCCAATTCCACCATCCCATCCACTGCCACCGGCACTCCCACACCCAAACCCGCCACTTGCAGCGACCCCACCTCGATCTTTCCTTCCCGCACATCTAAAGCCACCAACCCGCTGTCCACCTCCCGATAGAGCTTCCCGTGCGTGGCCAAGCAAGCCACCTGCTCGTCCGCAGTCAAGTGATCCAACCCCCGCACGTAGTGGTGCCCGTTGCGCTCAACGTGCCCGATCCCCAAGGCCGCCACGTGCGCCAAATCTTGGTGCAGGGCCACCACCGGCAGGTTCATCAGGTCCTCGCCCGAGAGAAAACAGCCCTCCCGCTGCCGCGCCAACGCTAGATTTGCCAGCGCCTTGACCAGCCCTTTGCACGCCTTGGACGAAACGCCTTTGTATCCCAGCGCCAAAGCCTGACGGAAGGTATCCTGCGCATCGTCCGACTCGTCGATGAGCAAGGGACGATGCGCCGCAGCAGCCCGAATACCCGGTTCTAGGGCAGCATCCAAAGCCACGCTCCGCTCTAGAGGCTGCTCGACGTAGAGGATGCGCTCGTACAAACGCGGCTGCTCGGCTGCAAGGGCCTCAATCAAGCCAACGAGTGCGTCCATTTCCCGATATTGCTCGTTGCCGTCGAGCGTGACCTTATACTCGGCGTCACGCCCGTCTAGCAACTCGGCAATCACGGCCAACCGCGCCAGGTCAGTCTCCAAATCGCCGTTCACCTTGACCTTAAAGTACGTCAGTCCTTGGCGCTCGACGCAATCGGCCAGCGACTGCGGCAACCCGTCGTCCAGCCGCTCCTCGGGCGCAATATCGCTTGAGACAATCGGATCGGCCAATCCCACCGTGTGCCGCACGTGCAACTGCGCCAGCGGCGCAGTCCCTATCACTTGGCCGGGCTCTACCCCTTGTAGTTCGGGGTGAATCGCCCCCAGATCCAAGCCGAGGATATTGGCCTTGAGCAACTCAAAGTAACTCGCGCCCACACCGCACCCCACTGCGTCGATCAGGGCGCGCTCCATCAGCGTACTGCCGTGGACTGCCGTCAACCGATTCAGGCCGTGCGCGTCGCCAGCGGATACCGTCTGTGCATAACCGTCCTGCCAGATGGCAAAGAACGACGCGGGGGACCGCGCCGCATCCAAGTAGGCCGACCGCGCCGACCGCGCCGACCACAGCAAGTCGGCGACATTGTCTTCGTAACTTTTGGCCGGGTCCTTATCGAACCACTTAGGCGGAAGGATGTCGGCTGCAACCCCTTGTACCGGAGTGCCGTTTTTTAGCGTGCCCTGAGCCACCACGTGAAGAATCGGTACCGCAGTCAGCACGGCCGCGCCGTATTTGAAGGGCATGCGGGTATGCACATTCCGCATGTAGAACCGCACGTCCTCAAGCCTTATTTCTACGGCACTCACGAGAGTTGTGCCTCCGCCAGCGGCTGCATGGCCGCGATATCGACCGCGCCATCCACCCCGAGTCCAGGCCGTTGCAGGGAGCCGACCGCGATCTGGCCGTCGCGAATGTCGAGAAAACCACTCTGACCCTCGGCGCGATACAGATCGCCGTGCCGCTCAAAGCACCACGCCCGCTCAGCAGCCGACAAGTGATCCAGCCCCCGCACGTAGTGGTGCCCATTGCGCTCGACGTGATCGATCCCCAACGCCGCCACGTGCACCAAATCTTGGTGCAGCGACACCACCGGCACCACGGTCAAATCCTCAGCCGAGACAAAACAGGAATGGCCCGCAGCCGTGCGCTGCCAAGCGAGCGCACTGTTGGCCAGCGCCTTGACCAACCCTTTGCAAGACTTGGACGAGACGCCGCTGTACCCCAAGTCCAATGCGCGGCGAAAGGAATCCAAGGATTCATCCGACTCGTCAATCAACAGAGGACGTTTTGCCGCCAAAACCTCGAGGTCTTTCTTGAGCGCGGGATCGAGGGAAAGGGCGCGGTCCATGGGTTGCTCGACGTAGAGGATGCGGTGGTAAAACGACCCCAAGTCCTGTTCAATCCGCTCCAACAAGGCCAGCAAATCGGCCGCGTTGCCGTACTGTTCGTTGCCGTCGAGCGTGATGTGATACTCCCCACCGCACTCGTCCAAAAGCGCGGCAATCTCCGCCAAGCGTTCAAAATCGGCTTCGGGGTCGCCGCCGATCTTGATCTTGAAATAGCGCAGGCCCTGGCTCTGAATGCATTCCTCCAAGGACTGCGGCAACCCGTCGTTCAACCGCTCTTCGGGCGCAATTGCGGCCGTGCGGATGGGATCGACCAAGCCGACCGTATGGCGGACGTGCAGCGAGCGCACCGGTGCCGCCGGCAGCACCGCCGCAAGCTCCAGCTCCTCTAGCTCCGGGTGGATCTTCTCCAGCGCTAACCCGAGGACATTGTCCTGCAACAGCGCAAAATAGGGCTGTCCCAGCGCGACTCCCAAGCCGTCGATGAGTGCCCGCTCCATCAGAGCCGCGCCGTTGGACGCCAGCAGATCGTTCGTGCCCCGCTCTCGGCCCCACGCCCGACCCGCCTCGTAGCCTGCCTCCCATATTGCGAATGGGGTCGTTCCTGCTTGACCCGACTCCCGATAAGCAGCGGCGGCCGCTTGCGCTCCATCCACCAAGTCCCGGATGCCCTCGGTCATCGTCTTGTCTGGGTCCTTGTCGAACCACCTAGGCGACAGCATATCCGCAGTCCAACCCCGCGCTCGACGGCCATCGCTCAACTCTAGATCCATGGCCACGTGCAGCGCGGTCAGACTATCAGCGACCACGTTGCCGAACTTAAACGGCATGCGCATCCGCATCTCGCGCACGTAAAATTCGATGTCTTTAATCGCTACTAACATTCTGTCAACTCCCGGCCCATGCCTGCTGCGCCTTCTCCATCTGTTCGGCCACGGCCTGCGGGCCGGTGCCACCTTCTATATTACGGCGCGCCAAGCTCTGGCGCACGTCGAGCAGGCCGAGCGCGTCCTCGCCGAAATCCGTACTGTGGGCGCGCAGATCTTCCAAGCTAAGGTCGGTGAGGGCGCGGCCTTGTTCTAGCGAGTCCCGCACCAAGCGGCCAACGACGCGATGAGCCTCGCGGAAGGGAACGCCTTGGCCCACCAAATAGTCGGCCAAATCCGTTGCCAAGGCCGTGGAATCCACCGCGGACTCCATCCGCTCGGCGCGCACCTCCATGCTCTCCCAAGCACCGGCGAAAACCTCTAGGCAAATGGCCGACGTTTCCAGTGCGTCAAAGAGCGGCTCCTTGTCTTCCTGCAGATCCTTGGCGTACGTCAACGGCACGGCCTTCATCGTCGTCAACAACGCCATCAGGCTGCCGTACACCCGACCGGTCTTGCCGCGCACCAGCTCTAGCGCGTCCGGATTTTTCTTTTGTGGCATCATACTAGATCCGGTCGCAAAGTGATCGTCGAGTTCGACAAAACCAAACTCCGACGACGACCAGAGGATCAAATCCTCGCAGAAGCGGCTCAAGTGCATCATTAGAATTGCCAGCACAGACAGGGTCTCGAGCAGAAAATCGCGGTCGCTGACCGCGTCGAGGCTATTGGGGGTCACCTGCGAAAACCCGAGTTCGCGGGCGAGGAACGCCCGGTCGAGCGGAAACGCACTCCCAGCCAACGCCCCAGAACCCAACGGCAGAAAATCGGCCCGTTGCCAAGCGTCCCCTAGCCGCCCGCGGTCGCGCTCCAACATCCAGAACAGCGACAGCGCGTAGTGAGAAAAAAGAACCGGTTGCGCCTGTTGTAAGTGAGTGTAACCGGGCAGCACTACGCTGCTGTGCTGCTCACTCGACGCCAGCAGCACGCCTTGCAAATGGCGAATCTGCGCCTGGAGCGACGCAATCGCGTCCCGCAGGTAGAGCCGTTCGTCTAAGTTGACTTGGTCGTTGCGACTGCGCCCGGTATGCAGCTTGCCTCCGACCGGCCCAATCAGCTCGGTCAGCCGCTGCTCCACGGCCATGTGGATGTCTTCAAGCGCGTCGGGAAGTGCGCAGCCCGGTGCTGAGAATTCTTCCTGGACCTGCTTTAGCCCCGCTTCGATTTGCTGCAGTTCCCCAGCACTGAGGACGCCAGCCCGCTGCAGGGCGCGGGCGTAGGCCACGCTGCCCGCAATATCGGCCTCCAATAGCTTGCGGTCGAAGCCAATAGAGGCGTTGAAGCGCTCCATCAACTCGGCCGGCGCAGACTGGAACCGCCCACCCCAAGGCGTTTGTACCGCGGCCATTAGACACCTTGGCGCAGAATCTCGTCGAATACATCTACTACTTCGTCGATGCGATCCCGCTCGACGATCAGCGGCGGCAAGAAGCGCACCACATCGGCCCCAGCCGTGGCCACCAAGATGTCGCGCTGGCGGAAGGCGGCCAGATAGTCGGCGGCCGGCTGGCTGGTGACCGCACCGGCGATCAGCCCTTTGCCGCGCACTTCAGTAATGTGCTCAGGCCAGCGCTGCTGCAACTTTTGTAGGCGATCGATCAAGTGTTCGCCTTTTTCGCGCACCCCGTCGATAAAACCCGGCTCCAACAGCTTGTCCAAAACCGCGGTTGCCGCAGCGCAGGCCACGGGGTTGGCACCGAATGTAGCGGCGTGGTCGCCGGCTTCAATGGCATCGGCCACCTTCTGCCGCAAGAGCGCGACGCCGATTGGCAAGCCGCCACCGAGGGCCTTGGCCAAGGTCATAATATCCGGTTCAACCTCGTATTGTTGATACGCCCACAGCGAGCCTAAGCGCCCGCACCCCACTTGGATCTCGTCGAAGACCAGCAACATATCCCGCTCGTCGCACAGGCGCCTCAACCCGGTGAGAAATTCCGCAGTCGCGGCGTTGATCCCCCCCTCGGCCTGCACCGGCTCGACCAAAATCGCGCAGGTCTGATCCGAGACCAGCGATTCTACAGAGGCCAAATCGTTGAATTGGGCGAAGTCAATGCCCGGCAGCAACGGCTCAAACCCCTTGTGGTACTTGGGTTGACCAGTCGTCGAGATGGACCCATACGTCCGCCCGTGAAAGGAATTTTCAAAGGCGATGAGGCGGTTTTTGGGTTGGTCGTGGGTGGTGTTGCCCCACTTGCGGCAAAACTTGAGCGTGGCCTCCCACGCCTCGGTGCCGCTGTTGCAGAAGAACACCCGGTCGGCGAATGAGTGCTCAACCAGCCGCTTTGCCACCTCGACCGAGGGGATTGTGTGGTAGAGATTGGACACGTGCATCAGCTTGGCGGCCTGTGCCTCAATGGCCTTGAGCACCTCGTAGTCGCCGTAGCCCAACGCGTTGACTGCCAAGCCACTGACAAAATCGAGATAGCGGTTGCCGTCCATGTCGAAGAGATAGACCCCATTGCCTCTTTCTAGTACGAACTCGGGCCGGCCGTAGGTCTGCAAAATGTATTGCGCTTCGCCCTTGATAATATCTTCGGTTTTCATGGTTGTCTCCGTCGTTCTACTGGACAATTTGGGTACCAATTCCCTGCCGGGTGTAAAACTCGAGCAACATCGCATGCGGCACGCGCCCGTCAATGACGTGGGTTTTGCGCACGCCGGCTTTGACGGACTTGACACAGGCTTCGACCTTGGGAATCATTCCGCCGCAGATCACGCCTTGGTCTATCAACCCTCCCACCTCAGAGACGTGTACGGTTGATAGCAGGGAAGCATCGTCTGCGAGATCGCGCATAATGCCCTGCACATCCGTCAAAAAGACCAACTTCTCGGCGTGCAGGGCCGCGGCGATTTCCCCAGCCGCCGTATCGGCATTGACATTGAAGCTCTCGCCCTCCGGCCCGCGGCCAATCGGCGCAACCACCGGAATCATGCCCTTGCCTATCAAGTCCAACAAAGGCGCGGTATCCACGTGCTCGACATCGCCGACATAGCCGATATCCATAGTGCCACTATCGGTCTGAACCCAGTGTTTGCGCACCTGCATGATCCCGGCGTCCTTGGCCGAGACGCCCACGGCCCGCCCGTCTAGTGCGCCAATTTCGCGGACGATCCGAGCGTTGACTTCGCCAAAGAGCACATCCTCGACCACCTTCATCGTCGCCGCATCCGTCACCCGCAGCCCATTTACGCGCTGACTCTCAAGGCCCAACTCTTGCAGGCGGCGGGTGATGGCCGGGCCACCGCCGTGGACCACGACCGGACAGATGCCGACCACCTGCATGAAGACGATGTCCTTGTACACAGTGTCTCCGCTGCCCATAGTGCTGCCGCCGTATTTAACGACCATCACTTTGCCGCGGAATTCCTGCAAATAAGGCAGGGCCTCGATCAGGGTCTCAGCTTTGTCGATCTGGACTTGCAAGTCCTGCAAAACCTCGGCGTTCATCAGGTCTCCTCGCCGCACACCGCGTTGATTTTATCGACTAACTTCGCCGCATCTTGCTCGGAACGAGTGACGATAAAAATCGTGTTTTCGCCAGCCAGCGTGCCCGCGACCTCGGCCCAACTCATGCGATCAATGGCCTCGCAGACGCTTTGGGCGTGCCCCGACGCGGTCCGCACCAGAACCATGTTGATTACCTGTTCGGCCTGGACCAAGAAGTCCTGCAACTCTCGCTCTAGAATGTGTAGGTCGCGCAGCGTAGCCCCGGCTTCGGGCAGCGTATAGCGAAATCCTCCATCGGCCTGCGGCACCCGCACCACGCCTATTTCGCGCAAGTCTTTCGACAAGGTTGACTGGCTGACCTCGATACCCTGTTGTTGGAGGACTTCGGCCAATTTTTCGTGCGTATCAATGGTCCTTCTGTAGAGCAGTTCCCGTATGCGGGTCTGCCGCATCTGTTTATTTCTCATAATTTTTATTATTTAATTGAAATAAAAATTTCAACTTAGAGTACTGCCGGGACCGTGTCAAGCAAAACGCCGCTGCGCTGCGCTTAGCCCGAGGCCATCTGCTCTTGTAGGCGCAGCTTGAGTTGCCGACGGTCCAATCCCCGCCAAAAAACCCCGCCAATGGCCAGCGAAATAGTGCTGTTCTCCTCGGAGACGACGATGATTACCGCGTCCGATTCCTGCGACAGCCCCAATGCTGCCCGATGGCGGGTTCCCAACCGCTGGTCTTCGACCTCTTCGGCCAGAGGCAAGGTACAGCGGGCCGCCACCAAGCGCTCGCCTTGGATAACGACAGCTCGGTCGTGCAGTGGAGCGCGCGGGCTGAAGATCGTGGTTAGCAAATCGTCCGACACCTCGGAATTCAAGGGCACTCCGGTCTCAATGACCGGTCTGATCTGGACTTGGCGCACCAGCACGATCAGCGCCCCGTACCCCAAGTCGGCCAAGCGCCCCACTCCACTGACGACCTCGTCGATGACCCGTGACGGCTCGGCCTTGTAAAACCAGCGGAACGCCGGGGTCTGTCCCAAGACTTGGAGGAGCCGTCGCAACTCGGGCTGGAAGAGGATGACCAGCAGGATCAGCAAGATAGAGCGCGCCTGCTCCAAAAGCCAAGACAGGGCGTTCATCTTGAGCCAAGGCGCGGCCAAGGCCACGAACACCATTAGCAGCAGCCCGGCGACCATGTGCGCGGCTCGGGTTTCTTTGATCAGGGAGAGCAAGCGGAAAAAGATAAAGGCCACCAGCAGGATATCCACCACCGAGGTCAGCGAGACGGGCAGAAAGCCGAAGAAGTGAAACAGGACCGGGTCTTTTAGCACGGCACTTGGCCTCGCACAGCCTCGACTAAGCGGACGGCCCGCAGCGTCGCGGCCACGTCGTGGACTCGCAGTACGTGGACGCCCGCGCTAGCCGCTAGAGCCGCCGCCGCCAAGCTGCCCTCCAAGCTCTCGGCAGCCGCGAGCCCGAGCGTCTTCCATATAAAGGACTTGCGCGAAGCGCCCACCACCAACGGACACTCTAAGTCCAAGAAGCGCTCTAACATCCCCAACAAGGCGAGGTTGCCCTCTGGCGACTTGCCGAACCCCAAGCCCGGATCCACAGCCACGCGCTCGACGCCTTGGGCATGGGCGACGCGTACGCGCTCTTGTAGAAAGGCGTACACCGTCCCGAGCAAACCATCGTAGTGGGTATTCTGCTGCATAGTAGCCGCCGTGCCCCGGCGGTGCATCAGGATCACCGGGGCGTTAGCCTGTGCGGCGACCTCGGCCATAGCCGAATCGTGCCGCAGGGCACTAATGTCGTTGATGATATCGGCCCCCGCCCCAAGGGCTCGGCGCGCCACTTCGGCCTTGACCGTGTCAACCGAGATGGGCACATCGCTCTGGCGCCGGAGGCCCTCGACGACCGGCAGAACCCGGGCGCACTCCTCGGCGACCGAGACCTCCTCGGCGGCCCCGTACATCGGCGGCCGCGACGATTCACCGCCAATATCGACGATTGCCGCCCCTTCCTCCACCATCTCTAAGCCGCGCTCCACCGCAGCCTGCGGCTCGCAGTAGCGGCCCCCGTCGTAAAACGAATCGGGCGTCGCATTGAGGACGCCCATGATCTGTACTTGGTCGCCAAAGTGGAGAGTGCGACTTCCCAACTCCCAAATCACGCCTCATCCTCGTCGCTCAAGGTGCGCACTGGTTTGCGGGCGAGAGGCTCTCCAGCCAATACTTGGTCTATCTCCGCATCGTCGAGGACTTCGTACGCGAGGAGGGCGCGGGCCAAGGAGTGCAGCTTGTCCTCCTTTTCCCCGAGGATGCGCAGCGCCGTTTCCTCGGCCTCCACCACCAGATTGCGGATCTCGCGATCGACGGCTTGGGCCGTCTCCTCGCTCAAGTGGCGGTTGCGGGTGAATTCCTTGCCGAGGAAAACCTCGTCGTCGCCGCCGCCCAACGAGAGGGGGCCTAGCTCTTCGTTCATACCCCACTCGCAGACCATCGAACGAGCCAAGCGCGTCACTTGCTGGTAGTCGCCTTGGGCTCCGGTCGAGCGCTCGGCGAAGATCAGTTTCTCGGCTGCGCAACCGCCCAGCGCCGTGGCCAAGTGCGCCTTTAGCCGCGTCTCGGTCAGCGAACGCCGTTCGTCGGCCAAAAAGGAAACCATGCCCATGGCCTGCCCGCGCGGGATGATGGTGGCCTTGCCAATGGCCGGCCCGCCTTTGAGGCTCTTGGCGACCAAGGCGTGACCCGCTTCGTGATAGGCCGAAAGCTGCTGATCCTCCTCGGTCAAGACCATGCTGCGGCGCTCGGCCCCGAGCATCACCTTGTCTTTGGCCGCTTCAAAATCGCCCATATCAACGGTCTTGCGATCGCGCCGCGAGGCCAGCAAAGCCGCTTCATTGACCAAGTTCTCCAAATCGGCTCCAGAAAGCCCGGGCGTGCCCTGCGCCACCTTTTGCAAATCGACGTCCGGATCCAAGGGCACTTTGCGCACGTGAACCTTGAGCACGCCCTCCCGACCCCTGACATCGGGCAGGTCAACCACCACTCGGCGGTCGAAGCGGCCGGGCCGCAACAGCGCTGGGTCGAGCACATCGGGACGGTTGGTCGCGGCGATGAGAATGACGCCGTCGTTGGACTCAAAGCCGTCCATTTCCACTAGGAGCTGGTTGAGGGTCTGCTCGCGTTCGTCGTGGCCGCCGCCAATGCCGGCACCTCGATGGCGGCCCACCGCGTCGATCTCATCGACAAAAATTAAGCACGGGGCATTGGCCTTGCCCTGTTCAAAAAGATCGCGCACGCGCGAAGCTCCGACGCCGACAAACATCTCGACGAAATCCGAGCCGCTAATCGAAAAGAAGGGCACCCCCGCTTCGCCAGCCACCGCGCGTGCCAAGTGCGTCTTGCCCGTGCCCGGCGGCCCGACCATCAAGACGCCCTTGGGAATCCGTCCGCCGAGGCGCTGGAACCGATGAGGATCCTTGAGAAATTCAATGATCTCCTCCAACTCCTTCTTAGCCTCGTCGGCCCCGGCCACATCGGCAAAGGTCGCCTTGTGCTTGTCCTCCATCAGGAGCTTGGCCCGACTTTTGCCAAAGGAAAACAGCCCGCGTGCGCCGCCCTGCATCTGCCGCAACATGAATATCCAGAAGGCGATAAACAGCAGCCACGGCAAAAAGCTGAAGAGGAAATTGTACCAGCGGAAAGGTTCTTCCTCAAAGCGAAAATCGACTCCTCGTTCCTCCCACTCGCGCTTGGTCGCCGCGTCTATTGGACCCAAATTGACCACAAAGCGGATCCCCTCGTGCAAGACGCCCTCGAACTCGCGCTCACCGACGATGACGGCCTCGGCGATGCGGTCCTCTTCCAAGTATTGGCGGTATTGCTTGTAGGAGACGAGTTGAGGATCGGAGGGTTTGCTGCCAAAGAACTTGGCGGTGAAGATCATCACCAACACGAAGAACAGCCAAAAGGCCTGGGTCCGCGAGGGGCGGCGCCAGCGGCGCGGCCTGTCTTCGCCGTCGTCCTGCTGGCTGTCCAGCCCGCGGTCGTCCCTAAAGCGCGGGGGGCGCTCCTCAGGGGTCTGCTTTTTTCGTCCCTCCATGATAGCTGCTCTAGGTCAATCGCCGTCCCAATGCCTCAGCGTACACAGGGCGATACGGCGCGTAGTAGATTTTATTCTGAAGGCATTGCTAGAACGTAGAGGCGCGACCCAAGCTATTTCCTCGCCTCGGGTCAGCACTAACACTTCGTCGCGTGAAATTTTCGGCCACTTGGCGTCGATGAGAAAGTCACTCAGTTTTTTGTGCCCTTCCATGCCCAGCGGCTGGAAGCGATCGCCCGGCCTCAGGCTACGCACTTGCACCCGCGCGCCGAGACGATCCGCGTCTAATGCCACCTGCGCGCCTCCTAGCTGGGACTTGTCAAAGTCCTCCGGGGAAACGACTTGAACGCGGATTTTCACGCCGTGCTCTCTTAGCACGAGCGCACCTGGTATATCGAAGCAGCGCACGACCGGCGGCCGCTGACCGCGACGCAGGATATAGCACGTGCCGCAACCCTGCCCCCTCAGCCCAGCACCCAACACCCGCAGGCGCTTGTCGCCGGCCTCAATCCAGCTCCGCACTTGCTCGACGCGGACAAAATCAAAAGGGCCCTCTGCGGCAGCGAGGCCCTGGAGCACGGTGCGCAACACGCGCCTTTGTATGGCTATATGATAAGCGAGAAGCCTATTACTATCAAGAGCCACCTTGTCGTTACAACGCTCACAAATCACTGTATCTAAAGCCTCTTGGGTTAGCTCAGCGAGTAGGTCGTCTTCGGCTTTGAGCAACGCGGCCGTGCGATTTAGAACCTCGGTGATGTTAGGATTATAGCTCTTGAGCAAGGGCATTAGTTCCCCGCGCACCCGATTGCGCAAAAAGCGCGAGTCGCGGTTGGAGGGATCCTCTCGGTAGCACAAGCCCCGCTGGTGCGCGTATTTTTCAATCTCAGCACGCCGCACGCGCAGCAGCGGCCGCAGATAGCGGCCCTCGCGCGCAATCTCCATCCCCCCTAAGCCGGTAGCACCGCTGCCGCGCAACAAGCGCAAGATCACGGTCTCGGCCTGGTCGTCGGCGTGGTGCCCCAAGGCGATGAATTCGGCCCCGGTCCGGTCTGCGACTTGGTCGAGAAAGGCGTAGCGCTGCCGCCGACCCGCTTCCTCCAACGACAAACCCTCGGTTCGGGCGTACTCCCCCACGTCGCGCCGCTCTACCGAACAGGGCAACCCGCGCCGCTTTGCCTCGTCGGCGACAAAGCGGCCATCGTCCGCCGAATCCGGCCGCAGTGCGTGGTCCAAGTGCGCCACGTGCAACCGGTACCCTAAATCATCCAACACATCGAGCAGCACGATCGAATCGACGCCGCCCGAAGCAGCGATGACTAAGCTAGCATCGGCTTCCAATCCCGCTTCCTGTAGCACTTGCCGCACACTGGCGACTATGGCTTCCATAGCCTTCGTTCCCATCGCGCAAAAACAGAAAATTCCCCTGAAGCAAGTAATGGAGAGGGCAAATTAGACGAAGAGGTGCCTCTTGACAAATGAACGAATGTGCAGTATATATATTTTCAGTAATTTTAGTTTTACTTTCACCTTTCCTCCCCACTGGAGGTCCACTCATGCCCAAACCCCTAACCGAGCGCCAGCAATCCATTTACGACTTCATCGCCAATGCAATTCGCTCCGGAGGCCCCCCCACGATCCGCGAGATCATGGATGTCTTTGGCATCAACTCCACCAATGGCGTGCGCACCACCTTGGAGACCTTGGAGAAAAAAGGCTATATCCGCCGCCGGGCGCGCCGCTCCCGGGGCATCGAACTCGTCGATTTCGTCAAACCCGCCTCCCTTTCCGCTGACCTGCGCGAAGTGCCCCTCGTTGGCCGGGTCGCCGCGGGCACTCCCATCCTCGCCGAAGAAAACATCGAGAACACGCTCAATGTCGATACCTCGCTCGTTCCCGCCTCGGGCGATGTGTTCGCGCTGCGCATCCACGGCGAGAGCATGTGCAACGCCGGGATTCTCGACGGCGATATCGTCATCGCCCGTCAGCAAGACCGCGCCGAGCGCGGCGATATCGTCGTCGCACTGCTCGGCGACGAAGCCACGGTCAAGCGCTATGCTCCCGACCCCGACGGCATTCGGCTCCTGCCGGAAAACGAGGCGTTCGACCCCATCGTCGTCCCGCCCGACGCCGACGAGTTCAGCATCGCCGGCAAAGTTGTGGGCCTCATGCGCCGCTTCTAGGGTACGCTTAGTTGGATGCTACTTTGCGGCGCGCCCACGCGCGCGCCATTTTTGACGCCGGGGTCGCCGCCGCCGATCCCGGCCGTTGCCTCCACCAAGCCCTCGCGGTCACAGGCGGTGAGTTGCGCTGTGGCCCGCTCCGCTTCCCTCTCGATACCATTTCCAGCCTGCGCCTAGTCGGCGCTGGCAAGGCCACTGCGGCCATGGCTGCGGCCGCTGAAGCGATCCTCGGCGACCACATTGACTGCGGGGCCATCAACACTAAGTACGGCCATGCGCTGCCATTGGCGCGGGTCGAGACCTTTGAAGCCGGGCATCCAGTTCCGGACGAAGCCGGTGTCGCCGGTACACGCCGCCAACTCGAATTGCTAGCAGACTTGGATCCCGACGCGCTAGTCCTCGGCCTCTTCTCCGGCGGCGGCTCGGCCCTGCTACCCGCCCCAGCCGAGGGCCTGACCCTCGCAGAAAAGCAAGAAACCACCCGCCTCCTACTCGCCTGCGGCGCGACCATCGACGAAATCAACGCCCTGCGCAAACACCTTTCGGCCATCAAGGGCGGACTACTCGCCCGCGCGGCCGCACCCGCCCGCGTCGTCGCCCTCATGCTCTCGGACGTCATCGGCGATCCCCTCGACACCATCGCCTCCGGCCCGACCCACCCAGACTCCACGACTTTTGGCGATTGCCTGGCGATCGTCGATCGCTACGACCTGCGCCACCAGCTCCCCGCCCCAGTCCGTCAGCATCTCGAAGCTGGTGCCCGAGGCGAGCGACCGGAAACCCCCAAACCTAAAGACCCTTGCTTTGCCCGGGCCGAGAGCTTGGTCATCGGCAACAGCCGCTTGGCCATCAACGCGGCCGCAAACCAAGCCAGCGCGCTCGGCTACGAGGTCTGCGTCCTCACCAGCCGCTTGCAGGGCGAGGCGCGCCATGCCGCGACCGCGTTAGTCTCCATCGCCCAAGAAACCGCGGAGACCAACCGCCCCATCGCCCGGCCCGCCTGTCTCATCGCTGGCGGCGAGACGACCGTCACCCTGCGCAGCGACGGCAAGGGTGGACGCAACCAAGAATTGGCCTTAGCCGCATCCCTCCAGCTCGACGGTTGGTCCGCCATCACCCTGCTCTCCGGCGGCACCGACGGCACCGACGGCCCCACCGATGCCGCCGGTGCCCTAGCCGACGGCCAGACCTTGAGCCGCGCCCGCGCCCAAGGTCTCGACGCCCGTGCCTTTCTCGACCGCCACGACTCCTATTCCTTCTTCGCAGCGTTAGACGATCTCGTCATCACGGGTCCTACGGGCACCAACGTCATGGATCTGCAAATCGTCCTCATAGCCTGAAGATCGTCCTCTCCTGTGGGAGATGATGCAGTGAGCCGATTTGACACTCGGCCACCCTTCCGCTAGCTTTTTACAACCCATGTCCAAGAGCCTTCTTCCGCTTGCATTAGCCCTGTTGCTGACCGGGGCTGTCCACGCCGCCTCGCGCTACGCCGGCGAGTTCCTCGGCTTGGGCGCGGGTGCCCGCTCTGCGGCCTTGGGCAGCGCCTATGTGGCCCTCGCAGACGACGCCACCGCGGGCTATTGGAATGCGGCTGGCCTATCCGCCCTCAGCAGTCGCCAAGTTCACCTGACGCATTCCGAACACTTCTCCGGCCTCATCCAGCGCGATTTCGTCGCCATCGCCCGACCGGGTCGCCTTTTGCACGGTATGGCCCTGAGCTTGGTGCGCATGGGCGTTGACGACATCCACTTTACCGAACTGCCAGATCCCCTCCAGCCCCCTAGTACCGACAATCGTCCACTCATCGCCTCTACCGAACAAAGCGCAGATTACGCCCTGTATCTGTCGGGCAGTCGCCGTGTCGGTGCGCGCTTATCCCTCGGGCTAAGCGCCAAAGCCATTTACCGCCAAGTCGCCTCCATCAACGCCTACGGCTTTGGCCTCGACCTAGGCGTGCGCTACCAATTGAGCCACCAGATCGCGCTAGCGGCTAACGTGCGCGACATTACCACCACGCCCATCGTCTGGAATACGGACAGCACCGACCGCATCCAGCCATCGCTGCTGTTGGGCGTGGCGTACGCCATACCCATCGCCGAGGGCCAGACCACCGCCCTCCTATCCACCCGCTCCGGCGGCGATGCGTCCGCTGCGACCGATGATGTCCCGCTCAACGCCGGCTTAGAATACCGCCATCGCTACATCGCCTTGCGGGCCGGATTGGAAGAAGGCCGCCAGTCCTTTGGGCTAGGGCTTACCCCCCACCACAGCCTCGACCTCGACCTCGCCTATTTGCAGCACGATGCACTCGAAGCAACCTACCAGTTGTCCGCCAGCTTCCGCTTCTGAGCAACCCCGCGTCGGCTACGTGGCCTTGGCCGGTCGTCCCAACGCGGGTAAATCCACCCTCTTCAACGCCTTCTTGGGCCAACGGCTCTCCATCGTCACCGCCAAACCGCAGACGACTCGCAGCCGCATCCTCGGCATCCTCACTCGTCCACAGAGCCAGATAATTTTCTTGGACACGCCGGGCCTGTTAGAGTCCTCCTACAAGCTGCACGAGACCATGGCCCACCAAATCGACCAAGCCGCCCGCCAAGCCGACCTCGTCTTGCTGATGTTTGACGCCTCTCGTCCCAAAGACCGCAGCGCACTAGTCAAGCACTTCTTAGCGCGCACGCGGGTACCAGTCTTGGCCGTACTCAACAAAATCGACCGAGTACAACCCACCCAGCTAGACGGCCTGCAAAAAAGCATCGCGAACGAGTTCGGCATCGCCAGCCCAATCCCCGTCTCCGCCCTGCGCGGCGACGGACTCGGCAAATTACTGTCGCGCCTAGAGGCCCAGCTACCCTGCGGTCCCAAGCTCTATCCGGACGATATGGTGGCCGAACAGCCCGAACGGTTTTTTGCCGCCGAACGCATCCGCGAAGTAGCTTTTGAGCACCTTGAGGACGAGCTACCCTACGCCATCAACGTCCACATCGAGGAATTCCGCCAGCGCCCTAGTCACAAAACCTACATTCGCGCCATTATCTACGTCGGACGCGAGAGCCAGAAAGGCATCGTCATCGGCAAGAAGGGTATGCGCCTGCGATCAATCGGACGCCAAGCCCGCGCTGCCTTAGAGGAACTACTCGACGCGCCCGTCTATGTAGAACTGTGGGTAAAAGTCCGCCCAGACTGGCGCGACAAAGAGCGCGATTTGCGGGAATTTGGTTATCTCTGAACCCGAGAAAGGAACGCCTATGAACGTCCTAGTCGTCGGCAAAGGGGGGCGCGAACACGCCCTCGTGTGGAAACTGGCGCAGAGCCAGCGCATCGACAAACTCTACGTCGCCCCCGGCAACCCCGGCATGGCTACCCTCGCTGAATGCGTCGATATCCGCGTCGATACCCCCGTGGCTGAACGCGAAAAACTCGTCGGCGAAATCGAGCGTCTAGTCGCCTTTGCCCACGAGCAGCAAATCGGGCTGACCGTCGTCGGCCCAGATGACGCCCTAGCCGGCGGCATTGTCGATCGCTTCCGCGCCAGTGGCCTGGCGATCTTCGGCCCTACGGAAGCCGCCGCCCGCATCGAAAGCAGCAAGGTCTTCGCCAAAGAACTGATGGAGCGCGTCGGAGTCCCCACCGCCCGGCACCAGAGCTTCACCGACAGCCAAGTCGCCAGCGCCTATATCCGCGAGCAGGGTGCCCCGATCGTGGTCAAGGCCAGCGGCCTAGCCGCTGGCAAGGGCGCGGTCGTCTGTCTGAGCGTAGATCAAGCCCTCGCAGCAGCGCGCGAAATGCTCGACGAAGGCGTCTTAGGCGGAGCTGGCCACCACATCGTCGTCGAGGAATACATGACCGGCGAGGAAGCCTCGCTCTTTGCAATCTGCGACGGCGAGCACTTTATCACCTTGACGCCCGCCCAAGACCACAAACCCATCTACGACGGCGACAAAGGCCCCAACACCGGCGGCATGGGGGCCTACGCCCCAGCTCCCGTGATGACGCCAGCCCTAGTGCGCGAAGCCGAGGAGCGCATCATCCAACCCGTGCTCGCCGAAATGCGCCGACTGGGCACTCCGTACCAAGGCGTGCTTTACTGCGGGCTGATGTGCACTGACGCGGGCGTTAAAGTCGTAGAGTTCAACGCCCGCTTCGGCGACCCCGAATGCCAGATCCTCATGCCCCTGCTCAAAACCGACCTCGTCGATTTGCTCATCGCCGCCTGCGACGGCCGATTGGATCAGTTGCAAGTCGAATGCGCACCCGACGCGGCCGTCTGCGTGGTCATGGCCTCGGACGGCTATCCGCAAGCCTATGAGAAGGGCTTGGAGATCCGCGGCTTGGAGGCTTTTGCCGACCGCGACGACGTCGTAGTCTTTCACGCTGGTACAGCCCAGCGCAACGGTCGCATCATTACGGATGGCGGCCGGGTGCTCGGCGTGACAGCCGCGGACGCCGATCTCCAAGCTGCCGTCGCCAAAGCCTACTCAGCAGTAGATCAGATCGCTTTCGACAACGCCTATTGCCGCCGCGACATCGCCTATCGGGCATTGAGTCGCGCCTGAAGCTCTTGCCATGCCTAAAGACGCACTCCGCCTGCGCAACATGCGCTTTTTCGCCTATCACGGGCTTTTCCCCGAAGAGACCGCACTCGGCCAGCACTACGAGGTCGATGTCGAACTCTACGGCGATTTTCGTCAGGCAGGGCGCAGCGACGACATTGACGCGGCGATCAACTATCCAGAGGTGTACGCGCTAGTGGCCGATGTCGTAACCGGCGAGCCTTGCAAATTGGTCGAAGCCCTCGCCGAGCGCATCGCCGAGCAGGTCGGCACTCACTGCGCTCCGGTCGAACTCGTCGTCCGCGTGCGCAAACCCAACCCCCCGGTCGCCGCGCACTTTGACGGCATCGAAGTCGAAATACGCCGCTCCTATGCCTGAACGAGCCTACATCGCCATCGGCAGCAACCTCGGTGATCGCCGCGCGTACCTCGAAGCCGGGCTTAGAGAAGTCGCTGCATTCCCCGGTACGCATCTTGCGGAAGTCTCCCATGCCTACGAAACCCCGCCGCAGGGACCGATCCAGCAACCAGACTTCCTCAACGCCGTCTTTGCCATAGAAACCTCGCTCGCTCCTGATCCATTGCTCGCCGCCCTGCTCGCCGCCGAAAAAAAGCACCAGCGGCAACGCCGCATTCACTGGGGGCCGCGCACCCTCGACCTCGACCTACTGCTCTACGGCGAGCGCGTCGTCGAAAGCGCGGATCTGACTCTACCGCACCCGCACATGCACGAGCGCAGCTTCGTGCTAGTGCCCCTTTGCGAAATCGCCCCGCGCCTTAGCCATCCGGTCACCGGCCGGCCATTTGCTGCGTACCTCGCCGCACTCAACGGTCGCGAAGCCAAGGCCGCCGGCCCCCTCGCCCTTCCCGCCATCCCATGAAACGCATACATACGGTCGCGGAAATGCAGGCTCAATCCGACGCTTGGCGCGGCGCGGGCCTGTGCGTCGGGTTGGTACCGACGATGGGATTTTTGCACGAGGGACACCTCAGCTTAGTCGATCACAGCCTCGAAGCCGCGGACCGCACGGTCGTCAGCATTTTCGTCAATCCACTGCAATTCGGTCCGAAAGAAGACTTCGCCATTTATCCGCGCGACATGGAGCGCGACCTCGACCTACTGTCCCGCCGTGGGGTCGATGCCGTCTTTCACCCCCAGACAGTAGAATTCTATCCCCCTGACTTCTCGACCTTAGTCGAAGTCGAAGAGCTAACCAAGGGCTTGTGCGGCCCCTTCCGCCCCGGGCATTTCCGCGGCGTCACCACCGTAGTGACCAAGCTATTCACCGCCGTCAAACCACACCTAGCCGTCTTCGGCCAAAAAGACTACCAGCAGGCGGCTGTCATTCGTCGCCTAGTGCGCGATTTGAACTTGGATTTGCGCGTCGAGGTCGCCCCCACCGTGCGCGAAGCAGACGGCTTGGCCATGAGTTCGCGCAACATCCTGCTCAGCGCAGAAGACAGACAGCGTGCACCGGCCCTCTACGAAGCGCTCACAATGGGCCAAAAAAAAATCGAACAGGGCGAACGCGACGCCAGCCAAATCATCGCCGCGATGCGAGCGCACATCGAGCGCACACTCGACGCGTCCATTGACTACATTTCTATCGCGCACCCGGACACGCTCGAAGAAGTGGCTCATATCACCGGCCCGGTCGTCATCGCCCTCGCCGTGCGCCTGTCCAACGTCCGGCTAATCGACAACATCATCGCCGCGCCGCTTAGCCGTTAGTTACTGATGTTACGCAGCTATCGTTATCTGCGGTTTCCTACCGCCCTGCCCGGTGTCATTTGTATGTTGCCCAATCCGTTCAGAAGGGCCAATCTGAACGGTATGCGTGCGGGGCGCGTCGTCCGTCATTGGGTGAGCAGGCCCCTCGTGCCCGCTGCACCGTGCGGGAGTAAGACACCCCTCACGCT
>JAJEFJ010000075.1 GCA_022820485.1 Candidatus Latescibacterota bacterium
GAGGAGGATGCGGGTGGTGGTTTGAATGCGGGGTTGGGGTATCAGTGGAACCAGTTGGTGTTCGACTATGCGTATGACATTGGTTTGGATTTGACTGAGACCAATGGCGCTCATCGGTTCTCATTCGCATACGAATTCTAATACAAAAAACTTGATAAACTCCATCTAGAACTTAGGGTAACAAGGAGATACACAAATGACGGTCTGGGCCGGACTTATCGCGCTGGGATTGGGGCTAGGAGCTAGCCTTTTCCTACCGGTGCCGCAAAATCTGAAGACCAGTTTTGACGCCGGACAATCTCTCTACGCCCTTGGCGAGTTTGAAGGGGCGATCATTGAGTATTCAAAGATCGTCAAGTTTGACAGCAAGGCCGTGCGTACCGACAGTGTGCGGGTAGTGTTTGGCAACGACTTGGAATTGCCCGTAGTCGCGGCGGCTTGGTATCAGCTGGGCAACGCTTATAAAAAGAGCGGGCAACACGAAGAAGCGGTAGAAGCCTATCGCCAAGTTCTCGACGTAGGAAGCGTAGCCGAGGATTTCAAGTCACTGGTGCAGTTCCAAGTTGCCGAGACTCGCTTCCTCGCCAAAGAGTATGGCGAAGCAGCAAAGGAATACAAGCGCTACGTCGAGTTATTCCCCGAGACGCTGGAAGCTGGCAAGGCGTATTTCTACGCGGGCTGGAGCGAGTTTAATACAAAAGAGTATGACCAATCCATCGAAACGCTCAACGGCATGTTGGCGGCTTATCCGCAAGATCGTTATGCGCCGGATTCGCAGTTCCGTATCGCCAGTTCCTTTTACGAGAAGGGCGAGTATGCCAAAGCCGTTGAGATGGCCAAGACAGTCCTTGACAAGTATCCCAATAGTCCAGTCATTGCCCAAGCCCTTTATCTGGAGGCCAACGCCTACGACCAGATGGGGCGCGACGAGGAGGCAATTAAAGCCTACCGCGATGTGCGCAATCTCTACGACCGGATGTTTGAGCTCTTGCGCGGTTCGTTTCGCGAAGGTAAAAATGTCGATTTTGAAAACTATCGACAGCTTTTTGAGACTTCCTCGTTGCGCGTTGCTGAGATTTTCCGCAAAACAGACCAATTTGAGGAAGCCTACCAAGAGTTAATCGCCGCCCAAGAAACTGCCGAGGAACGCTTTTATAAAGCCAAGGTGCAGATGAGAATCGGCGACAACTACATGGAGTGGGAGAAGTTCAATGAGGCGTGGACTGCTTACAACCAAGTAATTGAACTCTATGGAGATACGCCTTATCCTCCGAACGCTCAGTATCAGAAAGGCGAAGCCAAGTACTTCGCCGGAGACTACGCTGCTGCCCGTGAAGACTACCTACAACTACTGGGGGACTACCCTGATAGCGATACGGGTTTGCGCTCTGCATCGCTCTATAGCGCAGGTTGGTCTGCCGAGAAACTCGGCGTGGTGGATCAGGCTATCGCAAGCTACACGCAGGCAGTGGACAACTTTCCCCGCTCCGACCAAGCGCCGTTGTGCTTATTGCGCATCGCTCGGCTAAACTACGAGCAGCAGAAAGTCCAAGAGGCTATTGAAGCCTACAGGGCTATAACGGAAAGCTATCAGGATACGCGGCATACGGCTGATGCTTACTATGGCCTTGGTATTCTCTATCGAGACGAAGACCGGAAAGACGAGGCCATCGCTGCTTTCTCCAAGGTTGACCGCGATGCCCGCGAGACATACATCGCCGCGCTGATTGAGGCGGCTAACCTCTACATTTCTCAGGATCGCATCACCGAGGGGCGTGCGCTGCTCAATCAATTGCTGGAAGGCGTGACCGGCGACCGCGATTTGGAGGCTAGGGCCCATTTCCAGATGGCTCAACTCGACCTCAATAATAAAAACTACGTCGATGCAGTCGAGCGCTATACCATGGTACTTGAAGAGTACCCAGAAAGCGATGTCATTCGCGATACCCGCTACGGGCGTGCGTTGGCCTATCACTATTCGGGCCGTTACGACCGTGCGTTGCTCGATTACAAGTGGCTGTTGGACACCAAAATCCCCAAGGCGATGCAGCTAAAAGTCTCCTTCTCGATGGCGCTGTCGTACTCGGCGGAAGGCAATGATGCCGAAGCGGAGAAGCTGCTGAACGAGGTCATTGCTTCTGGGGATGAGAGCTTGGTGCGTTCGGCGCGGCTACAGCTAATCTCAATGGCCGAGAAGAAGGGCAATCCAGAGGAAGCGGTGCGCATCTATGAAGAGATGTTGGCTACTACGACCTCCAGGGAAGACCGGGAGCGTTTACTAATTCGTTTGGCCAATGCCTACTTCAAACTGGATAAGTTCCAACAGAGCATTGAAGCAGCCCAACAACTCATCGACTTGGCCATCAATGTCGAGAGCATTGCCAACGCGCTCTTCGTCCAAGGCAACTGTTTCTACAGGTCGGAACAGTTCGTCCAAGCGATTGCCACGTATAACACCATCATCGAAAACTACCCGCAGATTGCTTGGGCCAAAAATGCCCAATTTCAAATAGGCGTAGCTTATAACAAGCTATCGGCTAACGGCAATGTTGACGTGCTGCCAGCGATGTCCCAAGCGTTTAATACCTACTACACCCAATATCCTGACGACGAGCGCGCTGTGCATGCCTATTACTACGATGCTTGGGCGCATTATCGGATGGGTAAATGGCGCGACGCCAGCGGTATTTTTGCTAGCCTAGCAGATAAGTATCCGCAGTCCCGCTATGCATCTGAGGCGCTTTTTCGCGCTGGCGATGCCCTGTTTAACATGACCAATAGAAGCGGCGTGGAGAACAAAAACCAGCACTACCTAGATGCTATGGTTTACTACGACCGAATCATTAGGCGCTATCCTCAGTCGGGCCATATGGACGATGCCCTCTACAACAAGGCTTGGTGTCTGATCAACCTCGACCGCAAGGAAGAAGCGGTGCCAATTTTCGAGAGAATAGTCGCTGAACATCCCAACGGTACGTATGGGGCACGCAGCCAATTCACGCTCGGAGATTACTATTACGGCCTCAAGAATTACGAGAAGGCCACCGAAAGCTACCAGACTTTCTTAGATCGCTTTTCCGCTGACAAGTTGACTGCCCAAGATCGAGCGCTGCCGAACAAGGCAAGGACGCTACTCGGACATTTGGCTGAGATCGATGCCTACAATCTTTATGCAACGGGCGAGCAGCTTTTGGCTGAGAAGAATTACGACGAGGCCATGGCGGTCTTCAAGGAAGTGCAGCAGAAGTATCCCAAGAGCGATCAGGCTGTCAATTCACTAGTCAACATCGGTGCCGCCTATATGGCCCAAGAGGAATTCCGTCAGGCTGGTGCTGTCTTTCAGGAGGTCGTCGACAACTATGGCGACAACCCCAAATACGTGACGCAGGTGGACTATGCCAGAGAGCAGCTACAGGTAATGCAGGAAGCTCGCGTCCTCTAACTTCTGCTTTTTTTGCGTCCTAACTTAAGGAGGAAAAAAGAAAATGATTGAACTTTTTCGCGAAGGCGGACCTTTCATGTATCCTTTGGGACTCTGGTCTATGCTTTCCATTGCATTCTTTCTCGAGCGCATTTGGACGTATGCACGGCTGCGCTCCGAGGACGAATTGGCCGAAATCACCAATGACATTAACGCACGTATAGACTCGGGTGCTTCCATTGAGCAACTCAAGGAATACTGTGCCGAGGTTGGCAAGCTCGAAGGCGAGGTGTACGGCGAGGGGATTGAGCGCTTTGAACACTTATCGCGTGAGCAACGCACGCTGGAGGAGATGCGCGAAGAAATGAACGGTACGGTTGAACGCGCCGCCTTGGCGTATCTTGAACGGTATCTGGCCGTTATTGACTTCGTGTCCAAGTCCGTGGTGTTGCTCGGCCTGCTGGGCACGGTCAACGGTATGATCAACGCGTTTGAAGGTATTGCGGAAAAGGGACTTGGTGAGCCGACGATCGTCGCCGCAGGTATTTCCGAAGCGCTAATCACTACGGTTACCGGTCTGGTGATCGCCGTGCCTTCAATCGCTATCTTCACGTACTTTAGCAACCGCGCCACGGGCAAGTCTGTTCAGTTTGAAGCATATGGCCACGGTTTTGTGGACGCCCTGCTACGTCGTTGGCAAGGTACGCAAGCTGCCTAAGGCGGCTCTTTTTTAGGAGGCATGAGATAGATGGCTGAGAGAGTAGAAAAAAAAGAACTGACCATGCCCGATCTGACTCCGATGATTGACGTGGTCTTTCAGCTACTCATCTTCTTCATGGTGACTGCTGTGTTCGCCATTACTCCGGGTTTGGACATCAAATTGCCCGAGGCCGAAGAGGCTCAGGCACCGGAGAAGGAGAACCTCTTTATCGTCGTGGATCAGGACGGCAACATGAAGCTGAACCACAAGTCGGTGACCTTTGCAACCCTCAAAGAGGAATTGCAAGCGAAGAGACAGCTGTTGGACAACACCACGATGATTATCATCCAAGGAGACGAGCGCTCTACGCATGGGCAAATCGTCCAGATCATGGACATTGCTCGTCAAGTGGGCGTCGTTGATCAGGTCATCGCCACGGAACCGCAACGCAACTGAGTGAGGTTTCTAGGCCCTGTTAATAGGGGGAAGAACTGTGGTAGACGAGTATAAAAAAGCAGTACAAGCCCAGCGCCAAAAAACGGCCTATATGGCTGTCGGTGCGGCCTTTCTCATTCACGTACTTTTCATCCTGTCCAAGTGGGTGGTAATCGCAGCCGGTTTGGCGGGTGTTGGAGTACTGTTATACGCCCTATATACGGCTACCACCGGCCGCCGGCTGAGCATGGGAGTGGCCTTTGTCCTCTCATTATCCATCCACGTTGGCGTCTTCGTTTACGATTATCTCTTTGGCATTGGCGAAGAACAGGAAACGGAGGCGCTTATTATTTTCCGTGCTCCTCCGCCCATTCTCGAAAAGAACTTCGACTTAGCCAAGCGGCCTGAGATATCCGAAGTGCAGATGGAGATGCTACAGTCGATGGCACCGCCGGATTTGCCGCAGGATATATCGGCGATAGCCGATGTTAGTGCGGTAGGTAGCGACTTACTGAGTTCGGTTTTACCCGGTACGCAGGTCTTGGGTGCCTTTTCGGGTGCCAAGGCCGAAGAGTTGGCCTTCGACGAGGTCGCGATGATCGAAGTGGCGGAAACGTCGGCACCAGTGCAAGAGGCTCTGAGCCTGAGGCATGAATTGCTCAATGTCGGCGACCTAGACATCGGCCGCTATCAAGCGGTCTTGATTCACGATCCCGACAATAAACGCAATATCCGCGGCTTCTTTAACATGACAGTTATTGACTACGATATCGCAGACAAGAATCGCGATCGGTTCCCAACTGCGGTAGAGGAGTTGATGCGATATATGCGCGACCATACCCAAATTAATGCCCGTATTGAGGGCACGACCTTGGAATTTTCGGATCCGCGCATCATGGATGCCCCCATGATTTATGTGACGGGCAACGATGCTGTCTTGCAAATCAGCGGTACAGAGAAAACCAACCTAGGCGACTATCTCAAGAATGGTGGTTTTCTCTATGCCGAGGAAATTCGCCAAAGCGACTCTGAGAACGGACTTGACGGCAAAGAAGCCGGGGTTTCGGGTACGCCGTTTGACCGCCAGTTCAAGGCTCTGATGAAAGATCCGTTGGTATTGGGTAGCGATGGCTCCAAGTGGCAGAAAGTGCCCAAGACCCACGATCTCTACTATAGCTTCTGGGATTTTCCCGACGGCCCGCCTATGGGTGGCGCACCGGCTGGCAATGTGTTCGACTTGGAGATGCTGGAACTGCGCGGTCGGGTTGCGGTGGTCTTCAGTGATCTAAATATTAGCTGGTACTGGGGAGATCCGCTGGCCGATGCACGAGAGCGCGGGTTGCAGTTCGGGGTCAACCTAATAGTCTATGCGTTGACTCAGCCGGGCGGCATCGCCAACGTGACCCAGTTTACTCAATAAGCACCCTTCAAGTAGCAACAGCTCGGATGCCCTGCTGGTAAACCACCGGTAGGGCATCCTTATTTTGACCATTCCCTTCCACTCACGCCGATCCTTTTATCTGATCCCAGACGGCGAAGTATGTCGGAAAAGTTTTGCCGACGCATCCGGGGTCGTTGATGTAGATTCCGGGCACTCGCAATCCGACTAGAGCAAAACTCATAGCTACTCGGTGATCTTTATAGGTGTCGATGTTGCTGCTTTTGGGTTTAGAAGGCGCGATAGTAACGCCATCTCTGTGCTCTTCTACTTCTACGCCGAGCCGACGCAGTTGGGCGACCATAGCGGCAATCCGGTCAGTCTCTTGCCAGCGCGTGTGCTCGATGTTGCGGATACGGACTGGATCCTTGGCAAAGGGAGCGATCGCGGCCAGCGTTAATGAGGTGTCTGATATGGCTTTCATATCGACGTCTATGCCTCTGAGTTGATCCGGCCCGATCACCTCAACTCCGCGGGCGTAACGGTTGACCGTGCAGCCCATTTTCTCGAGCACATCGACGAAGTGGATATCGCCTTGGGCTGAGTCGGCGGCAATGTCGGCTACGCGTACCCGACCACCGGTGAGCGCAGCGGCGGCAAAGAAGTACGAGGCGTTGGAAGCATCCGGCTCAATGGTGTAGGTACGGGGCGTGTAGCATTGGCTGCCGGCGACGCGAAAGCGCCGGTACTCGTCGTGCTCGACCTCGATTCCAAATGCCTGCATTACCGCCATAGTGATGTCGATATATTCGGTCTTGAACCCGCTGACCATTTCGATTTCCAAGCCGTTGTCGGCGTAGGGAGCAACGAGCAGCAGCGAAGTGAGGAACTGGCTGCTTTTGCTGGCGTCGAGTCGGGTTTTTCCACCTCTGAACCCCTTGGCTCGTACTTCTATGGGTAGGCATCCATTGCGAGAACGAGCGTCGATCCCGAGTTGGCCGAGTGCGTCGAGCAGATCAGCCATCGGTCGGCTCTGGCGCATGGGCGCGTCTCCGTCGATGATGAAGGTTCCATTGCCGAGCGCGACATAGCTTGTGATCGACCGAGAAGTAGTGCCCGAATTGCCGATGTACAGCTCGGTACCATCGGCGGGAATCTGTCCCCCATTGCCTGCGACCACAAAGCTGGCCGTCTTTGGATCGGCCTCTATTGAGACGCCGAGTTTGCGCAGTGCCTGGACCATGTAGTCAGTGTCGTCACTAAAGAGTGCACCCGTAAGGTGCGATTCTCCGTTAGCTAGTGCCGCGATCAGTAGCGCCCGGTTGGTATAGCTTTTGGAACCGGGAACGGAGACTTTGGCGTCGAGAGGTTTTTGCAGAGGTTGTATTTCGAGCGAATCAGTGTTCATGTTTAACTAAACGTTGGGTGGCATGATGCGAGTGGCACGAGGCCATGCATAATCTGGTATCTCGCGGTGTTCTGAGCAATGCCTGCTTGGGATGTCTTAGGCTGGAGGGTACTGGTGTTTTCCCCTACATTTATTCGCAAAAGGAATGCGTCAATGCCATCAGTCAAGAAGCCGGACGAGATCAAAAATTTACTTGAAGGTCCGGTCAATTCCATCCCCACCACATTTTTGCCCAACGGCCAACTAGATTGGGAGGGCATCGGTCGTATAATCGACATCGGCATCGCCAGCGGCAGCAAGGTCAGCTTGCTGACCTACGGAGACAGCCAGTTCGAGTTCCTCAGCGATGAAGAAGTCGCCCAGCTCACTCGCTTCTTGGTTGACCGGGTCGCCGGACGGGCGTTGACGGTGGCGGCCACTCGGCGCTGGCCAGACGACCGAGCGGTCCAATTCGCCGAGTATTGCCGCAGTTGGGGTGCCGATGTGCTGATGGTGCTGCCACCTGAACAAGCCCAGCCGCAGGGCAAGATCGTCCAATACCGCAAAGTAGCCCAAGTCATGCCTCTGATGTTGGTGGGGTGTCCTCCCTATGAAATTCTCGACGAACTACTCGACGCGCCCAACATATGCACCTTCAAAGAAGACGGCACACTTGAATACGCAAAGGCGACTATGCACCGCTACGGTGACCGGTGGAAATTCATGACCGGCGGGGGACTATGGCGCAATTTCGCACAATGGCCCTGCGGCATCCGCGCCTTTTTTTCCTATCCATCTTCATTTGCTCCCCACATAGCACAAAGCTACTGGCGGGCCTTCCAAGACGGCGACGCCAAAACAGCCCAGACTATCATCACCCAAATTGAAGAGCCTTTCTGGGGAGTGGCCACAGATGTGCTAGGCGGCGGTCAGGCTGTGTGGCGCACCGCGCTTGAACTCAACGGCATTGCCTCGCGCTGGTTGCGCCCACCTATGGTCACGGCTACGGACGAGGAGGTGGAGAAGATCGCTGCCGTCTTGGATGCCATCGGGCTAATCCCTTCTGAGACGAGCAACCCTTCTGCTAAGAATTGATTGCGGTTCAACTGCACAGCCGAGGACCGAGCCGGGACTCGTCATGCAGCTACCGGCCTCGCTGTCGCTAGACCAGCCCGTAGCACTATAACTGCCGATCAGCGACGATTTGCCGCGCTGGGGATTGGCAGGTCGGGTTCACGAGGTAATTTTGCGGATACGGCTGATGCGCGCCACCGACCGCGACCGTTTCAGCTTCAAGCTGAACGGCGACGAGTTGCCAGCGCATATCACGCGCAAGATTGACCACATCTATCAGATGACTGCGCCGCGCTACCGCTGGCATTCGATTTTGAGCCTGAAAATTGAGTATATAGATTTACCTTACCATTCCCCATTATAGAGAGGATACCTGCCATGCTACTACGTATAGCTATCCTATGCATTCTCTGGGCCTTGCCCACCGCCGCTCAGGACGGACTGCTGGGCACTTGGGAACATAGTCAAGAAGGAATTGAGGGGTTCCGCTTTACTTGGACCGACACCCTAGAAAAGAAGACCTTTGAAAACACCACCGTTTTTTACGACACGGTGGCAGGCCAAGCCTCCCGCCGCGTGACTTTCCGAGAGGACGGGACCGCCCACCTCAATTCCGTGAGGATTTCTGACCTCAGCGACTTTTCCGAGGCAGTGTTGACGGAACTAAAAGAACGGGGCCACCTCTTCGACTCTAGGACCTACGACGGGATAGGTACTTGGTGTACTGCTGGCGACAGTCTGTGGATCGGGTACGACGAATTCATCATATATGAAGGCGATACTGAGATCCAACTCTCCGCGTTTTCTGCTGAGGATTTTATCCGCGAGCAAGATGCTGGGGAAGAGATATCTGAGGAAGACCGCGCCGCCGTAGAAGCATTCTATTCCCATTTTTTCAGCCTCACTAAAGAGCAAATGGAGTTCGCCGGTACGTACCAGCTAGCAGGTGATAGGCTCTTTCTCACTTCTCTAGGTGTGGACGGTGCAGACCGCACCCGTGCGTACACTCGTACTACCGCTGTTACCGCCAACCCACATCAGTTGGGGCGCGGGCCCCTGAATGCCGGTTAATAACGTATCGGCCAATTAGTGCGGAGGGAATCATGGCCAGCCATCTTGAAGACGTCGAGTACAAAAACGGCAAAAAACACGGCCCTTGGGTGCTGTACTACGCCGATGGCGGCAAGCGCCGCGAAGGCACTTTCGACATGGGCAAAAAGACGGGGAAATGGATCGAGTACCACCGAAACGGCCGGCCCGCTAGTATCAATCACTACCGAGAAAATAAGCTTACCGGCGACCACGTAGCCTACTATGAAAACGGCAACCGGAAACAAACTGGGCAATTCAATGAATACCGCGGCAAGAGCACGGACGGGCGCAAGAAGGGCACGTGGATTTTTTACGCCACCGACGGCGAGACGGTCTGGCGGCGCATTACCTACAAAGACGGCCGCCGCTGCCGCGAGGACGAGCATCCCCTCGGTTTGTGCCCAGATTGCGACAAGCCGGTAGAATCGCCCGCGTGGGAACACTGTCCCCGCTGCGACGCCGAGTTGATCTAAAGGTTCATTTGCAAAATTGACCAGCAACCCATAGGAGAAAGCCATGAGCGAGCATAGTGCCGCGCCCGTGCCCATGACCGACGAGCAGAAGTTTTTTTTCGACCTCCAAGGCTGGATATTGTTGCCCTCGGTTCTGTCTGAGGCGGAAATCGCAGCGATGAAGGCCGAGGTGTACGACGGTGCCAAACAGGGCTACCAAGGGGCCTTGCAGGAACTGTTGGATCATCCGGCGGTGGTCGGCATTCTCACTGAGATCCTCGCCGAAGAGCCATACCTCGGGGACGAGTACTACAGCTTCCGCTGTGAAAATTCCTTTATCACAGTGCGACACGCCGGCTGGAAAAGCACCGACAACGGCACCGGCCTGCCGCATGTGGTGCGGCCGCCGCAACAGGCCAATGCCATGCGCTACCAAGTGGCGGGCAACAAGATATTTTCCGGGTTGACGCGGGTGGTGTGGGAGCTTGAAGAAGTGAAAGCTGGCCAAGGGGGCACCACGTTTCTCTCCGGCTCGCACAAGGCCCATTTCAACTACGGCGGCCCCGATCCCAACCGGCCCAATATCGGCGAATCGCCTTGGGAGGAACGCATGCGCGCGGCCATGGCCCAATATAGCTGCCCGCCTGGCTCGGCCATTGTCTTCACCGAAAGCCTGCTACACGCGGCCAACGATTGGCGCAATTCAGACAATCCGCGCTGCGCCGTGTTCAATTGCTACAATTCCCTGTGGGCGCAATGGCACCGGCTCAATCTCAGCCACGAGGCCATCGAGGCCATGCCGCCCAAGCGCCGCTCGCTGTTTCGCGGTACGTGGCAAATAGGCGGCGAGAATCGCGCCTATTCGCTGGACAACCGCTCGGTTTGAAGAATAGCGAGTCGGGTGCTCGACGGGCGAGGTCGGAGCGAATGGCTGAGACCTTTATCAGACGAGCTAACTCGGAGGTGACTCCTGCCGGGGAGAGCCAGCCCCTTTCTATCCGGGCCTTTTTGTTGGGGCCCCTGTTGTGCCTGCTCATTGGCGTCGGCACCATCTACGCCAACGCCATCATCCAGGGCACCTTCATGGCTTGGTGCTTTAGCAATCCCGTTGCTCTCTTCCTGTTCTTCTACCTAGTGTTGGGCAATATCTTGGTGGGCACCTTGGCTCGCAATTTGGCGCTGAGGCGGGAAGAGTTGGTGCTGATCTACGCCATGATGATGGTGTCGGCGTCGATTCCCACCTTTGGCTTGGTCGAGCACTTGCTGCCCATGATCACGGGGGTCTTTTACTATGCTACCCCCGAAAACAATTGGGGTGAACTGATCCAGCCCTATGTTCCCGTTTGGATCGCCCCCAGCGATGGGCAGTTGATCCAGGGTTTCTACGAGGGCCTGCCCAAGGGAATGCCGGTGCCTTGGGAAGGCTGGTTGGAGGCGTTGGGCTATTGGTCTGTTTTCCTCCTCGCTCTCTATTTAGTGTCGATTGGCCTGATGGTGATTTTGCGCCGGCCGTGGATGGAAGGGGAACGCCTGCTCTATCCGATGATGCAGGTCCCCATTGAGATGATCAACGGACGCGAGGGGACATCCTTGGTGAGTGCGGTCTTCCGCCAGCCGCAGATGTGGATCGGTTTTGCTCTGCCCGTTATAGTGGGCTGCTGCAACGCCCTGCACAATTACTATCCGCAATGGCCGGGGCTGTACTTTCGCTCCAGTATGTACTTGTTCCGCGATACCATCAATCTGCCCTTTGAGTTTTCGTTTTCTCTGGTGGGTTTTTCCTATTTCATCAACCGAAACCTAGCCTTGGGAATCTGGTTTTTCTATTTGCTGGCCCTCGTCGAGCAGGGCTGTTTCAATATTCTCGGCGTCCACAGTACGGAAAAATTGGGTTGGTTTAGCAATCCTAGTTCCCCTTATCTGACCCACCAAGCTCTGGGGGCCATGCTGGTATTCGCTCTATATACTTTGTGGAAGGCGCGCTCTCATTTGCTGGCGGTAGCGCGCCGGGCTTGGAGGTGGGGTGGCGACGCTGGCGACCAGAACGAGATTATGTCGTACCGGGCGGCCTTGTGGACGGTACTGGTGGGATTGGTCGTCATGGTAGTGTGGCTCGAGGCCACAGGCATCCCCTTGGTGGCGGTATTGCTCTTAGTCGCGGTGGCGATGCTGATCTTCGTCGCCTTGTCGCGCATTGTCGCCGAGGCTGGGGTGGCGCTGGTGCGAGCGCCGCTCATTGCGCCCGATTTTGTCATGGCCAGCATGGGCACCTCCTTCCTCGGGCCGAAGGGCTTGACTGGACTGGCCTACACCTATCCGTGGACTGCGGATATCGTCACCTTCCCCATGGCGGCCTGCGCCAATAGCCTGAAGATGATCCACGAGGTGGTGCGAGGGAGAAAGCGGGCCTTTTTCTGGGGCATGGTGCTGGCCTTGGTGGTTACGTTGGCCGGCGCGTTCTGGATTGTGCTGTACCTGTCCTATCGGCACGGCGGAATCAATCTCAATAGCTGGTTCTGGCTCACCTCTTCCTCCGTTCCCCTCTCCTATATCTCGATGATGATGCGCAATCCCTCGACGACGGAGCTAGGCGGCTGGCTGTTTACGGGCTTTGGCGCGGGGCTGATGTGGCTGCTGATTTGGGTGCATCAGCGGGTCATGTGGTGGCCCATTCATCCGCTGGGCCTGGCCATGACCGGGACGGTTTTCACCTCGGGGGTGATGTGGTTCAACGTCTTTTTGGCTTGGGCTATAAAGGGCTTAGTGCTCAAATACGGCGGGGGCGTTTTGTACCGTCAGACCCGGTACTTTTTTGTCGGCATGATCTTGGGTGCCTTTGTCGTGGCTGGCACTTGGCTGGTCATCGACTTTATTACCGGGAAACAGGGCAATTTCGTGTTGATATGGTGAGTGCCCTGCTCATTTAATACGCCACACTGATCGCGCCGGTGTGTTCTTCCCGCGCTTTGTCCGTGTCCACTCGCACCTGATACAGATACGTCCCGGGTGCCACGGCGCTGCCGTCATCGCTGTGGCCGTCCCACAAGTGGACGTGACGACCGCTGCGCTGGTGGCCCCGGTAGAGCGACCGGACTAGACGGCCCGCGAGGTCGAATATATCTACCGCCACTTGACCGGTCTCCACCAATTCCAACAGCGAGTATTCGACGCCGACCGCGTCGTTGATCCCGTCCCCGTTGGGCGTGACCACGGGCGGCTGCGCCCGCACCTCACTCACGAGGCGGCCGCGCAGGCGTATGCCGGCCCACACTTGGTTGCTGTCCAGTGCAAAGGTGGCGTCTCCGCCCTGGACCTGCTGACCCACTTCGAGGGGGCGTTCGGAGTCGAACACCTGACCCGCAAAAGTCGTGCCAAAGTGAAAGACTTGGGCGCGGAAGAAGACCTCGACCAACTTCTGACTATCGGTGGCGTCCATGCGCGGCAGCGATAGCGCCAAGCGCTTGTGTGCAAGGTCGGCAGTCCAGGCCACTCCATCTCCATTGACGTGGACAGAATCGATGCCGACAAATCGTCCAGAGGTCTGCAGCACTAATTGGTCGAAACCACTGTTGTCCGGCACGATGAGCGGTTTAAAGGCATAGGTAAACGGCGTCACTTGGCCTGGTTCGGCTTCCACCGGCCAGATTTCGGCAACCACTTGGTCGGTTATGGGCGGCTGCGAGGTGGTGAACTCGACAAAGTTGAGCCCGGCCCCTTGAAAGCCTTTCGGCAAGAGCAGGATCTGGAATTGCAGGTACTGCCGGGCGTTCGGCGCAATAATGGGCGTGCCAGTGCTGTCGGCAAAATCGTAGGTCCCGGACCAGGGGTTCCAATGGTCTAAGTCTGTAGTAATGCCGGCTTTATTGCCCTTCAGCTTGTCGTAAGCCGCGCGCGTGAGGGGCTGGCCGGTCGCGTCGCGAAAGGTCTGCTCGTCGCCGCGGCCTGTAAAGCGCCAGTAGCGATTGGGGTCAGCCGCGGTGCCATTGCGCGTGCGGATTTTGACGCGAGCGTCTCGTTCCTTGAAACCGGACCAGCGCAGGTCGCCCACGGTGGCGGGGCCACCCAAATCGAAGATCTGAGTTTGGTAGAAGCCCTCCAAGACGTAGCCTGCTCCGTATGCTTCGAATTCGGCGACTTCCCAATCGCGTTGGCGGAAAGCCATGCTCAGCACCAGCCGGTCGGCAGCTTGGGGCGGAAAGAGGAGATCGACCGTGCTAGAGCGATTGTCCGTTTCTGAGAAGATGACCTCGTCGCGGTCGTCGTCGTAAGCCGTGAGAATGAATTGTTCGATGAAGCGCAGGGGAAATTGAGGCGAGGGATAGAACCGCACGCGGTTGACCGAGAAACGCCCCCCCAAGTCGAGAATGAGTACGACGCGCGCACCGACGTGCTCCGAATCGGTATTCTTGAACACGGTCGTCGAATCGCCATCGGCGATTCCGGCGGTCACTTCGTTCTCGGTTTCCAGAAAGCCGCCCACGCCAAAGCGAGCGCTTTTGGATCCGCCGCCTCGGTCCTTGGCGGTAAGTGCCAAATTATCGTCCGCTGTGGTCAGAATGGGCGTCGCTTGGCCGCCCTCAAATAGCAAGCCCTCGGTCCGCCCGTCAAAACCCGCAAAGGCTTCCTCCCAGGCCAGATGGACGATGTCCACTCCCTCCATCTGCGTGGGTGGGGGACCGCCAATTCGGTACAGGGTCAAGCCCCAGTTGTCGCACGGCCACAGGGCAATAGCGGCCCAGATCGCTAAAATGGACGCTCTCATGTCGCTTCACCATTGGAGATGGTTCCATTATAAAGCGGCTCGGGTAGCGAGACAACTGCGCGGTGTGTGGCTGTTGGAGCTAGTCGTTGCTTGACCTATCTTTTTCGGCATAAGTCTAACTGCGCGATCTCATCAGGAGGAGCACATGGGAGTGTGGATCGAAAAAGCACCGATGCCGACCAATCGGCACGATCTCCAGGCGATTGCTGTGGACGGCGAGATCTATGCCATTTCTGGGGCTGGAGACCATACAGTGCACGTAGTTGAAATCTACGACGTAGCCAGCGACACTTGGCGACCGGGACCGCCCATCCCCACGCAGCGAGGGTGGTTCGGCGCGGCGCGAGTCGGCGACGAGATTTACGCCTGCGGCGGCAAGCGGGTGCGCACGGAAGAGGAAAAACAGCAAACCGGCGACGACTATCATTTTGAAATCCGCGACAGCGTCGAGGTTTTGAATCTGAAGACGCAGACTTGGTCCGCTGTCGCGCCCTTGAGCAAACCACGGGCTGGGCTGGTGGCCGTTGTCTGCCAAGGGAAGATCTACGCAGTCGGCGGCAACAGCATGAATGCCGAGCCAGCGATCGGCCAGCAGCACTTGGACCGCGTCGAGGTCTTCGACCCAGCCACGGCCCGCTGGACCTTGGGGGTGCCCCTGCCCAAAGCAGTCCAAGGGCCTGGAGTCGCCGTGGTGGACGACAAAATCTACGTCGCGACCGGGATCGGCGGCGATGGACCCCGGCCCGACTTCAATGTCTTCGACCCGGCTACTAGCCGCTGGTCGCCGCTGCCGCCCATTCCCACGCCGCGCTGCGATCCGGGCTGTTTGGCCGTGGGGCGCAAGATCTACGTCTTTGGCGGCTGGGGTGGATCGGCACCCTATCACACCGAGGTCGAAGTGTACGATATCGATGTCGGCACTTGGTCGAGCGAGACGCCCATGCCAGTGAAAAAAGCCTGGATGGCCACTGCGAATGTCGGCGAGCGAATTTTCGTCATGGGTGGGGCCCACAAGTGGGAGGACCGAGCGGGGTACAACTGGATCGCAGATCTGCACGAGTACGTGCCCTAGGGCGCTCATGGCCACCGGGGTTTCCCTGGTCCTAGCGGCCATTCTACTGGGCTGCCAAGCGCAATCCGGGCGGGAACAGGCCCCTTTTCACTTCGTCGATGCCAGCCGGGAAGCGGGGCTGGACTTTCTAAACGTCTCCGGTAGCCCAGAACAGAATTACGTCCTTGAGTCCATGTCCACCGGGGCGGCCTTTCTCGACTACGACAACGACGGTTTTCAGGATCTTTTCGTCGTCAACGGGACGCGGTTGGAATACCAGCCAGAGGAGGCGCGCAACCGGCTCTTCCACAATGAGCTGGGTGCCGGAGGTGCGCGGGTTTTCCGCCAAGTGGAAGCCGATCTAGGCGTTGGGGGCTGGGGCATGGGATGCGCTGCGGGGGACTACGACAACGACGGCGATGTCGATCTGTACGTCACGTATTGGGGTCCCAACCAACTCTGGCGCAACGATGGGGCGGGGCGCTTTGCCGAAGTTGCCACTGCTGCTGGAGTGGACGACGGTCGCTGGGGCTCTAGCGCCGCCTTTGGGGATGTCGATGGCGATGGGTGGCTCGATCTGTACGTGACCAACTACCTCGAATTCGACTTGGACAATCCGCCGGCAGGCGGCTCTAAATGCCACTACAAAGGTCTATACGTGTACTGCGGACCCGAATACGCTGGTCGGCAGGCGGACCGAATCTACCGCAATCGGGGCGACGGAACGTTTCTGGACATGAGCGATTCCACCGGAGTTGGCACCCTGCACTATCCGGCGATGGGGGTCGTCTTCAACGACTTGGACCGCGACGGCGACCTCGATCTGTACGTGGCCAACGACACCGAACCCAACCTGCTCTGGCGCAACGACGGCGACTGGCGTTTGGTCCAGGTGGCCGTCCAAGCCGGGGCCGCGTACAGCGGCGATGGTTTGCCGCAAGCCAGCATGGGATTGCACGCTGGCGATTTTGATCGCGACGGCGATCTCGATCTCTTTGCAACGCACTTTTCAGAAGAGCTCAATACCCTGTACTGCAACGAGGGAACTTGGCGCTTCCGGGATTGCACCCGCGAGGTCGGCTTGAGCCAAATTGAGGGCCCCTACTTGGGATGGGGAACGGCCTTTGTTGATTTCGACCGGGATGGTTGGCTCGACTTATTCGTTGCCAACGGGCACGTCTATCCACAACTGGACCAGAGCTACGCCGATTTGCGCTACGCCCAGCGCAATTTGCTCTACCGCAACGAGGGTGGGCGGTTCCGGGAGGTGGGAGAGCAAAGCGGGGCCGGGTGGAAGTTGCAGAAGGTGAGCCGCGCGGCCGCAGTAGGCGATTACGACAACGACGGCGATGTCGATGTTTTCATTATGAACTTGAACGATACGCCGACCCTGCTGCGCAACGACAGCGAGGTCGCCAATCGCTGGTTGGGGCTGCGGTTGGTGGGGGCCGAAGGGCGGATTGCCATCGGTGCTGAGGTGCGAGTGCGCGCTGGCGGTAGCGAGCAAGTGCGAGAGGTCCATCGGGGGTACAGTTTCCAAGCCCAAAACGACCCGCGCTTGTTGTTCGGCCTAGGGCCGGCAGCAGCGGTGGAACAGGTGGAAATCCGCTGGCCTTCTGGGCGGCGGCAGGTTTTGTCGAGTCTGCCGACCGGGCGCTATGTGGAGGTGGTGGAGCCGCCCTGACTCGAAGGCGCGGGCGGGTCGAGCTGGATCTGGGGAATTGCTTCTGCAAAGATGCGCACCTGATCGGCGTATTCCGCTCTGTAGCGAGCGACCAATTCATTGAAACGGCGTTCTTGCTCTATGACGCGCAAGATCGCCGCTATGCGCTTGTGTACTGCTTCTAAGGGGGGAATTTCCCCGCCGCTGCGCTCTTTGAGGCGGAAAATGGAATACCCGTCAGTCACTGCTACCGGGCCGACCAAGACGCCGATTTCGGCTGCCATAGCATGGTCCACCAATGCGCCGTAGATCGCCTTCTGATACGAGTGGAGGTGAATTTTTCCTCGGCCTTCTGGACCGCCGTGGCGCTGGCTCAGGGAGGCCAGATCGGCTATGGTTTCGCCGCGGTCTAGACGCTGGCGCAGGGCCTTGGCTTGGTCGTGGTCGTCAATTAAGAGTTCGTCTAACCATAATTCCACCGGAGTGCGAAATTGTTCCCGATGGTCTTGGTAGTATTGGGACACGGCCGCATCGGTTATGGTTATTTTGTCGCCGATCTCGCTTTGGCGCAGGGCGAGGATGAGCATTTCTTCGGTCTTGCGCTGCTTCCAGTAGCGCATGGCAGGGCTTTCGGTGTAGCCGGCCTCTTTGGCCGCGTGCCAGACCAGCGACTTGGGAATGGGCAATTTCCAGGCCGCGCGGATTATCTGCAAGCTGTCGCCCAAGGCCGGCACTTGGCGGCTGCGGCGGAAAGATTCAATGTAGTGCGTCGCGGTTATGCGGCCGCCGTCAAACATGAACAGTGGTGCCGCGCCTTCTTTGGGGGCGAGTTTGGGATAGGGTTCGACCGCGGGGTCTTGGGCCATGAGGACCGCTAGACCAGCGGAGTGCAGACGCAGATTTAAGGAAGTCGCCAATTCCTCGATCAGAGCCTGATGCTCGGCGACGAAGCGCTCTTTCCACACATTTTTGTACAAGTCTTGGCGATACCGGGCGAAATCGGCACGGCGTTCGGCGGTACAGAAAATTAGCTGGTAATTTTTGCTCAGGGGCAGGATTTCGGACAGGGAACCTATCTCTAGGCTGGCAAAGACTTGAACGGGAATGCCGTGATTGGCGGCGCCGACGCGGTTGACATAGCCCAAATCGCCGCCATGCTCGGCGGATTGCAGGTCGAGTGAATGGGCCCGGGCCAAGGCGGCGAAGTCGGAGGCAGTGGCTATCTGCTGGCGCAATTTCACTGCTTCGTCGCGGGTGTTGACCAAGAGGCGGAGCAAGCGCTTTTCGCGCTGGAAGTCGCCAGCGACAAAGAGGTCTTCGAGTTCCTCGTCGGAAATCTCGATCTGGGCACTTACTTTGACGCTTTGGTAGGTGTTGATGACCTTTTCGCGAAATTTCCAGGAGAGTTTGTTCTTGAAGGTCAGCACCGTGTCCAAACCTTGGGCACGGGCCGCGTGGGCCAGCAGTTTCTGGTCTATGAGCGATTGCAGATAGTCGCGGCGCGCGGCATCGCCGCTCTCTTTGGATTTTAGGCCGGGACCTAACGAGGCAATGAGACGCTCTACTTCAACCACGAAAATAGAATCGCTGCCGACTTGGGCGACGGCGATTTGAGGGATAGATTGCTCCGGCGCGGAGGGAGGCTGTACAGCGGCGGGGGATTGGTCCTGTGGCGTACAGGCAGACATAGCCCAACTAAGCGCTAAATACGGTATTAAAACAATGGTGCGATACATGACGGTTCCCTTCGGCTGTGCAGTTCGGTTCAGCGCAGATGCGTAACGTAAGGATATAATATACAATAATGGGGCTAGTTTGACGTTCGGCCCGGGTTTCCATTAGGGCAACTTACACCAACGACGGCCCTTTTCGGGTATGGTTGGCCGTCTGGTGCGCCCCTATTTTTATTTTGCTTGATTTTTAATTTTCAAATTTCGTACCTTGCAGTTAGAGGGGTAAAAACTGGGAAATTTTAGTAGAATCGGCTTTTGTTCCACTCAATCGCGGAAAGGAGGAGAATGCATTAGGCTCAGAGCAGTATTTCAGTTAGAACGCAAACTTCATCGTTTTACGAGAAAGGAACTCACATGACTCGTCGCATCACAACGGCTGCTGTGGCTCTTACGTTGGGCCTAGCGGTCAACATTTCGGCGCACTCGCCCGAGGGTGCCATTTTTCCGGCCTTCCAGTGGCCAGCCGGCCTCGAGCCCGTCCTAGACGGCGTCGGCAGTGAATACGATATCGTCCCCGAAGCGTACTGGCAGACCACCGAGCAATTTCCCGACACCCAAGGTGGACGGGAAATAGACGCGTCCAATTTCGACGCCAAAGCCACGGTGACCTACAGCTTGGGGACCAACCGGCTCTATTTTTACAGCCAAGTATTCGACGATATCAACCGCCCAGGCGATACCTGGCAAATTCTCCTCGACGCTGATCACAGCGGTGGTGAGTGCTATCCGGGTGATGAGCGCTTGGACGGCTCGCAGTGCTATCAGACCGAGACCTACAACAATATCGGCGACACGCTGTTGGGGTCGGAAATTGTCCACTTCTTCTGGGGCGCAGCGACTTGGCTGCCCGAGGAGGGCTGGTACAATGCGGTGGCCACCTTTGAGGGCGACCACTACGGTCCAGGGACGACTTGGCTAGAGATTCGTTTGGCTCCTACCGACGATATCAATCCCGCCGGTCCTGGAGAGTCGATCCTGCACGAGATGCAAGAGAACAATATAATCGGCATCCACTACAACTGGATGGATTACGATGTCGGCTGCCGCCAAGCACGCGAAGGCGAAGAGTGCGGCGGTTGGGACGCTTTCTACAACCTGAGCCAGAGCGACATTGGCTTTAGGAACGCCGATGGTTGCAGCGACTTTTTCTTGTCGCCCGTTGATGAGAGCGTTGACTTCGGCGCTATGACCACTTCGGTTGAAGCCACGACTTGGGGGCGGCTCAAGGCCGGTTTCGTCGATTAAGCTATCCTCCATATCCGGTGTTGTTTTCGCTGCCTGGTGTACCGAGACGGTGCGCCAGGCAGCACATTTTAACCCAATAAGTATGAAAGCCGCGATGCTTCGCCTAGCGCTGCTGTCTTTGCTGGTCCCGAACTTGTCTTGGGGGCTCACCATTTATCGAGTTGGTGGCTACGAGCTTCCCCAGCCCGAATTGGCGGACAATCCAGACGTGGAGTTTGTTCAGTTGAGTTGGGAGGACTTCGCCGCTGGAGCCGAGGGCGTGATGGTCGGCTTGGAGGTCGGCAATGAGGGACAGCTCGCCCCTGTCTTCATTCCTTCGGACGAGAATATGGCGGTATCTTCCTTTGCCCGGGGCGGCGGTCCCGGCAGTTGGAAGTACAATTTTCTCACCAAGGGCGAAGAAATCGATTTAATTGCCGACGGCGACTCAACCACTTTTCTCGACCCAGCGGTTCTAGTCGCGCGCTCGGAGTCGTCGCTGGTGTACCTCGACTTGGGCGGCCGCTTCCTAGTGAATCGGGTCGTCGTCTATCCCCGGCCAAACTATCCCGACCGCTTGATCGAGGGCTATACCCTGTACTCATTGCCCAAGGGGACGATAAGGCCACAGGGCAAAAATGTAATCGCGCGGGGTATCGACAACCGAAATCCGCGGCTCGAAATCAACTTTGTCCCCCGCCTGCTCGACCAGATACAACTCAATATCCACCAAAAAGAGGGTTGGGAAATCGCCGAGTTGGAAGTCTATGGCGAGGGGTATGTATCCAGCGCGCTGTACGCTTCTGGAGCGTTCGATCTCGGCCAGCCGTCCAGTCTGGGTGAGATCCGCTGGGCGGGCTTCCAAGATACCGGTGCCAAATTGATCCTCCGCACGCGCAGTGGCCACACGGTAGATCCCAACCGCTACTGGCGTTTTACCGGCCGTGGCGAGGAAAAAACCTTCCGCAATGCCCGAGGTGTGCCCTTGACCGCGGCGGACTACAACAAGCTCAAGGGCAACAAAGCCGAAATCACCACGGATCTGGACAATTGGAGTTCGTGGTCGGGGCCCTACGATTGGGCCGACAGTCTTGGCACGCCGATTATCTCGCCGGGTCCCCGACAATTCATCCAGATGCAATTGGACTTCGCGCCTAGTGGGCTGGATGGTGCAGCCATCGATTTTATCGAATTCCGCGTCACGCAGCCGCCGGTGGCCGGCCGGGTGCTCGGCGAGATCTGGCCGATTGAGGTAAAGCCAGGGGAAGAGACGGCCTTTGTCTATGCCATGCGGCCGGATTTTGTCGGGGGCGAAAGCGGTTTTGATCGTTTGGTGCTGGAGACTGCCGGCCAGTTTACCAGCGTCGATTCCGTGCGCGTCAACGAGGAATTACAGGATTGGCGACTCGCCGAGCCTTTGGCGGACCAGCGGCTGGTATTGGAAGTGGCGCGCATGGACCGGAGCAAGACTGGCCGCGTGGTGGAAATTTTCTTCAAGGGGCGGGTGTTCCGCTTTGGCACGGTCTTCTCCGCGCAAGTCTTCGATAGCCAACGCCCGCTAGAAGTGGGGCAGTTGGTGGAAGACGGCGATGCGACCTTCCGCCTAGACAGCAACCAGCGCTCGGTGGGGATTGAATTGGACCGCGAGATCGTCAGTGAGTTGGTGCTCAGTGCGCGGGTATTCACGCCCAATGGAGATCAGGTCAACGATCAGGTCCATATCGAGTACATCCTACTCGAATTGGCCGGGACCGGAGCGGTGGAAGTGGGCATATTCGATCTGGCGGGTCGCCGGGTGCGCCAGCTATACCGGGGTGCAGACACCAGCGGTCAATACGCCCGGACCTGGGACGGCAGAGAAGATGGCGGGAGCGTAGTGGCACCGGGTCTCTATCTTTACCGAGTGCAGGTGGATACAGACGAAGGACAGACAGAACGCAGCGGACTAGTAGCCGTCGTGTATTGAGCGGCATCCCACGGGAGGAAAGCAATATGGACAGCATTTATCTGCGATGGGCCGGATGTGGACACTTTGAGGCATTATTGGGCGATATCAACGTGTGTTTCGACCCCTATCTGTTCGGCGAGGACCTAGAACGGGCCGAACCGATATTCGACTATATTTTTATCAGCCACGAGCACTTCGACCACTGTCATCCCAAGACCCTGCGCAAACTCTGCGCGGGCGATCGCTGGAAAAAACTCTTCGTCCCCATTGGCTGTCTGACGCCCAACGAGCCTGTTGACGAAAAGTACGGCGATGCCGCTTTTGCGCGCGACCTGCCCATCACCAAGCACATCCCCGCAGACAAGGTCCAGGTGGTTTATCCCAAGTACCAGGATGTCGAGCGCTATGGCCGCCGCGAATTTCCCGGGCCTTTTGAGTTCGATTTGGGGCCGATTCAGGTCGAAGTGTACGAAAGCGGCGAAAGCGCCCGGCCGGACTTGCCCACTTGCGCCTACCTAGTCTCCCATGCTGCAAGAGACGTAGCCATTTTTCACACCGGGGATTTGCACGGGGCCTATCCGCCGCTGGAGAATCTGCGCGGCCGCGTCGATTACCTAGTACACATGAAGACGCCGATGGGGCCGCTCATCAATGCGGTGCAGCCCAAATTTGTCGTTCCCACCCACTACCGCACCGACCGCCAGGCCGAGCCGATTCCAGCCGGTCATTGGCCGCCCAATCTGACCGACGTCAATGCCTTCCTAGAAGACCTACGGGAGCAAATTGACGGCAAGGCCCAATTACTGCCTTTTACCGCACCCATTCAATACGAAGTGGAGATGCCGGCCAAGAAGGTCAAGTGGAAGTGGGAATGGTACAATTCATGGGATGTTCCGGCTTGGCGAGAAGAGTAGGGGCAATCCCTTGTGGTTGCCCAATCCCCTACGGACAGCGCGGATTCGTCCCCTAGAAAGAAACGCATGAGTAGGAAAATGTACGGCCTGCTCGCCTTGGCGTTGCTGTCGTTGGCAGCCGATGCCCCAGCGCAGCCGATCGCCTTGGGGGGAGAGGGGCGTGCGTGGCCGGGCGGTGGGGAAGAAATCGACCCGCAATTCCGCTTGTCCAATACTGAGTTGGCCGTTGGCAATACGCCGGGTGGCGTCATCGACTTCGCATTTGCCGAGGGGTGGATTTTTCCGCAACAGATCGACACCGGGCGAAATCTGGCCCTAGGCGCGGCCGACAGAGGCGGCGGCATGAGCTCGCCCCTGCCCTCGATCAGCCAAGAGTCGCTGGCGGCCATCATCGACGAGGATGCAGAAACGGCCTTTCGCCGCAAGGCCAGTGCCGCCGGGGAAGTGGTCATCGCCCGCGGCATTATTATGGACTTGGATTTGGGCGCGCGCTTTGGTGTCAACCGGATCCGGTTTTTTCCGCGCAACACGGTTCGCGCCAATGAGGAGTTCAAGTTCGAAAACGACTTTATGCGAGGCTATTCTCTAGAACTGAACGACGGCAGCGAAGAGACGTCCGTAGAAGGCCGCCCGCAGTACACTACCTTCGTCCGGGTCGAGGACAATACGGATGCAGTCGTCGATTTGTCTTTGCCCCTGCAATTCGTGCGCTATGTGCGGCTGGTATCGCTGTCCAATATCGGCTTTGAAGTCGATGAGTTGGAAGTATTCGGCGCAGGCTTCGTGCCCGAAGCCCAGTACCTGTCGGATATCTTCGACTTAGGCGATCTGGCCAACTGGGGCAATCTGCGCTGGAGCGAGCGGCGCGAGGGCATAGCCGGCTTGTCGGATATTCGCGTCTTCACCCGTTCTGGCCGCGACACCACGCCCTTTGTCTTCAATCGCTTTAACGCCGATTTGCAGGAAGTGCCCTGGAAGGCGTCGGCCGAAATCAACGGCGTCTTGCTCGATGATTTGCCCATTGACGGGGCTTTTGACCTGTTCAATTCCCAACCCGAATCCGTCCGCCAAGACCTCACCCTTTCTCAGGCCGATCACGCCAGTCTCCCCCTCCAACAAAAAGCGCCCATCCGGGACGACCTAATCAACTGGAGCAATTGGTCGCCCCCCTATCCGCCGGAGGGCACGACCCCGGCTGGTACGCCCATTGTCTCGCCTGGTCCGCGGCAGTACTTCCAGTTCAGGATCGATTTTGTCAGCCGCGATTTTCTCGCCGCGGCCGGAGTCGGCACCCTGTCTTTTGATGTGGCCAGACCCGTGCCAGCCGAAAAAATTGTCGGCGAAATTTTCCCCCGCGATGTCGCCGCCGGAGAGGTGGTGGAGTTCACCTATGGGGCGCGGGTGGGAGTCCGGCCGCAGGATACGGGTTTCAATCGCTTTGAAATATCCTCGCCGAGCATCTTTGAAAAAATCGGCCGCATAGAGGTGCTCAATGCCCGGGACGAGCTCATCGCGGGGGAGGATTTTGACGTGGCCCTCGCGGAGGCGCAATTGCCGCTGCACAAGGGCGAATTCAGCATTGAAAGCGCCGAGGATGGTCGCTTTGTCGTGGGCTTTCCACCCGTCGGCGATGGCGATTTGCTCAAGATCGCTTTTACGACCTCGGTCTTGCGCTTTGGGCAGGGATTTGCCGGTAGGGCTTGGCTGGTCGATCCCAGCGCGGCAGACGAAGGGCAATTGCCGCAGTTGGTCGTGCCGGGCAATGCAGCCCAACTAGGAGCCGCAGATGTGGATCCCAGGCCGGTGGGCAGCGAGGACCTAACCGCGGTGGATAACAATCTGGCAGTGCGCATTGCCATCAAGGGATCGCTGCTGGGCCAGCTCCAAGTGACCCCCGAGATTTTTACCCCCAACGGCGATGGAATCAACGATGCGGCTGCGGTTCATTTCGAGGTGCTGCGGCTGGGCGTAGGTGCTCCGCTGCGGGTGGAGATTCGCGATCTAAGCGGTCGTTTTGTTGCCGCAGCCTTTGCTGACGACCGAGCTAGCGGTCGCTTTACAGCCACTTGGGATGGGCGGGATGGCAACGGCGCTGTGGTGGCACCTGGCATCTATTTGGTCCGCGTCTTGCTCGATACCAATGTCGGCTCCGAGGCAAAAACCGGCCTCGTTAGCGTGGTGTACTGAACGGGAGGGCGTTTTCTATGTACGGCAAATACGGGTTGGTTTTCCTGCTCCTCAGCAGCTTGATGAGTCCAGATTGGCTCGAGGCGCAGGATTACGGATCTCGCCTCGGAGTACAGCGCGGTGGTCGGGTGTCGTATGAACCTCGGGGCCCGGGCGTGCTCTTTGACGCGCTCGATCCAACCCTCAAACGCTGGTACGTGCCCCAGGAACTCTACAACGAGTACCGCTGGCGGCCTTGGCAGTACAACAACTACGCCCGCGAGAATTACCAGCGCTACGTCAATACAGCCATAGAGGGCAATTACTTCTACGACCTATACGGCAATTTTGTCACCCAAGGTTGGCTGATATACGACATGCGCCGGCAACAACCGGCCGAGTTCGGCAGCACCGTATTCAAGGACAGCCGCTATGGCTCGTGGTTCAACAACGTCTTGATCGCCTCCGACAGCAAGGGCCAGAATCACTATGCGGTGACCATTGGCAATAGCATCCGCACGACACTGACGCCGCTGACTTTTTCCAAGCCGGCCTTCAACGGCATCCAGGCCGATTTTGCCTCGGACAAGTACCAGGCCACGGTGCTAATGTCGCGCATCAGTGCACCCAACCAAGTGGGCGTTGCCGTCGGTGCCGTGCCCACGGGCGTGTCGAATACCACCGATTTTCTCGGCGGCCACTTCACTGCCCAAGTGGGCGATTTCGTTACCTTGGGGACCACCTATATCAACGCCCATCAGTCCAATACGCTGTTGGAGAGCTTTTTAGGCGGTCGCGCCCAAGGCGATTTGACCGTCGATCAAAACAGCAGCGCCGTCACCCGCATCGAAATCCTGCTCGAAGACGACTCGCCCGCCGACGGCCGGGGTGGGGCGGCGCTGTTTTCGCAAAATATCATCATCACGGCGATCCGGGATTTCAATACCGGCGAGCGCGAAACCGTCACGGGCAAGGAGATCAACTTTGCGCCTCTCGTCCAGGGGGGGTTCCAGCGGCAGGGGGGCTTTTTGGCTGCGGACGGGGACGAGACCATTCGCCTCATCTACGATTTTTCCGACCGCGCCTATCTAGGTCCCGACCCCTCGACCATTGTAGAAGTTACTTTCGAATTGGTGCTGGCCAACGACTACAAGGTGTCGATGGCTTCCAATCGCCAACTGAGCCGCGCCGGAGAATTCCACCCCCTGCTAATCGCCCGGGCCGACGGCAATGTGCGCGACACTTCAAACCAGCGGCTCGTGCGCTTTGACTACGGTCTGCCCACAGCCAACCAAATTTTCGGTTTCCACCTCGCCACGACGAGCTTCTTGGGCTTTGATACCTATGCCGAGTACGCGGTCAATCACCAGTTCAGGAAGTACCCCAACCCCAATGTAGAAGGCGACCACGAATCGGCTTCGCGGCGCGCCGACGCTTGGATGCTAAACGCGGCGAAAAACGCCTATCCGTGGTTTGTCTATGGCGAGGCCTTCAGCATGGGCAAAGACTACGCGACCAGCATTTTTCTCAGCGACCAACGGGGCGTCATCGACTATGCGACCCAGAACCGATTCTTCGAATTCGTCGAGGACAACGACGACCAAGACCGCACCCCCGACTGGGGGCGCGCCTTTCAGGCCGGTCCCGATATCGAGGTCTTTCCGGGCTGGGACGAGAACAACGATTTCATCAACGACTTCAACCAAAATGACAACCGCACGCGCGAGAATCAGTTGCCCGATTACGAAGAACCCTTCCTGCGCTATCACAGCGACCGGCCCGAGTTCCTCTTTGGCATTGATCTCAATAACAACGGCTGGATCGACCGCTTTGAGAACGACACCGAGCCAGACTTCCCCTACAAACGCGACCATCGGGGGTACAATGCCTATGGCGGTGTCCATCTGACGCCGGAGACTCGGCTGACTGCGGGGCGCACCCGGCAGTGGTTGATTTCGTCTGCGCGGCGCAGCGAGACCAGTTACGCTCTCTTCACCTTTGACAAGGATATCGCCGACTTGGGGCGCATCCGGGTTTTTGAACATCTGAAACGGGCGCGCGACAATATAGCCGACGACCGCATTGCGCCCCTGCCCTTTTTCCGCGGTCCGCAGCTACCCGTCCAAGATGTGCTGGCGGCCCGAGACACTTGGATCAACACCGTGTGGCTGGGCTTCAGCTACACGGGCACGGCCAACCTGACGGTGGAAAACAAGTTCAAGTACGAATTTTTTCATCAATTGCTCGACGATGAGGTGTTGGCAGAGTTGGGCGCTCGGCGGGACTCGCGCTTTTTCGGGCTGATCAATAAAGCCGAGTATGCTCTCAATGTAGCAGGGGTGGAATTGATGCCTCGGGTCAAAAGCGAGTACCTGATTGACTCGCCCTTTCTGCGCTCCGAAGACGAGCGCAAGCAGTGGATTCCGAGTTTGTTTTTCATCACCCGCCTGCCGCTGATGCCGCGCACCCAGATCGAAGCGGGCTTGGAACAGAGCTACCGCTGGGAGTTGCTAAGCGACGAGGAGGCCCTAGTTGAGACTGGGGCCGAAGGAGTGGGTACCGGGGATCAGCGCGAGACGATTTTGGCGATCCAGGCGACCAATATTAGCGATTATTTGGGCTATAAACTGATCACTCAGCTCGGTTTCCAATACGAGCGCCGGGCCGCGGAAATCGTCGAAAAGAAAAACACTGATTTCGGTTTGGGAAACAGGACCTCGACCGGTTTCACGACCTTTATCACGGTGTACGCCGGTCTGGGCCTCTAGCCGTGGCACGTGCGGTTATTATCACACTCGCCCTGTTGACGCTCGGCTCTAGCGATCTCCGCGCTGAGGAATACGGCAATCGCTTGGGGCAGGGGCACGGCGTCGGACTGCAATATGTCACGCGCAGCCGCAGCACGCTCATCAACGCCATCGATCCAAGGGTGCAGAAGTGGTACATGCCCCAAGAATTGTACAGCGAATACCGCCTGAAGCAGTGGGAGTACACCAACTATGCGAGGAATTTCTATCGCAGCTATTTATCGGCGACGCTCGAAGGAGATTACTTCTACGATCTGTTTGGTCGTCGCGTGATGCACGGGTGGTTGGTCTATGAGGCGCGAAAAGAACAACCGAGGGCCTCAGAGGGCAATAGTTTGCTCAAGGGCCTGCCCTACGGCGGCAATTTCCAGAACCTGATCATTGCCTCTGACTCCAAGGGACAGCACCATTTCTCTCTGACTATAGGCGATGAGATCGCTACGACCCTCACGCCGATGACGTTCCGCAAGGCCGTCTTCAACGGCGTTCAGTTTCACTATCTGCGGGATCGCTACGCCGGTACGGTGCTGTTGTCGCGCATCAGCGCGCCGCTGGTTACTACCTCATCGTTCGACGTGGGGCTGACCAATGCCACGGAATTGACTGCTGGGCGTCTCACTGCCGAGGTGGGCGAACACGTCACGGTCGGCGGCACGTACGTCAATAGCCACAATAGCCGCGCCACCTTGGAGCGCTTTGCCGGCAATATGTTCAAGGGATTTCTCACCACCGACCAAGCGGGCAACGCCGTTACTTTTGTCGAGGTGCGTCTCGGCGACGATTCGCCCGAAGATGGCGAGAATGGGGCCGTACTCTTCGCCGAGAACATCATCCTAAAGGATGTAAACGGCCATCAGTGGAACGGCGCGCAGGTCGGTTATGTGCCGTCGCGCACAGGCGGTGAACTGCGCGACGGTTTTGCGGTGGCAGACGGCGGCGACCGCATTGTGCTGCGCTACAATCTCGAAGCCTTGGCCTCGGCGCGGGTCGTGGAGGTAGAAGGCGAGCCTATGTGGCTCCCAACTACGGTCGATTCCCTCGCCGAGGTGGGCTTTGAATTGGTCTTGGCCAACGATTATCGAGTTGAGATCGCTTCGAATCGCCAAACCAATATAGAAGCTCAGCCGGTCTTTCTCTTGGTCGAGAGCGCTCCGGGCAATGTCGGCGATACTTCCAACCGGCGCACCGTGCGCTTTGACTACGGTCTGCCCACGGCTAACCAGATCGCTGGCCTCACCTTGGAAGTGCGCCAAGTGTGGGGTTTTGACCTGTACGCCGAATTAAACGTCAACCACCGCTTTGCGCAGTACCCCAGCCCCTTGTTGGCGACCCATCGAACGTCCTCTAGACAGGCCCAAGCGTGGATGGTCAATCTAGCGCAAATACGCGCGCCCTATTTTTTGCACGGCGAAATTTTCAGCATGGACCCAGATTACACCACCAGCGTCTTTATGACCGAGACCAACGGGCGAGTCGATTACGTCGATCAAGAGTCCTTTTTATACGACTATGTCGATGACAACGACGATTTGGATCGCTTCCCGGACCAAAAGCGCCGGTGGCAGTCATCGGGGTTGGGACAAACTCTTTCCACCGGCGAGGGGGCAGCCGATCCGGCCGTGTTTCCCGGTTGGGACGAAAACGGCGATTTCATCTCCGATTTCAATCAGAACGATACGCCGACGCGCCGCAATGCACTGGCCGATTACGAGGAGCCCTTTTTGCGCTTCAACGTCGATCGGCCCGAGTTCCTTTTTGGCGTTGACATGAACAACAACGGCTGGATCGACCGCTTTGAAGACGATGTTGATCCCGATTATCCCTACGACCGGAATCTGCGGGGATACAATGTGTACGGCGGCGTCGATGTCGTGCCCAAAGTACGCCTGACCGTGGGCCAGACGCGGCAATGGCAGTTATCGACCAAGCGGCGCAGTGAGGCTGCGTATGGTCTTTTCGTCTTGGAACGGGACTGGCCCGGCATTGGTCGCCTGCGCGTCTTTGAGCATTTGAAGAAAGTGCGCGACAACATAGCGGACGACCGCTTGGCAGCCTCGCAGGCCATTGGCGCTCAGCAGGCCGTGGTGGAAGATCCGCTAGCGGCCCAGAACACTTGGATCAACACCGTGTGGCTGGGGTTCGATTACACCGGCCTAGGCGCTCTGCAGGTAATCAACAAATTCAAGTACGAGCTCTTGCACCAGCGCGACGAGCAGCAGGTGCTCACCGAGCGCGGTGCCCGCCGTCGCGGGCGCTTTTTGGGCGTGGTCAACAAGGCCGATTACGGCCGCGATATTGGCCGCATACACATCCGGCCGCGCCTTAAAAACGAGTTCTTCTGGGACGTTCCCTACCTTGAACGGGCAAGCGAGCGCCAGTGGTGGAAACAGATGCTGTCGTTCAGCGTGCGCTTCCCCATTCTCAAGGAGTCGTGGATTGAGACGGGCGTTGAACAGGTTTTTATCACTGACCTAGCCACGGACGCAAAGCAAATGGCTGCGGGCGAGCGCACGGGCGATGGCCAACAGACAGTTCTGGCGATCCAGTTGACTAACTACGGTACGTACATGGGCTACCGCTCGATCATGCAGTGCGGCTTGCGCTTTGATCGGGACCAGTTTGAACGCGTTGACCGGAAGTCCGAAACCAAGACGGGTAGCCTCGTCTTTGTCTCGTTCTACGCCGGTCTGGAGTAGGAGAATTGCTATGACGAGCAGACATTGGGCGAGCTGGATGTTAGTCGTCGCGCTCGGTTGCCGGGCCGCAGTGGCTCAAGAGGGGTACGCGATCCAAGGCAACCGCATTGTCACCCAAGGTGCAGACCAGTGGCACCAATGGATTTTTCCCTTTGGCACGGTCGATATCGACTCCGAGGGCGCTAGACCGCACTTTGTGGCGTCGGAACTCAATGCCTGCCTCAATGCGCACCGCTTTCCCCTATGGGCCGACGAAGATGAAAAGGAAGGGGGGATCTTGTCGGCTGGATCGGGGCTGGCTGGAGCAGTGCGCATCCTCGACGGCAATGTAGATACCTACTGGGAGCCCGACCTAGACGATCCACAGGATCTGTGGTGGGTGGCGATTGACTTGGGGCGGATCGTATCGGCCAAGCACATTGTTTTGCGCTTTGCCCGGGAAGGTGAGGGCGATCCGTTTTACCAATTCCGCCTGATGGTGGCCGACGGCGAGGGCAAGGTTGGCGATAATCTCGATTATCACTTGGTCGGCAAGACCGAGCGGCCCAATGTCGATCAACGCGAATTTTCGTTTGATCTACAGCCCTTTCAAAGTGCCGATCCCCATTTTACCGGCGATGCCTTTCGCTTTGTGCAGGTGGTGATGACGGACAGCCGCTTGGGCAAGGCCGAGGAAGTGGATAGCTTGGCCTATCAGAATTTGCCAGCGGCTTTGCAGGGCGCAGTGGAGTACTTCGGTCGCAGTCGCAGCGGGAGCGAGTGGCTGCTCGACAGGGATGCCTATGAACTGCTCGATCAGTCCGAGCGGGGTTCAATCCGCTATTACCGCCGCGAACAACCGCGCCTCGCCGAGGTCGAAGTCTGGACCTTGGGCGAGAATATATCGCTGGGGGCGATCCAGCGGGGCGGCACAGTGGAAGGGCACGGCTTTAATCCCACCCGCAGCCTCGATGGGGACTACACAACTTGGTACGGTCTGCAGCAGAGTTATACCCGCGAGGCGGCCGAGCCCGAGCGGCAAGTCCTCTTTGACCTAGGGGCTTTGTACTGGCTGGATTTATTCCACTTTCTGCCGCCGGCGGCCCGCAGCGCCGGCGGCACGCTGGGCAATTATCGGATGAAACTGTCGGACGGTTCGCTAGCCCCGGACGGGAGCTTGCAGTGGGTGCAGGTCGAAGAGCGGCGAGTCTTCCGCCAGCCTCGGTTCCAAGAGGTGCGCTTCGAACTGCAAAAGGTCCGCTACATCGCCTTCGACTACCTAGTGGGCAGGGGGGGCAACAGAGCTGGATGGTCCGAACTCCAGGCCTACGGCGAGGGCTATCAGCCGGAAGTGGTGCTAGAATCGCCGTTGATCGACTTGAGCAGTAGCATGAATTTGACCACGCTCCACTGGGAGGCCGACGTCCCGCCCGGTACGCGCATTGAGGTGGCCACCCGCACCGGCGATCAGACCAAAGTCAACACCACGTATTACCGGAGCGACGGCGCTGAGGTGGACAAAAAAGCGTACCATAAATTGATTGCCGCGCTCAAGGGGGATTCGCTCAATGTGTTGGTCGTCGACGAGGAAACTTGGAGCCCTTGGAGCAAACCGCACCTGCTGTCGGGCCAAGTCATCACGTCGCCGTCGCCGCGCCGCTTCCTCAAGACTCAAGTGCGGTTGAGCAGCGACGACCCGCAAAATGCCGTGCTATTGCGGCGTTTGGAGGTGTCGTTTTCCCAACCGTGGGTGGGCAGAGCCTTGGGCGAGGTATTCCCGGTGCAAGTGGAACATCCGGGAGAGGACACGCGGCTGACCTTTTTCGTGCGGCCTGTGCGGCGGGTGGGCGATCCGGGCATTGACGAGGTGTTGTTGGTCAGTTCAGGGGAGACGCCGCTGGCGCTGCGGGAGGTACGCCTTGGCTCGGCAGCAGAAGTAGCTGCCGGAGGTGGCGAAGCGCTGGGCCTAGATGTGGTGGAAGTGCTCGAGACCGCGACCGATTCGCTGTGGGTACGCCTGCCCGACGCGGTTGGCCGCAACGAGGTCCTCGCGGTCGATGTATTGACTGCGCTATTTGGTCACGGCGTTTCCTTTGCCGGACGGGTGGGCAACCGCGATGATTCGGGAACTTGGCAATTAGTCGAAGCCGATCAGGAGGCCGTGGCCGAAGTGGAAAGCGGCGTCCTGCGGGTGTTGGTGCCCTCGGGGCAGGTGGGTTTGGCGGACCTGACGCTGGATACAAAGGTTGTGACGCCCAATGGGGATGGGATAAACGACGCAGCGCGGATTGGCTTTGAAGTGCTGCGCTTGGATGGAGCCCAAGTGGTGATCGTCTCGGTGCACGATCTGGCCGGTCGCCGCCTTTGGACCATAGAGCAGGTGCGCGAGCGGGCGAGCGGGCAATACGAGGTGGTTTGGGAGGGGGTGGATGATGCGGGCGAGCGGGTGCCGCCGGGGACGTATATTTTGCGGGTGGAGGTGGATGCAGATGCGCGCAGCAATGTGCGGACTAAGATAATGCGGCTAGCTCACGTGGTGTATTGAGGCGCAGGGGTGGGCCGCCAAGTCCAACGATTGACAGCTATCTTGGCGCTTGGCTGGTCTATGGGCTGCCAAAGCGAGCCGCCGCCGGTGCGTTTTACCGACGCCACCGACCAAGCGGGCCTTTCTTTTATCCACGAAAACGGTGCCGCCGGGCAGTACTTTCTCATCGAGACTATGGGTGCGGGCGGGGCGCTGGCCGACTTTGACGAGGACGGCGACTTAGATGTCTATCTGGTCAACGGTTTCGATTTAAGAGGCTTGGACGCCCCGCCGATCAACTTGGTGCATCGAGAAGACGGCCTCTATTGGGTGGCTCCATCAGCCCCCAGCGCCGCGGACCGCTCTGCAGACCCAGCCGATTACGCGGTCGCGCTGGCCCCCGTAGCTGGGGTGGAACCAAGGGGCAATGCGCTCTACCGCAACGAAGGGACTGGTACTTTTGTCGAAGTGCCCAATGCTGGTGGGGCTGCGGACCTAGGTTATGGCATGGGCGTAGCTGTGGCCGATGCCGACAACGACGGCGACCAGGACCTGTACGTGACCAACTACGGGCCCAATGTTCTCTATCACAACCGAGGGGACGCCTCCTTCACCCGCAGCCGTGGCGTCGAGGCCCCCCAATGGAGCGCCAGCGCTGCCTTTTTCGACCGCGACAACGATGGTGCGCTCGATCTGTACGTGGTCAATTATCTCGATTTTACCCTAGCTACCAATAAAATCTGCGGCGGTTTCATCCGCACTGACGACGCGGGCTTGCGCGCGATTGGGGAAGATACGCGCTCGTACTGCGCGCCCAGCGAGTACGGGGGCGTGCCCGATGTGCTCTACCACAACGAGGGGGAAGGCACTTTTACCGATGTATCCATTGCCGCGGGTATCGCCAATCCCAAGGGCAAGGGCTTGGGCGTGGTGGCTTGGGACTGGAACGAGGACGGCTACCAGGATCTATACGTGGCCAACGACGGGGTGGCCAACTTCCTCTACCAAAACGCCGGCGATGGCACCTTCCGCGAGATAGCCCTACAAGCCGGGGTGGCCTACAATGTGCGCGGCCAAGCCGAGGCTGGCATGGGGGTGGACATCAGCGATTGCGACCGCGATGGCGATTGGGATCTGTTCGTCACCAATTTCTCCCGCGAAACCAATACGCTCTACCGCAATGAAGGAACCTACTTCAAAGATGTGACTGCGACGTCGGGCTTGGGCCGGCCGAGTTGGCTCTATTTGGGCTTTGGCACCGCGTTTTTCGATTACGACCACGACGGCGACCAAGATCTGTACGTGGCCAACGGCCACGTCTTGGACCGCGTCCATATACTGCAACCTGGGGTGCGCTACGCCCAAGAGCATCAGCTATTTCGCAACGACGGCTCCTGCCGCTTCGCGGATGTGGCAGACAGTGCGGGGAGTTGGTTCGCGCAAGAGCAAATAAGTCGAGGGTTGGCCCAAGGCGACTGGGACGGCGACGGCGATTTGGACCTGCTGGTGACCAATTGCGGAGGACCAGCCAAGCTAGCGCGCAATCACAACGGCAACAGGCGCAATTGGATCTCAATCAAGCTGGTGGCGACAGCGGCCAATCGGGATGCGGTGGGAGCCGAGGTGCGGCTGGTGACTGGTTCGTTGGAACAGCGCCGCCTAGTGAGGAGTGGGAGCAGCTATTTATCGGCTGGCGACCGGCGACTCCACTTTGGCTTGGGAGGCCACGAGCGCATTGACCTGCTGGAAGTCCAATGGCCGGATGGGACCATGGAGGGATTTCGGGATCTACCCGCCGATCAAAATTTGCTAATTGAGCAAGGACGGGGTGTGCAGGATGAATAGCCCGTCCTCGGCAGCCTCAATGGGCTGGCGCGAGTTGGGGATGGCAGGCGGTCTCTTGCTCTTGGCTTTGGTCGTGCGGCTGGTCTATCTGGAGCACAGCCAAGACAATCCCTTTTTCTCGGCACCGGTAGTGGACGCCCACTCCTATGTAGCGCAGGCGCGGCAGCTCGTTGAGGTGTCTTGGGTGGGAGACAAGCCCTTTTGGCAGCCGCCTCTATACCCCTATTTTCTCGCCCTGATCTACGCCGTTTCCGGCGACGTGTTCTGGACGCCCCGATTTATTCAGTTCCTCTTGGGGGCGGCCTCTTGTGCTTTGGTTTTTGGCATCGGTCGGCAGGTGTTTGGTACCCGAGTCGGTCTCTTAGCTGGGGCTATGGCCTGTCTATACGGACCCTCTATCTATTTTGAGGGCGAGTTGCTACCTACCGCGCTGGCCGTTTTTCTCAATCTCCTGTTGCTCTTGGTCCTGCTCCAGCCCGACCGGGGACGGGGACAGGCTCTAGTCTCGGGCCTCGTCCAAGGCTTGGCCATAGTCGCCGTGCCCAATGCAGCCCTGTTGGCTCCTTGCGCCTGCCTGTGGTACTGGAAAAGCACCGAGCGAGCCGTGCGGAGCAAGCTGGTCTGGTGCTTGCTGTTTGCGGCGACCGCCAGTGCCGTGGTCGGCGCAGTGACGGCGAGAAATTGGGTGGTCAGCGGCGAGTTCATCCCCTTGTCTTGGAACGGCGGCGTAAATTTCTACTTGGGCAACCATCCCGATTACGACCGCTTGGTGGGGATTCGCCCAGGGCCGGAATGGGAGGGCTTAATGGAGCAGCCGATGGCAGCGGGCTATGAGGGGTACGCCGAGCGGTCGTCCTATTTCTACCGACAAGCCGGCGACTGGATCGCCAGTGCGCCTGGGGATTTTGTGCGGTTGTTGGGGTACAAGGTGTTTTTGTTGGCGCGGGGCGAGGAGATCAAGCGCAACCAAGACGTGTATTTCGCCCGCACCTATTCTTGGCTGATGAGCGTCTTGCTGTGGAGAATCCACCACTTTGCCTTTCCTTTTGGGCTGCTGGGGCCCTTGGCTGCTGTGGGTATAGTACTGGCTTGGCGGCACCGACCCGAGGCGAGTTTGCTGCTGCTCTGCACCGGCGCGTACAGCGCCTCGCTCTTGCTCTTTTTTATAACCGGACGCTATCGCCTGCCCTTGGTGCCGCTGCTGCTGCTCTTTGCTGGATACGCCCTGCTCTGGCTGGTGCAACAGGGGCAGGCCCGACAGTGGCGTCCCTTGGGGATCGGTGTGGCTTTGGTCGTCTTGCTGGGGATCGCCGCCAACGCTGGCCTGCGGCCGGCCGAGCCCTTGGCCGACGCGGAAATACACTTTGATTTGGGACGCGTCCAAGCCCAACAGGGACAGTATGCGGCTGCGGTTCGCTCCTTTGGGACAGCCGTGCAACTCGATCCAAATTACCTGCGCGCCCGCCACAATCTGGGCGCGGCGCTGGCGGTGCTGAGGCGCTACGACGAGGCCGAGGCAGTTTATCGGCAGGGCTTGGCGCAAGCGCCCGAAGATCGGGGACTGCACCTCAACTTGGCGGCTCTGTACCGGGCTACGGGACGATACGAGCAAGCGGTGGAGCACTACCGCCGAGTGTTGGCAACAAAGGCCGACGCCGCGATTTTTCTAGCTCTGGGACGAGTCTATAAGAGAATGGGGGCAACAGAGCAGGCCCGGGAAGCCTTTGCGGCGGCGCTAGGTGGCGACGAAGTGCGGGCGCAGGCGGCCAATGAACTGGGCTTGATCGAGGTCCGGCAAGGGGCGCTGGAGCGGGCGGTTGACTATTTTTTTATGGCGCTAAAAGCCGCGCCCGGCAATCACTTGATCGCCTTTAATCTGGGGGCGGCCTACCACGACTTGGGCCGATTCGACAAGGCGGCCGAGTTCTACCGCCTGACCCTGAGCTTGGCCCCTGAGTACGCCAAAGCTCAGCGCGCTTTGGCGCGCTTGCAGGAGCGATAGGCCGGGAGTAATCTGGGCCGAGGGCCGCAGCGTCAGAATTCTACTCTTTGTGGCTGAGGCGCGGGAACTAGTAAGCGACGGCAAAGACGCCGCGTTGAGTGTATTGTTCCTCGGAATCGAGGGTCAATTCGTAGATATAGGTGCCGGGCTGGACTAAGGCGTTCTGCTCGTTGCGGCCATTCCACTCTTGGATGAAAACCCCGCTGCGCGCCTTGAACACGGGCAGGTGCGCCACTAGCCGACCGGCCAAGTCGTAGATGCGCACCTGTACGGCTCGGTCGGCGGTGACCTCGCGCAGCTTGTAGGCGATAGTCAACGTCTCGTTGATCCCGTCGCCGTTGGGGGTGAACACCTCGGGTACTTGCACATCCACTAGCAGATCGCCGCCCACCGGCGTGTTGACCGCTAGCACATCCCCCGCAAAGCGGAACGTGGCGTTGCCTGGGTCGATGCGTTGCCGGATCTGATCGGGATCGGTGCTGCTGAAGACCCAACCACTGAACTCAGTGCCAAAGCGCAGCACTGGCACGTCGAAGTCGACCTCGACCTGTTTGAAGTTGTCAGCGGTGCCGGTCAGGGGTGGGAAGGACACGATGAGGCGATCGTCGAGCAATTGTGGGACGAACTGATCTAAGTCCACTGGCTGGCCGTCGATGCGTACCGCGCGTACCGCGTGAACCCGGACGTGGGTGAGGATTTCCAAGCGGTCGAAGCCAGCGTTGTCGTCGCTGAGGGTGGGCAAGACTACATACGTAAAGAGGGTGGGTTCAAAGGAGGTGACTTCGGTAGGCCAAATCTCGCCGACGAGCGCCTGCGCCGATAGGGTCTCGCTCAACTGTAAGGTGAGTTGGTCGATGCGAGGTGCTACATGGAAGTCGGCGAAGAGCTTAATGGCGAGTTGGATGTAGCGGCTAGGGCCGGGCGACAGCAGCAACATTCCATCCTGCCAGTCGCTAGCGGGTTGGTCGGGATTGCGTTGACCGGCGGCAAACTCGTAGGGCGACGACCAGAAGCTCCAGTTGTCGGCATCGTAGATGGGAAGCAATTGAACGGCGATATCGATTGCGTCGTATTGAGCGCGGGTGATGGGTATGAGTTCGTCGTTGACATTCGGAGCAAAGTAGAGCAGCGGATCGGGGGTGTGGCCGGTGCGGGTGCGAATTTCGATGCGGGTGCCGTCGGGCACTTCGCCTTCCCAGCGTATTTTGCCCCAGGTGACGGCCTGGCCGAAGTCGAGGATGGGGGTGAGGTAGGTGGCCTCTTGGACATAGCCGTCGCCGTAGATTTCGAATTCGGCGATTTCATAGTCGCGCAAAGGGAAGGCGCGCAGGGTGAGCCAGCGGACCGAGCGGATGGGAAAGCGCAGATCGACGACCGGGTCGAGGTTTTCGCGGGTGGTTTTTAGTACCGTCAGTCTGGGGTCGCCATTGCGCACCCAGGTTAAGTCGCCTAGGACTGTGCGTCGCTTGCTGGTGGCTACAGTGTTGGTATTGCGATTTCCGCCGCGGCCGTAGTCGTTGGCATTGCACGAGTCATTGGCAAAGACAATCGAATTATCGCCGATGCGGATCTCGTACCAAGCGAGGAAATTGTCGAGGAAGCTGTCTTCGCCAAAGGTTTCGACGGCGGGGGTGGGAGTGCTCATGGTTTCGATTAATGGGCGGTCTTCCCGCCGGCTCAGGCGGGGATAGAAGCGGATGCGGTTGATCGGCACACCAGTTCCAAAATCGAATATCACGGAATTGCTCCAGCCATAGCCCACGCCCGGCGGTGCGCCGACCCGCTGGACAAAGGTGCGAAAGGCGGCCGTGGTTGGATCGCCATCCAGCATCAGCTTGATCGAGGGTTGCATGTTGCCCCAGGACCAGCAGCTATTGTTGTTGAGGACCCTCGAACCGGGGATATAGGGCAAGGGGATGGTGGCCCTGCCGGCGTCCACATCGGCTTGGGCGATATTGACGTTGGGGTCAATGAGCCGGGGCTGGATTGAGGTGCCGGAAAAGTCGATTAGGGTATCGGCTCCCGCGCCAAAGGGCGCAATCCCCACCGATACTTGGCGCTCGACTTGGCCGTCAGTAGCAAAAGCTTGATAGACGCTTTCCCCGGTTAGGATGGCCTGCCAGGGATTGCCATCGGCTCCCCCTAAACGGTATTCCGTCCCCCCCAACACAGGCGCGGTACCCAGCAAGACGCCGCAAAAACACAGCAACACGATGCCGGCCATAACTGCCTCCTTGCTTGATTAACCAATACAAGCGTGCAGTCCAAAGGTTGCGAAGAGTAAGTATATGACAAGCTGAAGCGATTTGAAACAAAATCTCTTCAACGCGTCCAGTTTCAATAGGCGACGGCAAAGACGCCGCGTTGGGTGTGCTGCTCCTCGGAGTCGAGCGCCAATTCATAGATATAGGTGCCGGGCTGGACTAAGGCGTCCTGCTCGTCGCGGCCATTCCACTCTTGGATAAAAACCCCGCTGCGGACTTTGAACACGGGCAGGTGCGCCACCAGCCGACCGGCCAAGTCGTAGATGCGTACCTGTACGGCTCGGTCGGCGGTGACCTCGCGCAGCTTGTAGGCGATAGTCAAAGTCTCGTTGATCCCGTCGCCGTTGGGAGTGAACACCTCGGGTACTTGTACACCCACTAGCAGATCGCCGCCCACCGGCGTGTTGACGGCTAGCAAATCACCGGCAAAGCGGAAGGTGGCGTTGCCCGGATCGATGCGCTGGCGGATCTGATCGGGATCCGTGCTGTTGAAGACCCACCCGCTGAACTCAGTGCCAAAGCGCAGCACTGGCACGTCGAAGTCGACCTCGACCTGCTTGAAGCTGTCAGCAGTGCCCATCAGCGGCGGGAAGGACACGATGAGGCGATCGTCGAGCAATTGTGGGATGAACTGGTCTAAGTCCACTGGCTGGCCGTCGATGCGCACCGCGCGCACCGCGTGTGCTTGGACGTGGGTGAGGATTTCCAAGCGGTCGAAGCCAGCATTGTCGTCGCTGAGAGTGGGCAGAACGACATACGTAAAGGGGGTGGGTTCAAAGGAGGCGACCTCAATGGGCCAGATCTCGCCGACGAGTGCCTGCGCCGACAGGGTTTCGCTCAACTGCAAGGTGAGTTGGTCGAGACGCGGTGCCACGTTGAAATTGGCGAAGAGCTTGATGGCAATTTGGATGTATTGGCTGGGTCCGGGCGACAAAAGCAGCATTCCATCCTGCCAGGTATTGGCCGGATGGTTGGGATTGCGCTGTCCGGCGGCAAATTCATAGGGCGACGACCAGAAGCTCCAATGGTCGGCATCGTAGGTGGGGACTAGCCGGGCGGCGATATCGATTCTGGCGTGTTCGGCGCGGGTGATGGATACAAGGTCGTCGTTGACATTGGGAGCAAAGTAGAGCAGTGGATCGGGGGTGTGGCCGGTGCGGGTGCGAATTTCGATGCGGGTGCCGTCGGGCATGTCGCCTTCCCAGCGGATTTTGCCCCAGGTGACGGCTTGGCCGAAGTCGAGGATGGGGGTGAGGTAGGTGGTCTCAGGGACGTAACCGTCGCCGTAGATTTCGAATTCAGCGATTTCATAGTCGCGCAGGGGAAAGGCGCGCAGGGTGAGCCAGCGAGTGGGACGGGCGGGAAAGCGCAGATCGACGACCGGGTCGAGGTTTTCGCGGGTGGTTTTCAGCACGGTCAACAATGGGTCGCCGCTCCGCACCCACCGCAAGTCGCCCAAGACCGTGCGGCGCTTGCTGGTGGCTATAGCGCCTATGTCGCGCTTGGAACTGTCGAAGAGGAAGGTGCCGGTGCCGCTGCATGGATCTGGGGCAAAGATGACCGAATTGTCGCCGGTGCGGATCTCGTACCAAGCGAGGAAATTGCCGAGAAAGCTGTCTTCGCCAAAACTCTCGATATCTGGAGCGGGTTCCCGCAGGGATTCGATCAGTTGGCGGTCTTCGCGCTGACTCAGGCGGGGATAGAAGCGGATGCGATTGATGGGGATTGCGCCGCCAAAATCAAAGACCACGGCCCCCCTCCAGGTAAAGCCATCGCCAGGCCGACCCCCGGCCCGTTGGACAAAGGTGCGAAAGGTAGCTGTAGAGGGATCGCCGTCCAGCATTAGCTTGATCGTATTGGCATGTAATTGCGCCTGACCGCAACTATTAGTAAGGACTCGCGAACTGGGCATATAGGGCAGGGGGATCTCGGTCTTGCTGGCGTGGACATCGGCCCGGGCGATATTGACGGATGGGTCAATCAAACGGGGCTGGATGGCGGTGCCGGAGAAATCGACCAGCGTATCGGCCCCTGCGCCAAAGGGCGATATACTCACCGGCACTTGTCGCAGGGGCTGGCCGTCGGCATCCTGGATCTGAAAGAAGCTCTCTTGGGTCAATGCCGCCTGCCAATCGTTGCCGCTAACCCCGCCCAGACGGTATTCGGTTGCACCAAATACGTGCGCAGCACTGAGCAGCATAGCAAAAACGAGAAATAACACAAGCCCTGCCATAGCGCGCTCCTTAGTATTTAGTCGACTCGCTCCAACATGCGGCCGATGCGGGTTGTGTCCGCGATTTGTTCCCACTCCACCACGGCTTCGTCGTAGCGCTCTAACTGGAAATACGCTTGGCCCAAGGCACCGCGAATCTCAGCGTCGTCTGGTGCGCGGACCGCTGCTTTATGCAAATAGCCAAGAGCGCTCTGGGGGTCGTTGCGGCGCAAGCAGAGGAGACCAAGGCCGTACAGACCAAGCGCACTTTGCGGTACTCGGCCTACCATCTCTTGGTAGTGCGTCGCAGCCCGATCTAGCCTCCCTTGTTCCATATACGCCAGACCCAGATCTAAAAGGGCCTTTTCGTTTTGCGGCTCGCGGTCAATCTGGGCCTGCAGGAATTCGATGCGTTGCGCGAGCCGACGGTACCGTCCAAACCGTTTGTTCGCTTCCCCAGCCGCTTTTTCATTGCCTTGCCTTGCGTAGAGTTGTGCCAATGCCAACAACGGCCCGGGTTCCCAAGGTGCCCACCTTGTGGCGTTGCCAAACGCATTTGCAGCTTCGGTCAAACGATTGCTTTGCTCATAGGCCCGACCTAGCCAGAAGTACGCCTCCCAATCCTGTGTTCGCAAGCTGGCGACCCGCTCAAGAGCTTGGGCCGCGAACACGGGCCGATCCAAGTCCAGATAGACTTTGCCGAGCACGAGAAAACTTTCCGCGGATGATGAATCGCGGCGGGCCGCCTCTTCCACATATGAAAGTGCCTCATCGGCTGCACCCATGCCGGCGTAGAGCAATGTGCCCATGCCCAAGTTGGCCAGCTTATGGGTTGGCTCCAAGGCCAAGGCCCGATAGAAGGCGGCGTGGGCTTCACCGTATTGTCCGGCTTGGTAGTATTGGTTGCCGAGGGCGGCAAAATCCGCGGCGCTCCAGTTGGACGTCTGTGACACAGCGATGGAATACTCGCTCTGGGGCAGGGGAATAGCCGGTCCTTGCTCGAAGCCAGCGCGGCCCTCATGCACTTTGAGGTAGCGCCGCACTGGCGGTGCAGCGATTGTTTGACGGGAGCCCGAGGGCCAGTGTATTTCGATTCGATCTACGGTTTTGTTCGCACCTAGGCCTATCAACACACGAGGATCGTGTTGGCCTTGAAAACCATAACCCCGAAACACTTCTCTCATTTGCACCTGATCGGCGGTAAAGATCCAAATTCTAGCGCCGATGCCATCCCGGTTGCTGACGTGACCCACTAGTTCAATCCCCAGCCAGTCATTGAAGTTGCCTCCCTCGTTGCGCAACAGGGTCGGTGCCGCGTTGTGATTTACCACGGCCAGATCGAGATCGCCATCGTTGTCGTAGTCGCCTTGGGCCGCCGCGCGACTGGCCGCTTCGAGTTGCCAAGCCGCTCCAGCCCAGCGGCCCACTTCTATAAAGTGCCCATGTCGATTTTGATAGAGCAGGTTGCGCTGTCGGTAGGTCAATCCCGAAGCATGGACTCCCAACTGCGGATAGACGTGGCCGTTAATTACATATAGATCCAGCCAGCCATCGTTGTCGTAATCCCAGAAAGCGGTCGCCCAACCCAGATAAGGCCGGTCCCCGGCACTCAAGCCAGTGGCGTGTGAAACATCCACAAAGTGCGTGGAGTCAGTCGTCGGCGGGGATTGGTTCTGGTACAGGGTATTGTAGTCTTCGGAGAAATTGGTTACAAACAGATCTAGGTCGCCATCGTTGTCGTAATCGCCGCTGTGGACCCCCATGCCGGCTTGGGGCCGGCCGCTCTCGCTATAGGCTGCCCCGGCCGATTGGCCGATTTCGCTGAAGTACCAGTCGCCGTCGTTGCGCAAAAGCATATTGGGCTCGCTGTCGTTGGCAACGTAAATATCTAGGTCGCCGTCGTTATCGAAGTCGCCAAACGCGACTCCCAAACCAGCATAGCTCCACTGGTCTAGGCCGCTGATTGCACTCATATCGGCGAAGGTGCCGTTGCCGTTGTTGCGGTAGAGCACATCGGCTTGGGCCGGAACTCCCTGTGGTCCGCACGGTACGGCCAGCCCCTTGTATTGGCACGGTTGGCCGTCTTGGGGAGGATGGTGCAAATCTATGTGGAGGTAGTTGGTCACGTAGAGGTCCAGCCAGCCATCGCCATCCAAATCGGCAAAAGCCGCACTGGTGCCCCAACCGGGATGATCCACCCCGGCTTGGGAGGCGATTTCTGCAAAGGTGCTGTCGCCATTATTGCGGTACAACAGATTAGGACCCCAATAGGTCACCAATAGGTCGGTATCGCCATCGTTGTCGATATCGCCAGTAGCGCAACCCATGCCCCAACCCTTGGATAGCAGGCCGCTTTGACGGGTCACTTCGCGGAAGTGCCTCTGGGCATTGGGGCCGGGTTCGTTGTGGAAGAGGCGGTTGGTCGCTTGTGGCGGGTCCGCGTCTAGCAAGGTGCCGTTGACGAAGAAGAGGTCCAGCCAGCCATCGTTATCGTAGTCGAGGAAGGCCACGCCGGTGCCCGTGGTCTCCACCAAGAGCTGCGGGTTGTCCCGTCCCGAGAGATTGACAAAATCTAAGCCGACTTGGGCTGCCACATCGGTGAATAACACGGGGTGGCTCCCCTCGGCTGTCAGGTGAGCAGGGGATTGGACCGAGGCCGACTGCGGCTGTTCCGAAGGGGCCTGTGGGGAACATCCAACCGCCAGGATTGCGATGAACAGAGCGGAGTCAAGCAGTGTCCTAGACACATTGCCACCTATGGATTCAAATTGTCGAAACTGACTACCCCAAAGGGCCACTAACGAACTAACCAATGAACTGGGCTTGATCGAGGTCCGGAAAGGGCGTTGGAACGGGCGATTGATTATCTTACCATAGGTCTAAAAACCGCGCCCGGCAATCACTTAACCCCTAGAAAGTCAGGAGGTGTAAGTATGGACAACCGAATTACCGTTGATCCTAAAATATGTCACGGCCAAGCGTGTATTAAAGGGACGCGCATTCCCGTGCATCAAATCCTCCGAATGCTTGCCAACGGGGATACTATTGAAGCGCTCCTGCGAGAATATCCTTCTGTGCAATTGGAAGATGTTCTCGCTTGCTTCGACTATGCGGCGGCACTGGCTGAAGAACAGGTGACACCTCTTGAACTTCTCTCGGGCGAGGCATGAAGATATTTGTCGATGAGCATATCCCCCTTATGACTGTCCAAGCCCTGCGCATGATGGGGCATGACGTCCGTGATATTCGCGGCACCCCAGATGAAGGGATGCAAGACGACGCGTTGTGGGAAATGGCGCAGCGGGAAGGACAGTTGTTGATTACGACTGACAAGGGGTTCATGCACTACCGGACGATGGCACATCATGGAGTAATCATTATACGGCTACGACGACCGAACCGACACAGGATACATCAACGCATTATGCAAGCACTGGGGCAATTTGACGACGCCGAATGGCCCGGTTTACTAGTGGTCATGCGGGATATTGCACAGAGTACTTGGCGTGTGCCGGAGAGTTGATAACGGCGAACAAAGTTCTGCAGACGCCCGATGCCGCTCAAGCGCTGCGCACTGTTCTGCGGTACTTGGCATATCGACGGCGATAACCTCGTCTATTCGCTAGATAATCGTTCGGTTTGATGAGACGGCGATTTTACTCCGATTTTAGCTATAGATCTGTGCTTTGGGCCGTAGTTAGTTCAGGAAGTAGCGGTACCTTAGTATCCCCTAGTGCAGGCTATATTCCACTCACCATCGGCTTCGACATAAACGAAGTACTCCTTGCCAGGTCTGATTTCGGTTTGCTGGTCCTCGACGAGAAATTGTCCTTCTTGGCGAAATATGAGGCATTGGTGTGTCCCATCAACGCTGTGGGCGGCGGCGTAAAATTCTCCGCGACCGCTGTGGCGGATGTGAGCAAGCATTGGTCTTGATCCAGATTTCAAGGGACCTAAGACATGCACTCCCGCATCTTGACCATCTCCATTGAGGCCGTAGTCCTCATCTTCTATGCTGTCAGAGGACTGATCTAAATCAGGTTGGATGAAGCGGCAAGTCCATCTACTCTTGGACTTCACTTCCAGACGGTATTCGCCGGGGGGAAGGAAGATTTCTTCGTCTTCTTTCACTTGTTTGATATATCCGCGATACCGACGAAGTATACGACGTGTTGACTTCAGAAGGCGGTTTTCTTTGTCTTCTTTCACTTGGTTAATGACCCATGTGTCGATTTTTCCTTCTGAATCGACAGGTGTCCATACGATGCGCGCGATTGCGTCTGCGATTACTTTACCTGCGAAATATAAAGGTATTCCCAACGTCTTTGCTATGTTTCTAGTGACGGTAGCTTTGAAGTCTTCGGAGGGAACGAACGATAGTTTGAAGTCGCCGTAGCCGTGATGCGCTATTTCGGCAAGTACAACTCCTTGTTCCAGAATGAATTCTCGGCTCTGTTCGATTCCACCGTCTTTGCGGCCGGTGCCTTTGAAACTTTCTTGCCTGCCTCGTAAGTTGAATGGGTATTCACTCATTGCGGTGCTCTCCTTGATTAGTGCAGGATTAGGTTGTAACTGGAACTCGGTTTGCTTCCCAGCGCATTAGCGCTGATTGGCCGGTTTCGTAGGCGAAGAGGGTGTGGCAGCGTGGGCTGCAGAAGTAGGTGCCTACTTGGTTCAGTGGCAAGCCATCTGCCAGTGCGTTCAGGATGCGCTTCAGGAAGTTGTAGCTATATAGAGCGAATCCCACGCCTACCAAGATCGGGGCGATAGTTACAAGTAGTGGGCCGGCACCGAGAAGGGCTACGGCACCGGTTACGGCAAATCCTACTACAGCACCGGTCGCGGCCCGCTTTGCTATGGAGCCTGCGGCGTCTTTGATGGCTTCCTCGCCAGTTTTACGGCCTTTTTGGTAATGGATATAGTTCTCGATAGCAGCGACAGGTGCTTCCAGTAGACCGGCGTACAATGCCGTCGTTGTTGCCGAAGACAGGCAATCCCGAAATAGGATATTGGATGCATCAAAGGCGTTGGTGGCACCTTCTTGCCTCACGATTTGGACTGTGTCATAGGCATTATGGGTTTTGGCAGTGAACTGATCCCAGCCTGTCATATCTTTGGCCCCCCGGACGAGGTTATCATGGGCGTTTTCCCAGATAATGTTGTCGTTGCTGGCAGCCAGATGAGGGGCGTTGCGGACAGATTCGATGTGGCTAGCGTGCTTGCCCTCGAGGTATTGGTTTATGGCCGGCTCTCCGAGGATACGGACGGGATAGGAGATGCTGTCGTGATAGAAGTGCTGGGCTTCGGCCAAGGTGCGGACACCGCGCTCGCCGCCTAGTCCGGCATTCCTAAATTTATCCTGCAAACTGTCGCTGAGGCTGTTAAACGATATGGGTGGTACGCCGCGAATCAGCGTATCTACACCAGCAGCAGTAGTAGCAGTTCCCAGAGTGATGGCCGCCGATCTGTTGCTGGCAGTTTCAGCTATTGCTTCTGGCCATTCGTAGTAGATGTCAACGCCGGCCTTTTCGCCGGCACCGATGCGTCGTCCGCAACGAGCACAGGGTAGACTGCGAGGCGTTTGGCCGATATTTCTGCCGGAATCAAGGTGGCGGACATAGCAGGCGTGTTTACCCTGCCGCCAGCATTCGGGGCAGCCGATGCAGTAGTTTTTGAAGTCGCTGCGGCTGACGCCGGTCGGAGTTTCCTCGGGCAGTTCTGACAGACACAGCCGACCTGGTTGGATATTATGTCGGCACTCCGCACAGCGCAGGCCGGGTTCCGCAATCATCTGCCACATGGATATGCTCCTTCTATCATTCTCACACCGCCGCGGTTAAGGCAATAAGTACGTCCGTCAATATCTGACTGACGGTCCTCGGCGCGTTGGGAAAGCAGGGCTTCCACTAGGGATGTTGGACCCGCGAGCATTCCTTGGGTTTCTTCGATGGGAGCGCCGAGGGCGGGCACGAGGGCTAAACCGCCGCCGTAATCGACAATACGCACTTGGTCGCCGGGCTGCAGGCGGTATTTCTTGCGCAGTGGTGCCGGAATGACAATCCCACCTTTAGCCGATATGCGGGCCGATGCCATGATTCTCCGTTCTGTTAGGTTAATCCGTCGATAGCGGGATATGGATGTTGTACATTTCACAAAAAGTATAAACAAAAGATGGATAGATTCAATGAGTGCGGTTATTGAGCGCGGCAGCAAGGCCCGCTACATTTATGCGGCTCTTGCTAACGGGCCAAATTGGAAAACTATGAACCTACTGCGAAAATGCGCCGCCGAATTCATCGGCGCGTTTGCCATTGTCTTTGCTGGCTGCGGTGCCGTGGCCATTGACCAGATTTCTGGCGGCGCGGTTAGCCATGTGGGTGTTGCCGCCACTTTTGGGTTGGTCATCATGGTGATGATCTATGCCACCGGCCACATTTCCGGGGCGCATTTCAACCCGGCGGTGACCCTTGCGTTCGCGCTGACGCGGCATTTTCCCAAAAGGGAGATTGCACCCTATATCTTGGCCCAGTGCGCCGGAGCCGTGGTGGCCAGCTACGTGCACGTGGCAAGTTTGTCGTCGGTGCTGGCTGCTACGCAACCTAAGCAGGTGCTGAACTTGGGGGTCACCCTACCAGTGGACGGCCTGTTCACTACGGCCCTAGTGTGGGAGTTTATGCTGACTTTTTTGCTGATGCTGGTCATTATGAGTATGGCGACCGATTTTCGCGCCGTAGGGCCGGCGGCCGGTCTGGCCATTGGCGGCACTGTGGGGTTAGAGGCCATGTTCGCCGGGCCGCTGTGCGGGGCCTCGATGAATCCTGCCCGCAGCTTGGGCCCGGCCTTGGCAGCCGGCGAATGGACGACTTTTGCTGCATACATCGTCGGCCCGGTGCTAGGAGCTGCGGCTGGCGCGCTGTTCTACGAATTTATTCGCTGCCAAGCGCCTTCCGACCAAGAAGTGAAGGGTTGTTGCTGAAGTTGGTCGCCTGACCTGCGTAAAAATCCGCAGCCGGTCGAACTATTGCGATCCACATTCCAGACAATGTGAGGAGAACGAATAATGCGCGTGTTGATCATGTCCGACATGGAAGGCGTAAGCGGCATTGTGGTATGGGATCAGGTCAGTGGTGGTGCCGCGATGTTTGAAGAGGGCAGGCAGCTTTACACGGAAGAAATCAACGCCGCGGTGCGCGGGGCCAAAGCCGCTGGCGCGACGGAAATTGTCGTGGTCGATTGTCATGGTGCGGGCAAAGGATGGAGCTTTAATTCGCTCATCCCCGACAAAATTGATCCCGATTGCGAATGGGTCGCCCATCACGGGTGGGGCCGCTACGACGAGTTGTGGGAGCAAGGATGCGACGCTTGTCTGTTGGTCGGCATGCACGCCCGCGACGGCACGCCCGACGGGGTGCTGTGCCATACCATCTCCAGCGTCCAGTATCGCAACCTCTGGTTCAACGACGATCTCGTCGGGGAAACCGGCGTCAACGCCGCGCTCAATGGGCACTACAGGGTGCCGATTGCCCTCGTCACCGGCGATGAGGCCGTCTGCCGCGAAGCCAGAGACCTGCTCGGCGAAGCGCTGCCAACCGTGGCTGTTAAAAAGGGGCTAAGTCGGTTTAGCGCACGCCAGCTACCACCCGTCCGCGCTCGTCAGTTGATCGAAGACGGGGCTAAAGACGCGCTTGCCGATCTGACCCAGACTAAGCCGTATGTCCCGGCAAAGCCAACGACTATTCGAATCGAACTCGCCAGCGTCGATCAGCTCGCCGAGTTCAAAGGACGACCTGGGGTTGAGATAACGGGGCCGCTCTCGGTTGAAAGCCGCGCCGAAGACTGGCTGACCGCGTGGAATCAATTCTGGCCCCATGCTTAAGCGAAGACACACTGCGCGATCTGTTCGGGATTGGAACGAGGTTTAAACGAGGAGCTGAGCGATGTCGAGTGAAGCGAGAAAGGTTTACGACGAGGCGATTGTCATAGATAGTCTGAACGTCAGCAACTGGGAGAGCGACGCGGTGTTCGAGCGTTTGCGAGCCGGCAATATCACCGCTATCAACGCCACGGTGGCAACGTGGGAAAATTTCGTGCAGACCATGGCGCATCTGGCGGCGTGGATGCGGCGTTTTCGCGAGCGCCAAGACATCGTGCAGGTAAAGGAGACGGCCGACATTCACGCCGCTAAGAAACTCGGCAAGACCGGGATCATCCTCAGTTTTCAGAATGCCTCGCCCATTGAGAACGAGCTGGATCGACTAGGGTTGTTCCTCGCCCTCGGGGTGCGGGTGATTCAACTGACTTATCACGAGACCAATCTGCTGGGTAGCGGCTGCTGGGAGCGGAACGATTGTGGCCTGAGCAACTTCGGCGTCGATGCGGTGCGCGAGATGAACCGGCTTGGCATTGTCATCGACTTGTCGCACGTTGGCCCGCAGACGACGATGGACGCCATTGAAATGTCCGAGCAGCCGGTTGCGATCACCCATGCCAACGCCCGCAGTTTTTGCGGCCACCCGCGCAACAAGGAAGAAGAGGCGCTCAAGCTCCTCGCCGAAAAGGGGGGCGTCGTAGGTGCTACGTCCTTTGCCAACTTTCTTCCCAAGGGATTCGATTCGACGGTCGAGGATTTCGTCGATGCCATTGACGACATGGTGGAGCGGATCGGCCTCGATCACGTGGCCATCGGCACCGATTCCACCCACGATCAGCCGCTCGAATTCTGGCATTACATCGTATCGCAGCAGGGCACGAAATTCCCCTCGACCTTTGCCGATGGGTCGGTGCCGTACACGGAGCTGAGTTTTCAACCAAAGGGGATCGACAGCCCAGCGGAGTTCCCCAACTTAGCGGAGGCGCTCGCCAATCGCGGGTACAGGGCCGAGGAGATCGCCAAGCTGTTGGGCGGAAACTGGATGAGTCTCTTCGAGCGGGTGTGGAACGTCTGAATCCAGTGAGCAGGGCTATACAGTGGCCGTCGCCGCACAGCCGACCTGTGGGACTGCGGTCAGGGCGCGAACTCGTGTAGGTCCGCGATCCAGTTGTATCCCTCTCGGTCCTCCCAATTGTGGGCCCCGCCCATGACGAATGGCCGCTCTCCTACCACGCAGGCCGACAGCCAAGCCTTGCCCACCGGCATGGGCGCGTCTTCGAACCAGCGGTCGGCCCGGATGTCGTAGATTTCGGTGGCTGCTGAGTAGTGCGGATCTTTGCCGCCAAAGGTGTAGAGCAGATCGCCCAGTACGCAGGAGCCGGACGATTCGCGTCCAGTAGGCACCGGCGCTAGCGCTTCCCAGCGGCCCACCGCTGGATCGAGCACATAGGTCTCGCTGCGGCAGGGCCGCTGTGGATCTTCGTCGCTGATGCCGCCGGTCAGGTAGATGCGGTCGTCGTGAGTCGCTACGGTGGGGCCCTGCGTGGGGCGGGGTAGGGCTGGCCCTGGGGCCCAAGTGTCGGTGGCGACATCGTACACTTCGACGCGGTCGAGGATGCCCGGGTCTTCGCGGAGCATGGTGTTGCCGCCGATGGCCCAGATCTGGTCCTGGCAGGCGGTGACGGCCAAGCCGGCGCGGGGGCCGCCGGGCATGGGTGCCAGCGCCGACCAAGTCTGTTCATCTAAATCGAGCATCTCAAGGTTGTCGCGGGAAGTGAAGTGATAGTCGTGGCCGTAGGCTTGCTTCTCTTCAGGCGTGCGGATGGTTTTGCCGCCGGCCACGTAGATCCTGCGGCCGATGCGGGCGGCGCCCAGCCATCCCCGCTTGGTGGGAATGGGCGGTCCCTGGGTCCAGGTGTCGCTGGCCACATCGTAGATCTCGACCGCATCGACTGTGAGATCATCGGCACCGGAAATGGCGTAGATGGTGCCGTCGACAGCAATGGACTGCAGATCGTGGCGGGGGGTGGGCATAGGGGCGCGTTGAATCCAAGTTCCCATGGTTGACTCCTAGCGTCGGTTCGGTTTAGCGTGGTGGCGCGGCCAATTCTGCCGGGAAACCGCTCTCTTGTCTGTCGTCCTCGGGCTTCTACCGAGCCAGCGGCAGCGCGACTTTTGCGTTGTTCTGCTGCTGCGATTGCAGGCAGGCGATCATCATCTCCACAACGGTCAAACCATCTCGGCCGGTACACGACAGCTCGCCTTCGCCGTCGAGCGCGCGCACGAGTTCGTGCACACCCGCAGCGATTCCATCGACTTCCCACGGGCGCGGTTCAACCAACTCTCGCTCTCCGTCTCGCTCGATGTACGCATCGCCTTCCCGCTCGATGAAAATATTCCCCGTGGTTCCCGATATGGTGAAGTCGAGTCGGTTGGGGGCTTGCTTTTCTCCGAGATAGACCCCGCGCACGCCGTTGGCAAAGTGGATGTAGGCGTTGGCGCTCGGCTCGGTGGCGGGGTCGTGCCCGCCGTCGCCGCGATACTCGCTGTAGTCTTCGTACCCGTCCTCTAGCTCGGCGACGAGCCACGCTGGGTTGCTGCCAGCGTACCACATGATGGCGTCGAGCAGGTGAGTGCCGTTGCGGAACAACATTGAGCGCGTGCCATAGTGCTCGCACAAGACCGCTCTGACGTCGCCAATCTCGCCCTCGGTCACTAGTTCGTGGCAGCGATGCCAGACGGGCATCCAGTGGCGAGTGTGGTCAACCGACAGCAAGGTGTTGTGGCTTTCTGCGGCAGCTACCATTCGGTCGGCGTCTTCGACGCTAGTGGCCAGCGGTTTTTCGCAGAAAATCCCCTTGGCACCGGCTTCGGCCGCGGCCACCACTAGGTCGGCGTGTCGGTTGTCGCCGGTGGCTACCGTGACGATGTCGAGCTGTGCCTTTTCCAGCATCTCTCGGTAATCGTCGTACATCTCTAGCCCGGGATTGGTCGCCTTGAATTGCGCGGCAAATTCGTCGCGTTGCTCTGGCACGAGGTCGCAACCGGCCACGACCTCGGCGTTTTCGAGGCTCTCGGCCCCTTGGGCGTGCCGATTGCCAATGCCTCTACAGCCGATGACTCCTACTCTGTACATGATGCCTCCTTTGATCAATTGGGAATTAGGAATTAAGAATTAAAAATTATCTCTTCGCAATTCCTAATTTTTAATTTTTAATTTTTAATTCTAAGATCGCACCGCGTAGAGTCTGTTTACTGACGCTAGGGACACCAGCTTGGAATAGTGATATACCTGCTCGTCGCCTACGCGGGTTGGCGCTTCGAGGACGAAATCGGCAAAGTGCGGTGCATTGAAGACCACAAAGGCTAGGGCTAGGGCATCGATGTGGCGAGCGTGGCGCTGGCTCAGGTCGGGGAAGGCCACCGGGCCGGTATCGACTTGGTAAATATCGTTGGCGCGGTTGGTGTTCATGGTTTTTACTGGGTATTCCATGATCGCCTGCAACCCGGTTTCTTCGTTCCGCACTTGGGTTTGCGCGACGATTGGTACTGAGTCGTAGGTTGCTTCGCGCACTGCCGCATCGCTGGTCAGTTCCTCCACCTCGCTTCCGACGACTAGATGGTACTGCTGCCCGTTCCACCACTCCTCGGAGCGGCGGATCTCGCGATAGCTGTCGCGTAGGTTGGCATGACGCCGATAGACGACCGACCACTCCGGGCCAAAGACGGGTAGGAAATCGTAGTTGTCCTCGTGCAGAAGATTGTCTTTGGCAAAGGTGTGCTCGCTCTTGCACGACCCCACCTGCACGTAGTCTTCGCTCTGGCCGGAGGCTTGGTCGATGATGCGCGTCCGCGACTCGACCCAAAACCGCACTTCGTTTTCCGGGGCGTTGCCGATTAGGAATGATCGTCCGTAGTCTAGTGGTGTCATGTAGCGCCTCCTTTGGAAGTTGGCTGAAAACGCCCGGCGGCAAAAGTATCCGCAGATTACGCAGATGAACGCAGAGGCGGGATGAAGGGATGACCTCTACGGTGGAAGGTTGGGACGCGGGGAAAATAAAGCTACATTAGAGCGACTTCAACAAGAGAAACGACTTCTATGACCTTAAAAATTACCGACGACGTATTCTTAGATCAGGACGGTCGCCCGCGCCGGATTCGCGGCGTCACCGTCAACAGCGCCTCGCCCCTGCTCGTCTCGCTGGCGGCGCAGGTAGGTTTTGAAGCGGTGTGGATCGAAAGCGAGCACGGTCCGGTCGGCTTTGAGCGGGCTGAGACCTTGTGCTTGGCGGCAGAGGCCGGCGGCATTTTCCCGCTCATTCGCCTGCCCGATGGCGAGCGCCACCACGTGTTGCGGGCACTCGAAATCGGGGCACGGATCATTCTCATCCCCATGGTAGATGATGCGTCCTATGCGCGCCGTATCGTCGAGGTGGGCAAGTACCCGCCGTTGGGTCGGCGTGGCTTTAATGTGCGCACGCGCGGCATGGGTTTTGGCATGGAAAACCTGCCCGACGTCTTAGCCCGCGCCAATGCGCGCACCCACCTCTTTGTCCAGATCGAGACCGTGGAGGCCGTGGCGAATGTCGATGAGATACTCGCCGTGGAGGGCCTCTCTGGGATCTTCATGGGGCCGGGGGATCTAGCGGTCGATATGGGCTGTACCGGCCAGATGGGCGATCCAAAGCTGCGCGAGGCCGTGCTCTCGTGCTTGGCCAAGGCGCGGACCGCCGGCAAGTTGAGCGGCATCTTCACCTTGCCCGGGCCACTGCTTACGGCCGCGATGGATGCGGGCTGCGACTTGGTAATCTGCGGCGGGGACGTGATGAATCTGGGCACGGCTTGGAGCGAATTGCTGTGCCAGATCCCGACTGAGCGCAGGTGAGGTCTGGTCCCTTCGACAAGCTCAGGGATCAGACCCGGTTGAGCGTAGCTGAGGGCGCGGCGCGGTCTAATCAGAGCGCACCGGCACGCCCTCCAACAAGCCGCTCTGGTGCATATCGACCCACTCGTCCATAAAGGTCTTGTTCCACTGCGCGGTCAGCGGGTGATCCATCATGTCGCGGTACACCGTCCACATGGTGACGAGTTCGTCGGCCCCGTCGCGGAAGGCGGCGTGAGCGGTCTCCACCGAGCGGATGAGGGCGGCCATGATGAAGGGGCGCTGGCCCCAGCCGCTGAACACCTGGGCGCATTCGCGGATCAGCTTGGTCGGGTCGCCGCCCACTTCCTTGACCGGCTCGCAAAAAGGCAGGATGTGGTTCACTCCGGCTTGGGCGACGGCTACAGCTTGCGTCAGCGAGAACACTGTGGTGCAAAAGGTCTCGACGCCTTGGTCTTTGAGGATGCTAAATGCCTTGAGTCCGTTGACGTTGCAGGGGATCTTGAGGATGATCTGCTCCGACATGTTGGTAAAAACTTGGCCGACTTCTAGCAATTCTTCAACGGAGTGGCCGTCGATTTCCATCACCACGGGCTTGTCGGTGAGCTTGAGGTATTGCTCTATCAGGCTGATGACCGAGCCGTATTGTTTGGCGTATTGGTTGAGCACCACCGTATTGGTGACGATTCCGGCGATCCCGAGGGGCATCCACTCCTTGAGCTCGTCGGGCGAGCCAGCCAGCCAGATGGTTGGGCCGCGGCCTTGGGCGCGGGCGGCGGGAACGGGTCCATTTGCTGCCATAATTAGGTCTCCTGTGGTTTTTAATGGGCGTTGACAGGTGGGCGAATATAGAGAAATCGCGCGGCGAAAGCGAGTAGGTAGAAGAGAGGAGAACCCGTGAAAACCAATCAGACCAAGGCTGCCCTGCTCGGAGGGGCGACGGTGGAGATAGTCGAAATCAATCGGATCTTCGACCCGGTCGTAGTCGAGCTCGCGGCCCAAGCGGGCTTTGGCTGCGTCTGGATCGACATGGAGCATTCTCATCTCGGGTTAGACGGGCTATCGCAGCTAATTTTGGCGGCGCGGGCCACGGGGGTCGATACGGTGGTTCGCATTCCCAAGGGGCCGTACAATCAAGTGATCAAGCCGCTGGAACTAGGGGCTGGGGGATTGGTTTGGCCCCATTGCAAGAGCGCCGACGAAGCGCGGGCTTTTGTGCAGATGGCCAAGTTTCGGCCGCTGGGCTTGCGCGGCTTGGGCTGTGGCCGGGATTCGGACTACGGTACGCTGGACCCCACCGAGTATATGGGCAGGGCCGATGCCGAGACTATACTGGGCGTGATGATCGAAGACGCCGAGGGCGTGGAGGAAGTGGAAGCGATTGCCGCAATCGAAGGGATCGACCTGCTCTTTGTGGGGCCGAGCGACTTGGCGCACAGCTACGGCGTCGAACGCGAGGGAGTCCCCCACATAGACCACGAGCGCGTGCTGGCGGCCTTTGACCGCGTGGGGGCAGCTTGCGCGGCCAACGGCAAGGCTATGGGTACGGCCGTCGGCCCGGGCGAGTCCATGCGCCGCGTGGTCGCCAAAGGCACGCGCTGGCTCAATTGCTGCCACGATATGTCAGCCCTCACCAGCGGCTTGCGCAGCGCGCGGCAAGCAACCGTTGGGGCGAAGCAACGCACGATCACCCAGCAGTTGTTGGCATTGTATCACCGGGGAGAGTTGGACCTCGGCGACGTATCCGGTACCGCCAAGCGGCACGACTTTAGCCGGAGCATGGTCAACCACTTGGCCAACTTTGTCATTCAAAAGGCAAAGTGCGTCGAAGCCTTGCCCGAAATGGCTCCGTTCGTCGAGCGCATGGAGCAAGCTCTCGTGGATGGACGGCGCGGCTTGGCGCTGACCGATGCCTATTACGTCTGCTTAGCAGTGCAAAATCTGCCCCAAGAGCGTTGGCTAGAAGCGCTGCAAGCGACGTTTGAACGTTGGGAACACGCCGCTACAGGTTCCTTTAAGGCGTTCTTTGACGAGGTTAAAGAACGCCTTTCGTAAGCCTCAATAATCCGATGTCAAGAAGTGCAGTTGACGCTTAGGGTGTCGTCTTGGAAGTTCTAGCGAGCCCAAGTTGACAAAACACGAGCTAGGAGCCTTATGAGATATACGCGCATCACAGTAAACTCGGCCCAAATGGGGGGTATCCCCTGTATTCGGGGACTGCGTATCCCGGTGGCGACCATCGTGGGAATGGTTGCCGAGAATATGAGCCAACAGGAAATTCTCCGAGCCTATCCCGACCTAGAACCAGATGATATTCGCCAAGCACTGAACTATGCGGCGGAATACGACCCGCCAGCCGGAACAGCAACTCCGGCTTCTACTGACCAATCTGGACCGTTTTGAGGGAGCACTGTTGCAGGGGAGTATTGTGGTATTGGAGGGAGATCGCATACGCATTCGGTCTTTGCCTATCGGTCTGGATGAAGATTGAATTTCATCGACGGGCGATCCTGACGCATGCCGCACGGCGCAGTGTGAGCTTTGGTGCTGTGTCTGCGCTCAGCTCCTCGTTGTATTGCTTGGCCGAAGCTATAGCGACCGCAAAACGGATTCTCACGTTTTATAGGAGTCAAAAACTCAGGATTTGTTTTGCGGTCGCTATAGGTTGACGTCGTTGACCACTACATCGGCCCCGAGTTGGGCTAGGCGCAAGGCGTACGACCGCCCTAGGCCGCGGTCGGCTCCGGCCACCAGGGCGACCTTGTCGGTGAGCTTTTTCATCTTGGCCTCCTGTTAGCCGATGCCCAGTGCCGCGTCGATTTCGGCTTGGTACTCATAAACGGCTCCGCTTTCCACCTCGCTTAGCTGTACCGTCCGGCCTAGCCGACTCGATTCGAAAATTGCGTACACCGCGGCCACATCTTTTAGGCCCTCCAGCCCGTCCACCTCGATTTCCCGCCCGTTGAGAATGGCCTCGGCTAGTTCAAAGTACTCTAGCGCCAACAGTTTCCAGTCGATATCTGGGTCGGCGACTCGCGCGGGGAAAAAGTGCTCGGCCAATGGCTCTAGGGCGAATGCTTCTGCGTCAGCCACGAGTGCGGCGTGGTCGAGTGTTGCACCGTCGGCTCTTTGCAAGCACGCCTTGGCACCGCGCGTGCCAAACCCCTGCATCACGCCCTCGGACCCGAAGATGACCTCGCCGCCGCAAGAGCCGTAGCCCCCTAGGCCCACCACCCAGTTGACCGCGAGGCCGCTTTCCATCCGAAACATTGCCATAGAGGTGTCTTCGGCTGTGGCGTGGACTTGCTGCTCCATCTCGGCGAAGCGGGTTTGGTAAAACTCATAGGGCGAGTTGACGGCTTCGGGCTTGTGGCGCACGGGCGAGGCTAGCTCGACGGCCCCGTAGGCTTCCTTGATATCCCCGAGTTGATAGCGAATCATGTCGGTGAAATGGACGCCTAGATCCAAAAGCAGCCCGCCCCGATTCTTCATGTGTCGCCAAGGTGTGATGAATACCTCGCGATGCGGGGCTAGCGAGTGGAAGATCGCCATGTAGGGGCGGCCAATGGCCCCTTGCTCCAGCAGGTGATGCACCAGCCGCGACGAAGGATCGCGGCGGTAATTTTCCGCCACCGACAGGATGCGCTGGTTGCGCTCGGCGGCCTCAATCATCTGCTGGCAGCCCTTGACGGTAATGGCCATGGGCTTTTCCACCATCACGTGCAACCCCAGATCGAGCGCTTGGCAGACCACGGCGTGATGCACCGACGGGTCCACCACGACATCTACGGCCATTAAGTCGGAGACTTCACGGTGCATGGTTTCGAGGTCGGTGAACACAGCGGGCCGCTGGCCCACGAGCTTTTCGGCTTCTGTGGCCGCCAACTCGGCGTTGTCGCGCCGGATGTCGCATACGGCGACCAGCTCTACATTGTCAAACGGGGTTCTGGCGAGGGTTCCCAAGCCGTATAGGTGCCGCGTTCCCATGCCTCCGCAGCCGACTAATGCTAGTCTTATTTTGTCCAAAAGCGCCTCTCTTTTCTATGAAGGATTGTCGCGGGTGGCGCGGACCTCGTCGATGGCCTTGCAGTGCCGCAGCCCCACGGATTTAGCTGGCGTTTGATAGCCCTTCCAGGCGTAGGGGTCGGTGCCGGCTACGGGCACGATGGTGCGCCGGTCGGCGCGAGCGGGCGACTCGCCTTCTTCGACGCGCCAGGGCAACAGGCTCCAGGCATTGCAGTAGTGATTGACCAAGACGCGGCGATAGGTGTGGCCGCGGTTTTTGTACGAGCGGTGGAGGAGATAGCCGTTGAAGAACACGAGGGCACCGGCCTCCACTTCAACCGGGGTCTCGACGCTCTCGTCAAAGCCGTAGCTTTCGGGCGCGAAGTCGAACTCGTCTGGATTTTCGTGGGACCGTTGCGGGTAGAGGTACCCGGGCCGGTGCGATCCCGGAATGACGTAGAGACAGCCGTTTTCTACGGTGGCGTCATCTACGGCGATCCACGCGCCGATTAGCGAGCGATCTCGCGTGGGGATGTAGATCTCGTCTTGGTGCCAAGCCTGCCCCTGGAAGTTGGGCGGCTTGACGAAGTACATGGACTGCATGCACTTGACGCTGCCGTCCCAAAAGGGCAGGTGCGCGGCGGTGATCTGGCTCAGGGCACCGCAGATTTTGGGGTGGCGGACGTACTTTTCGATGATCGGACTGACGTAGTGGGGCTGGTGGATGCAGAGGATGCTCTCTAGCACCGCTTGGTCGCTCATGGCGGGATCGACCGGCTCGATGTTGTCGCACTCGTAGCGGCCGCGCACCACGTCCACGAGGTCGCGTTTGAGTTCGTCGAGCTCGGCTTCTTCCATCAGGCCCGGCACGACGAGATAGCCGTCGTCGATAAAGGACTGCACTTGGGCGGGGGTGAGCGGTTTGGGGACCTCAATTGCCGGGCTGGGATTCATTTTGATTGCTTCCATAAGTCGAGTCGCTCCGTTTAGTCCGTTGGCACTTGGCCGATATTTTGATACCCTTACCTCGCTTTGTCAAACAAATATAGAGAAAGGAGCACACATCGTGGATCTGACGTATATCGTATTTACCAAGCATTTAGAGGGGCTCGATGTCCCGCAACTCATCGACGCCTTGCAGTCTATTGGCGTGCAGGGGGCCGATCTGTGCGTGCGCGACGGCTACCCGGTCAACCCGGACAATGTGGCCACGGCTCTGCCGGAGGCCGCGCGCCGCTTTGCCGACGCCGGTCTTTGCATCCCCTTGGTCACGGCTCCGGGCGACTTCAACCGCCCGGACATCGACTATGCGGAAAGGTATTACGCGGCCTTGGGCGAGGCTGGTGTGGCTCACGTCAAGTTAGGCTACTGGCACTGGGAGCCGGATGTGCCCTACTGGACGCAGTTAGACGAGGTGCGCGGTTTTACGCAGGGGTTCCAGGCGCTGTCGGAAAAATACGGTGTCAAAACTGTCATTCACAATCATTCGGGCGCGTCTATGGGCCTCAATGCCTGTGCTGCGATGAACATCGTCAAGGACTGTGACCCGCAATACGTGGGCGTCTTTGCCGATCCCGGGCATTTGTCACTGTGCGGGGAGCCGATTGCCATGGCCCTAGACATTGTGCGCTCGCACTTGTGCCTGCTCGCTTTGAAGGATCTGGTCCACCAGCGGCCCTTGAGTATCACGCAGCAGGGTAATCCCACTACCGGCGTCGTGCGCATGGGGCAGGGTTTTGTCGATTGGCCTTCGGTAATTGCGACTTTGAAGCGGCTGGACTTTGCCGGCCCAGTCAGCTTTCACAGCGAGTACAGCGGCGAGCCAGTGGAATCCGTCATCGACTTGGCGCGGATTGATGTGCGCTTTTTTACGGCTTTGTGCCAGAAAGGGGGAGACCATGCTTAAAGCGGGATTTATCGGCGCGGGAGGGCGCGGGCAGAGCGCCCACTACCCATCGGTCCATCGCCTCGCCGACCGCGTGGAGATGGCTGCGGTTTGCGAATTGGACGAGGAGCGCCTCAAGCAAGTGGTCGCAAAGTACGGCTTTACGCGCACGTACCAAGACCACCGCGCCATGCTCGACGAGATCGACCCGGACATTGTCTATTGCGTGATGAACGAGAAGTGGCTCCTGCAGCCAGCTCTCGATTGCATCGCCGCGGGCAAGCACTTGTTTATCGAAAAGCCTCCTGGAGCTAACAGCGACGAGACGCGGGCGATTTTAGAGGCGGCCGAGCGCCAGGGCGTCTGGGTGATGGTGGGTCTCCAGCGCCGCTACACTGCCGTCACTCGCGAGGCCATGCGCTTAGTTGCGGCCAAAGGCCCGGTGTCGCTGGCGACGACGACTTTCAACAAACAGCTTCCGCAGAGCGCCGACGAGTTCACCACGACCTTGTGGAACGACTTGGTCCACATCGTCGATCTGCTGCGTTACATGGCTGGTGGCGAGCCGGTGGAAGTTACCGCCTACCAAGACAAATTCGGCGGCGAAGGTTTCAACCACTACACGGCGCTGGTGCGCTTTGACAACCGCGCGACCGGCGTGATGCTCGGCAATCGCGCCTCTGGCGGGCGGGTGTTGCGCTCGGAGCTACACGGCGTGGGCATTGGCTGCTACATGAAAATTCCCAGTGAAATCGAAATCCACGAGGACAACCAAGTGCGCACCCTCGGCGGCTGGGAAATCGACGGCGTGCCCCAAGACGACGTGCCCCGCTACGAGGGGCTGCTGACCATGCACGAGCACTTCATCGATTGCGTGGTTGAAAATCGGCAGCCGATCACCGACATTCGGGACGTGGTTCACTCGATCGCGCTAGTGGATCAGATTGAAGCGGCTGAGATTATGGCGGCGAAGACATAGGCTATGTCGAAAATGGTGTAGTAGTAATAAATCGGCCTCCGCGTCGTCGCACATGACGCGGAGGCCGGCCGTTAGCTTTTCGTCGATTTTTTCTCCGCTTTCTCGAATCACCCCCGTCGGTATAATCCCCAATTCTCACAGAACACCTGCGCCTTAAAATTCCACATACGGTTCAGACTCAACCGGCGTAAACGATTTCGGAGGATGTTGTCCCATAACATCCTCGCGCAACTCTACTCCCCAACCCGGACCTTCAGGTGGCACACAGTGGCCATCGATCACTTCAATAGGCTGCGTAAGCACCTTGTTGTAGCGATCAATGGACGACACAAAAATTTCCTGCATCAAGCTGTTGTGAATGCACAGATCCAAATGCAAGCTGGCGATTGTTGAAATCGGCCCATTGGAATTGTGTGGGGCGACTGTTACGTAATACGTTTCGGCCATGGCGGCAATTTTCTTCAATTCGGTGATGCCGCCCGCATGACAAATGTCCGGCTGAATAATTCCGACTGCATTCAACTCCAATAGTGCGCGGAAGTCCCAGCGAGTGTATAGCTGCTCACCCGTTGAAATGGGCACATTTACTTCGCGGGCAAATTGCGCTAGCGCTTCTGGATTGTCCCACAAAATCGGCTCTTCCATCCACGCAATGTTATAAGGCTCCAATTCCTGCGCCACACGCCGTGCGCTCCATATATTCAAGCGCGCGCGAATGTCAATTCCGATTTCAATTTGCGACCCGGCAGCTTCGCGTGCCGCTTCCACAAGGGCGACGCCGTGCTGAATGCGCTCGATGGTGGCCACCTGTGTACCTCTAAAAGGATAAAACTTCAACGCCTCATAGCCTTGATCTACCACCCGCTTTACACCCTCGGCGATCCCTTCAGGTGTGTTGTTCTTTCTCGGCCAGCCATTGGCGTACATGCGAATTTTGTCGTGCGATTTTCCTCCTAACAATTCATGCACTGGGACGCCCAAGGCTTTGCCTTTAATGTCCCACAACGCCAAGTCAATCGCACTGATCGCACTCGTCGTTACCGCTCCCCCCGACCACGTCACACGCCGGTATAACGAGGTCCAAATTCGTTCGATCTCAAATGGATTCTTGCCTAGTAGAAAACGCTTGAACGCCGCAAACTCGCCGAGCAAGGCGTCGTCTTTGTATTGTAAACTAGCTTCACCCCATCCGTGAATACCGGCGTCGGTTTCGATTTTTACAAACATCCAATTGTTGGTCCCTTCCGAACCTATCCGCATTACCTGCAAATCAGTAATTTTCATTTTTTTCTCCGTTGTATTTAGATAGTAGCTTCAGATCACGCGCCACCATGGTGCGGCGAGTACGCGGTCGGTGAGCCAGAACGTTTCTTCGCCATCGTAGAGAATGATTCCACACTGCGCCATATCGGAGTATTCATCTAGGAACGTATGCAGATGTCGAGAGTCCTCGGGATGGACGCTTGCGGCGGCTTTTACCTCCACGGGCAGCAGACGGCGGCCCGTTTCGATGACGAAATCGACCTCGGCCCCCTTGGTAGTCCGCCAAAAGAGAATCTCTGTTCTTTCGATACGAGTAGAAGCCCAAGCGAGTAGGTCGCAGAGCACTATGTTCTCTAGGTGTGCGCCACGGGGATGTGCCTCGCCCGCTAAGTGCAAAGCCAACCCGGTATCACCCCAGTAGAGTTTGGATGACTTGACTAGCCGTTTCGTTCTGTTGACAGAATAGGATGGCAGGCGCACCAATTGGAACGACACCTCTAGCAAGTTGAGATACCGCTGCACTGTGGACGGGGCAAGATGTACGTCCCGGGCTAGGTCTGCTTGGTTTAATAGCCCTCCAACGCGCAGACAGGCTGCCGTCATCAACCTCCGCAGGTCGATTATGCTTGCGATAGGGGACAGACGCGGGATGTCCCGCTCCAAGTAGGTGGCCGCATAGCCTTCGAACCATAGCCGCCGGTCGTCATCATCGCTCAACTCATGGGCTGGGACGGGATAACCTCCGCGTCGAGCAAGGGCCACCCACGGCTCTGCTTCGGCTGGCTCGGCGAGCAGCACATCCCGCCATGCAGCAGGGGGTGCATCTACGAGCTCTGTCCACAGACCGGGGCTAGCTAACCCGCGTTGCTCGCGACGGGTCATGGGCCAGAGCGTCAGGTAGCTAGCGCGGCCAGCCAGCGTTTCACCCACCTCCTTCATAAGCAGCAGATTCGCCGACCCAGTCAGGAGGAAACGACCGGCAACTCGATCCTCGTCAACGAGGCGCTTGATGGCGAGCAGCACATGCGGCACCCGCTGCACCTCATCAAGCGTGATCTGCACGGCCCGAGCAACAAGGGCATCCGGTTCGCGTTGGGCTTGCTCGAGGATGCCGTAATCGTCTAGGGTGAAATAAGACCGGTCTGCCCCGATGGGATGCATGCGGGCGAGGGTGCTCTTGCCGGTCTGTCGTGCGCCAGTGAGAACGGTCACGGGCATGACCCTCAGTGCCCGCTCCACGCTCGCGGAAGCAAATCGAGGTAGCAGTCGATTCGTGTTCATATACCCATGATATGGGTGATAATCACCCACGTCAAGGGTGATTATCACCCATAAAGAGATCTACACGCCCGCGGCCCAGCCATTGCCCCCAGCGCGCACTTTGCCCTCGCTTTTGAGCACTTCGGCACCGTGAGCACCGCCGGCCACTGCTTGAACTACCTGCACCCGGTGGCCCATTTCTCTTAGGGTTTGCACAATCGCCGGGTCGATGCCGCGCTTTAGTTCGAGGGGTTCTTGGGCTTCGGCGTTGAGTCGGAGGGCTGTGGCGGCTCCCAAGGCGGTGGCGTTGAAGTCGATAATGCGCTGGCCGAGTTGGGCGCCGACGCTGATGATACGGCGACCGCCGGGTAGGCCGATGGCCACGTCGCGCTGGGGCAGGCGCAAGATCATGGGGACCACGTTGTTGAGCGGACGCTTGTGCGCAGACACGGAATTGGCCCGACCGGGACGGGGGTCCAAACGGCACATGCCGTGGCCCAAAATAATGCCCGTGTCCGGTACGGTGAAACAGGAGCCAAAGGCCCCACCCTGTGTGATGGTAATGCCGACGAGATTGCCCTCGGCGTCTGCGGCTGAAACGTGCAGGGTTTCGGAGACGGCTGGACCCGAGGCTTCGTACACTTGCTGATCGACCCGCTCGGGGAATTGTTGCAGGGCTTCGACGCGGCCGGCCGCGTAGTCCTTGCTCAGCAAGCGCTCGACTGGTACATCGACGAAATCAGGGTCGCCGACGTAGCGCAGGCGGTCGCGCCAAGCCTGTTTGACGACTTCGGCTAGCTGGTGCCAGTACAGGGCTTGGTCATCGGGCACTATGGGCAGGCATTCCAGCATGTGCAGGATTTGGAGGGCGGAGAGGCAGCCGTTGGGCAAAATCGGTCCGTACACCGGCACGTCGCGGTAGGTGATTTGGTACGGCTCGGTCAGGCGCGGCGCAAAGCCAGCCATATCCTCGCGGGTGAGAGCGCCGCCGCTAGCTTGGACATAATCGCCGATGGTGCGGCCCAATTCGCCGTCGTAAAAGTCGCGCCAGCCAGCTTGGGCCAAACGCGCTAGGGTGCGCTCCATGTCGGGGCGATGCCAAATGTCGTCGGGGCTGGGCAACTCGCCTTGCGGAGCGAGGTGGCTGAATGTCGCGGGGAAGCGGCGCAGTATAGCTTCTTGGTTGCGGATGGTATTGGCTAGGGTCGGGCCGTAGGGAAAGCCGTCGGCGAGCAGCCCTTGGGCCGGGGCGACAATCGCGTCCCAAGGCAACTTTCCCCAGCGCTCGTGCAAAAAGCCCATGCCAGCCATTTGGCCGGGGACGGCTACGGACTGGGGGCCGTACACGTTGGCATCGTCGCGCACGCTACAGGCGTATTCCTTTTCGTTGGTGCACATGTTGTCGCGGCGGGCCGGCAGAATGTCGTACATGTGCTCGTGGGCCGCGGCTGGGGCTACGGCATTGGCATCGAGCGACCAGACGCGGCCGGTGGAACCTTCCAAAACAACCGCGGCCGACATGTAGCCGCCGATGCCGTTGGATTGGGGGGCCAACATGCAGCAGGCCAAACTGGTGGCTGCGGCTGCATCCATGGCGTTGCCGCCTTGGGCCAATATCTGTGCGCCAATGCGCGCTGCGGCTGGCTGCTGGGCGGACACAGCGCCGCGGTCGGCTAGTACTTGGTGTCCTTCGATCATGTGGATCTCCTCTGCACCACTACGCTAGCCAAAGCGCACGCCCGTCGGGATAACCCCCACGTCTTCGCCGCGCCGCATGGCCTCAGCCGCGTCGAGGATGCTCGCCAAGTCGTGCTTGGGTTCAAACCCCAACTTTGCCTTGATATTTGTCAAATCCAACTCGAAGTAATTCCAATCCGGCCGCCGCGCATCGGCGTAGCCCAGACCGAAGCGCTCGGCAAGATAGGGTACGGTCTCGCTCCAATCGAACAGCGCGGCTCCGCCCAGATTGAACACCTCGCCCACGGCTTCGTCCCGCTCTAGCGCCAACACCAGCCCTTGGACGATGTCGCGCACGTCGGCATATACCTGCCGGAAGGGCCGCCCGTCTGGATTGCGCGATAGCAAGAATTGCTCCTCGCCCGTCCACTGCGCCTTGAGCTCCTCGGCTCCCTCTCGGTCCTTGAACTGCTCGTAAACCGGCCCGAACAAAAACAGATGCGGCAAGCCGTTTTCGTCGAGGAATTCCCCCGGCTCAATAATCGTGGCAAAGCGCGTGGTCACCGACGGTAGCCCGTACTGCAAGTGATAGCTCATCACCAGTTCCTCACCGATCCACTTGGTCAGGAAGTAGGGCATGGTCTGGTAGCGGGCGACTTGATCTTCGCGGATTGGCTCTTCAAAGCAGCGGCCGTTGTAGGGATTCTCCCAGTAAATCGCCTCGGTGGAAGCATAGACCAAGCGGTGCAGATTGGGCGTCAGCTCGCGGATGGACTCCAGCACGTTGATGGTGCCCATGCCGTTGATTTCGAGGTATTCGCGGTTGTCGAAGGGGCCGCCAAAGGCCGCGGCGATGTGATACACTGCATCGACTCCTTCGACGGCGCGGCGCACATCGGCGAGATTGCGCAAATCGCCTTCGATGGTCTCGACGCGGTCAAAGCTGTCGAGCTTGTGGGCGCGGCTTTGATCTCCGGGATAGACAAAACTGCGTATGTCGTGCCCTTTGTCGAGCAAAGCTCTGGCCAAATTGGCTCCGACGCGGCCGGTGCCGCCGGTGATGAGGATTTTCACGTTGCACCTCTCAGGGGTTAGGGACTACATAAGATAATCCGCAGATGGACGCAGCCCCCGGATTGTAGGGGCAACCCTCGTGGTTGCCCTAAAGCAAGGGCGCCCACAAGGGACGCCCCTACATGGGTAGGGCGCTGGCCAAGAGTTTTTCCGGGGTGGCTTCGGCTCGTGCGTACTCAGCGACGATCCGCCCCTCGCGCATCACGTACACTCGGTCGCACAGCCCCAGAATTTCGGGCATTTCCGAGGAGAGGACCACGATTGCTAGTCCTTGGCGCGCCAGCCCGTCTAGCAAATGATAAATCTCGGCCTTGGCACCGACGTCGATTCCCCGGGTTGGCTCATCGACGAGTAGCACTCGCAAGTTTTCCTTGAGCAGCCAGCGGGCCAGCAGTGCCTTTTGCTGATTGCCGCCGCTGAGCCGCGCGATGGTCTGCTCTTGGTCGGGGGGACGCAGGCGCAGGCGCGCGACGAGTGCGCCGACCTGCTGCCGCTCCATGCCGATCTGCACGTGGCCGGCGCGGCAGAATTGCTCTAAGGCTGCGACGCTCGCGTTGGCGCGCACGCTCTGCTGCGCGAAGAGGCCGTCGGCCCGGCGATCCTCCGGTACCAGTCCCAAGCCGAGGGTGCGCGCTTGTGGTGGTGCGTTCGCTGGTACGGGGATTCCGCCGATAGTAATGGTTCCAGCGCGGCGGCGGTCTGCGCCCATCACGGCTCGCGCTAGTTCGGTCCGGCCCGCGCCCATCAGCCCGGAGAAGCCGACGATTTCTCCAGCGCACACCCGGAAGGAAATATCCTGCACTCGGTCCGTAGTCAGCCCTTCCACTTCTAGCGCGCACGGCCCCGGTGTGCGATCGGCCGGGGGAAAACCTTGGCCCAACTCCCGCCCGACCATTAGCGCGATAAGCTGCTCCTCGTCGAGGTCGGCAGCCTGCTCGCAAGCGACGCGCTCGCCGTCGCGCAAGACTGTCACCCGGTCGGCCAGCGCCATGACTTCGGCGAGCTTGTGCGATACATAGACTACGCCGACGCCTCGCGCCTTGAGCCGGGCAATGAGCGCAAAGAGCTTGTCGATCTCGCGCGTACTCAGGGCCGAGGTTGGCTCGTCCATGATGATTATCTGGGCGTCGCACGCCAGCGCTCGCGCGATCTCGACCAATTGCTGCGCGGCCACGCCGAGGTGGCCGACCTTGGTCTGTGGATCGACCGCTAGCCCAACCTCGGACAATAGCGTTGCTGAAGCAGCGTAGAGCGCGTTCCAGTGGACGCGGCCACCGTGCCCGTGCGGCAGGCGACCGAAGAACAGATTCTCGGCGACCGATAGTGAGGGGACTAACTCTAACTCTTGGTAAACGACCGCAAGGCCGTGGTCTAGGGCTTGGCGCGGATGGCGGATATCTACGGGGCGACCCGCGATATGGTAGCGGCCTTGGTCGCGGTGGTACACGCCAGCCGCGATTTTGATCAAGGTGCTTTTGCCAGCGCCGTTTTCGCCGACCAGCGCGTGGACTTCTCCTGGCCGCACTGCAAAGTCAACGCCCTTGAGCGCATAGACGCCGGGGAAGCGCTTGTGGATGTCCTCTAGGGACAGTAGCGGCGTCATGTCGGAGGGGCGAGCAACCGCCGCAAGAGGCTTTGCTTGCGTCGGGTGTCCAGATACACGGCGAGGATAATTACTGCGCCGCGCGCAATGTCGTGGTAAAAGGACGACACATTCAATAGCACCAAGCCGTTGGAGAGCACCGTCAGAATTAAGATGCCGATAAAGGCACCGCCGAGCGTACCCACGCCGCCCGTCAGGCTGATGCCGCCCAAGATCACCGCGGCGATTACCTGCAACTCAAACCCCAGGCCGGCATTCGGCTGCCCGGAGTTGAGGCGCGAGGCCAAGATAAAGGCGCTCAGCGCCGCCAGTACGCCGCCGAGCACGAAGACCAAGACGCGCGTGCGATCGACGGCCAAGCCCGCGAGCCGCGCCGCTTGGATGTTGCCGCCGATGGCGTAGATGTAGCGGCCGAGGATGGTGTGGTGGAGGACGTAGTAGAACAGCCCCAAGAGAACAAAGGTCACCAGCACTGGGATCGGGATCGGCCCCAAGTGTCCGGTTCCCACTTCGATGAAGTCTTCTACTTTGCCTTGGATCGATACCGCTTGGGTGCTGACCATGGCTGCGCCGCGCAGAATCGCCATCATGCCCAAGGTTGCGATCAGGGAGTTGATACCGGCCTTGGTGACCAACAGTCCGTTACACAGGCCGATGAGCGCTCCGGCGGCGAGTGCGGCGACCAGTGCCAGCGTTACGCTTTCAAACTGATTGAGCACGGCCACGGCGATGATCCCGGCCACTGCTTGGGTCGAGCCGACGCTCAGGTCGATCTCGCCGAGCAGGATGATCATCACCATGCCGATTCCAGCGATGGCCACCAGCGAGGCGTCGCGCAGCACGTTCTTGATATTGACGGCGGTAAAGAATACCGGCGTCAGCAGGGAAATCCCCACGCAGAGCAGGACCAGTGCCAGCAACAGCCCGGCCTGCTCACTGTGGAGCATCCGCGACAGCAAGCGGCTCATTGCGGCATCAGGGCACGCACCGCATCCACCTTGAGGGCGAAGGGCGGCTCGGTGCTCGTGTCGTAGAAGCGGCTGAGATTGTCGCGGGTGACGACGATGGTCGGCGTCTCGTAGTGGTCGGGTAGTTGCTCACCACGCGATAGTTGCACTGCCGCATCAATGAGCGCGCTTCCGACAAAGTTGGGAAACATCGCCAGTGCCGCCGCATAGGGCGTGTCGCCGGTGAGGGCCGTCTGTCCCACAGTGCCCTCGAAGCCGAAGCCGATTGCCGTCAGGGCTGCTTCGTCCAATCCGGCTGCCTTGTAGGCCGCCATGCCGCCGGTAGTAGAGTCGTCGTTGATGCCGTAGATCGCGTTGATCTGCGGGTTGGCCGTCAGCGCGTCCTGTGCCACCTTGAACGCTTTTTCCTTGAGGCCCTGCCCATCGACTTCTTGAACGATCTCATGCGTCAGACCCGACGCGGCGAGCGCGTCTTTGAAGCCATCGACCCGCTGCCGACAATCTTCGAAGTTGGGGAAGCCGACGATGAGGATTTTGGGATCGAGGCCCTTGTCCGCTGCGTAGCTGGCAAACCACTCGCCGGCCTTGACCCCACCGGCGTAATTGTCAATCCCCACGTAGCTGGCGGCCTCGGACACGGGGTTGGATTCGGTAATCACGTGTACTCCCGCCGCTTTGGCTTGCCGCACTATCGGCCCCATTGCCTTAGCATCCACCGGCGATAGGATCAGCACCTCGACCCCTTGGGCGAGCAGGTTTTCGGCTTTGGAGATTTGCGCGGCTACGTCGAGGTTGGCATCGGCGACGATCAGCTCGACATCCAACTCGGCCGCCCGCGCTGTCGCCGACTTGCTGATGTTTTGATACCACTCGTGCGACATGAAGTTGATGACGTAGCCGATCTTGAGTTTATCGGGCGCGTCGTCCGGCTGTCCGCAGGCGACCAATAAGGCGCACAGCAGCCATGTTTTAGTCTTACCCATTTGTTCTCCTATCCCTTTACGGCACCAGCCGTCAATCCCTGGACAAAATACCGCTGCAATCCCACGAAGAGCGCAATTGGCGGCAGGCTAAAAATCAGCGATGCGGCGAATAGCTGGTCGTATTTGTTGACGTATTGTCCCAAAAACGCGGCGCGCAGTCCCACCGGAATGGTCAGGGCCTGCGATTTGGTAAACACAAAAGCGAACAAGAATTCATTCCACGAAAGCAAAAAGGCAAAGGTCCCCACTGCCACGATCGCCGGTGCGGCCAGCGGCAAGATGATCCGGTAGAGTAGCTGGAGGCGGTTGCAGCCGTCGATGAGTGCGGCTTGCTCTAGATCGGTGGGGATGGCGCGGAAATAGCCGTTGAGCAGCCAGGTGCAAAACGGGATGGCAAAGCCCGTGTAGATCAGCACCATACCCACGTGCGTGTCGAGCAAGCCGAACGAGCGAATCACCTGAAAGAGCGGGATGAGGATCGAAGAGCCGGGCAGCATTTGCGACATCACCACTACCATCAGCAACAGGGTGTTGCCGCGAAAGCGGAAGCGGGCAAAGGCATACGCCGCGCAGACGCTAAACGCGAGGGCGATTAGGGCCGTAGAAAGGGAAATCACCATGCTGTTGGCAAAGTACTTCACAAACGGCCCGGTGTCCCACATCTCGACGTACGCGTGGAAGGTGAGGGAGCGGGGGAAGACCAAAGGCGGGGTGCGGGTCATCTCGGACAGGGGACGCATGGACGTGGTCACCACCCAGATCAGCGGCATCACCAGCGCGAGTACGAAGACCGAGCCTAAGCCGTAGGCGAGGTAGGCGCGGATCTTTTCTTGGGTTTTAATTCGCATGGCTAGTTCAGTGGCCTTTGCTCGGAGACGTTGAAAGGGTGGTAGTCGCTCATAGGATTTCTGGTTAATGCAAGAATCGGCTTATTTTACAGTCGGCCGCCGTAACGGCGCAGCAACGCGGCCGTCTCATCCCTATTCATACGCATCGCCGCACCCAACGGCGTCTCTCCCAAGTAGTGCTCTCTGGCGTTGATGTCTGCTCCCTGCTTGATCAACACCTCGGCTGTCTCGTCACCATTGGAAGCAATCGCCGCCCAGTGCAACGGCGTATTGCCATCGTTGTCTCTGGCGTTGACGTCGGCACCGTGCTTGATCAACACCTCGGCTGTCTTGTCAGCATTGCCTATCGCCGCGCCTATCGCCGCCCAGTGCAATGGTGTCTTGCCATCGTTGTCTCTGGCGTTGACGTCGGCTCCCTGCTTGATCAGCACCGTAGCTGTCTTGTCAGCATTTTGACTTGCCGCAACGTGCAGCGGCATCCAGCCCTTTTTGTCTCTGGCGTTGATGTCGGCACCGTGCTTGATCAGTACCGTAGCTGTCTTGTCAGCATTGCTCCTCGCCGCAACGTACAGCGGCGTATAGTCGTCGTTGTTTCTAGCGTTGATATTGGCTCCTTGTTTGATTAACACCTCGACTGTCTCGTCAGCATTGCGCCGTGCTGCCCAGTGCAGCGGTGCCTCGCCGTCGTCATCCTTGGTTTTGACGTCGGCTCCTTGTTTGATCAACGCCTCGGCTATCTCGTCAGCATTGTGCCGCGCTGCCCAGTGCAGCGGTGCCTCGCCGTCGTCATCCTTGGTTTTGACGTCGGCTCCTTGTTTGATCAACACCTTAGCCGTCTCGTCAGCATTGTGCCTCGCCGCATAGTATAGCGGCGTTTGGCCATCTATGAACTTGGCATTGACGTCGGCTCCGTGCTTGAGCAAGACCTCGACCGTCGGATGAGCATTATTTCGCGCCGCGAAGTGCAGCGGCGTTTGGCCATCTCTGGTCTTGGCATTGACGTCGGCTCCGTGCTTGAGTAAGACCTCGACCATCGCAAAAGCATTCTCCCGCAATGCCAAGTGCAGCGGCGTCCAGTTGCCTCCGCTGTTGACAGCGTTGACATCGGCTCCGTGCTTGAGCAATACTTCCGCCGTCTCAACAGCATTCCCTAGTGCCGCGAAGTGCAGCGGCGTTTGGCCATCTCTGGTCTTGGCATTGACGTCGGCTCCGTGCTTGAGTAAGACCTCGACCGTCTCAACAGCATTCCTTAGTGCCGCCCAGTGCAGCGGCGTCCGAAAATTTGTGTCCTTGGTGTTGACGTCGGCTCCCTGCTGGATCAGGGACGCAGTCAGCATGGGCAGGTTAAGTTTTACTGCCAAGTGCAGGTCATTTACCGCATCCGGAGATGGCCAGCGGCCCGACTGGACGAAAAACTCTTGTCGTTCCTTCTCGGTTTGCTCGACTATCAGTCTTGCTTTTTCTGCTTCGAGTGCTTGCTGCCGTTCCTTCTCAGCCTGTTCGGCGGCCAATCTTGCTTTTTCTGCTTCAAGTGCCTGCCGCTGCTTTTCTGCTTCCGTGTCGCAGCCGAGGCTCCCAAGGGCCAAGGCCGCAACGAGTATTCTCCACATCATAGCCATCTCTTGTCTCCTTGAGGAAGGGCGTTGAGAGGTTGTTCTTCAATCCATGGCCTCGGATTTTATAGAGCATAGCACGGCCCACTATGGTCGTCAATCGCGCCGCTCAGGGAGTACGCTTGGGCGCTGGCCCATGGCCGGAGTGCGTCGCCGATACCATGGCTGACTGCTCTACGGCTGGATCGGCGGCTTGACTGGGGGTAGGTGATACGATACGTTGAGCATAATGGGCTTCTTGATGAGGCGGCAAAGGCCATTTGTTTGATAGATGGGGACGTATGAATGGATATCCGGGACATCATTCGAGCTATAGATTCTCAAAACTACCGCATCACCGCTCATGGAGATGAAGAAGCAGAGAATGATCAACTGGATTTTGAAGAGATATTCTATTCCGTACGCAATGGCGAGATTATCGAAAATTATCCATCAGATCAGCCATTTCCAAGCTGCTTGATATACGGAACAAATGTATCTGGAGAGCCAATCCACAGTGTTTGGGCTTACGATGAGGAGAATCAACGGGCATCCCTCGTTACCGTCTATCGCCCAGATCCAACCCGTTGGATCAACTGGCGTGAAAGGGAAAAGAAGTGATGCTTGACAAATGTCCAGTATGTGGAGACGGGATTGTCAAAAAGCAAGTCAATAAGGTTTTGCGTGGCGGCAATCTCACGGAGACGGTGAAAATTCAAGCAGAAGTTTGCCTCCGTTGTGGCGAACGCCTTTACGCACCAGAGGTCATAAAACATTGCGAAAAGGTCAGAGCAAAATTAGAAAAAATGGCTAATTCTCAGACTACATCTCGGAAAGGGCTTCTGTGCAAGTTGAGCTATGAGCACTGGATTCTCGATTTTCTGGAAAAACGCTATGATAGTCCCGACAAGAAGGTGATCGAGATCACGAGTGGTAAGCCATCTTTTACCATGTGCTTGGACAGTGGGACAACCTATGTTTTTCCCGGCCCAACTTTCTTGAACGGCATAATGCCTCTCACTGTCATCGTTTCCTTCAAAGCACTAGATATGATTTTCGAGTGGATACTCGAAGAGAATAACAAAGAGGTTCCTAAGAATTTGTTGGGAAAATTAAAGAGGCTGGAGAAAGAGTCCGACCTCCAACTTCCACCTCTCTTCGAGAGTCAACCATACCTTTACAACTACTCAAAGGCTCTTTTTAGCCAACTGCGGCCGTATCGCAACAAGGTCGTACATGAAAATAGTTTTTCAGTCCGTGGAAACACATTAACCCTATCGAGCTCCGAGCATGGGACCAGCCTAACTTTAAGCAGCAAACAAGTGGTCTGTCTCGTGCGTTTTGTGTGTGTGCTCGTCCGTGCTCTATCGGGCGAAATGCTCGTCAGTGATTACAAGAACAATATGCTTCGACATTATCTCGACATCCTCGCCCCAGTGCATGGACAACCGACCTTCAACCAACAAGAGCCGTGTTTCGTGCAGGTCGAATTCAAGGTGCCTAGGTGCGGGGCAGGCTTCCCTGCTGATCTAAGACAGGTACGGGATACGCTTAAGTCCGAGTTCCCTACACAAGAAGTAATTTTCGACCTTAAAGTGCAGGCAATGGAGGACGAGAATCTCATCGCAGAATGGTACTTCGCGCCCGAAGAAGTACCAGATTTGGACTTGATGACCTTGTACGAAGAGTCGCACAAGAAGCACCGAGTGGCCGTCGTCTGACTATAGATAGGGTGAGTGTTGGCCGACTTCCGTATTCTGGATCAGCCGGTTTTCACTCGGCGGTCATCTCATCCAACAAGCGCGTGAACTCGGCCAGTTCCGCCACTTGGATGGCGGCGCGCAGCAAGGCTTGAAGTTGCTCGACTGCTTCAATACTCTCCAAGCGCCCCGACAACGCCTTGGCCGCATCCCCATCAAACCGAAGCGCCAAGGCTTCTTGGATACTTTGCCGAAGCCCTTGCTCCAGCCCTTGCTCCAGCCCCTCCTCATGTCCCTCCTCACGTCCCTGCTTCAGCCCTTCCTCATGCCCCTGCTCCAGTGCTCGCTTGCGCAAAGACTCAAGTAATGGAAACTCAGTCATGATCTCCTCCGATATAAGAGAAAAAACGGTTGATTCCTCGCATACCAATGAACTCAACATCCCCATGTGTGCCAACACACTATGCTTAACGGCACGAGATACAGCTAACTCCTCGGTCGTCTCCACACACTGACGCAACCACGCATCCACATCCATCCCTTGAGGACGCCCCATCAGCGGCGTAAACGGCAATACTCCCACATTGCCCGACGACAAATACGCCATCCCATCCAACGCAATCAAACGGATCACCTTATAGCGCAGCACGACCTCAAAGCCCGTATGCTCTTGAATATAATGCCCCGGATCGCGCCGTCCGGCCTCGGGACGCAGGTAGATCACGTAAGAAAACAAGGGCAAGCCGTACTCGGCAATGCAGCGTCCCATATAGCCAGCCATGCGGCGCGGCATGGGCACGGCCGTGCTATCGGTAGTTTGAAACTCGCAATGCACTAACGCCTCCTCGCCTTGGATTTGCACGCGCAGCAGGCTGTCCATCACCTGTGTCTTGGCAGCGGGTTGCTCCGGGTTGAGCATATCCAGTAGCTGCACCTGTGAGTGCCCCAGCAGGAAGGTCAGAAAGCCCTGCGGATGGGTGCTGAGCAGGGATTTGGAAACGCTGTCAAATTCGGCCATCGGTCCGTTCTCCTGAGAAGCGTTCTTAAAACTCGCGTCGGATGGCAGGTGTATTCGTGGCCACGGACCACGGCGAAATTTTAAGACGCTTCTAAGAGTGGACGCGATGTGATGTAGAGAAATATATCCGATTGGCACACCAAGACAAAGGGCATAGCACAGCCCACCGAGACCATTGAGAATCTTGGTGTCTGACGCTTTTTAATCGCCGTCCCGCCGCTCCTCGCGGAAGAGTACGCGGATGAAGACGATGCTCATGGCCAGCAAAAAGAGCAGCAGAATGAGCGCCGCGGCCGCGCCTTTGCCGAGCCGCAGGTGCTCGAAGGCGATGCGATAGACTGTAATCGGCACCACCTGCGTGGCCTTGGCTGGGCCGCCCTCGGTCATAATGAAGATCAGCGCGAAGTCGTTGACCATCCAGATGGTGGCGAAGAGGAAAACCACCCCGATTACGTGTTTGAGCTGCGGCAGCGTCACGTGGAAGAAGCGCCCGAACACGTTGGCCCCATCGACGTGCGCGGCCTCGTATAGCTCGGCGGACACGCCCTGCAAACCGGCCAGCAGCATGATGGTGATATAGGGCATGAAGCGCCAGACATTGGCCACTACCACTGCGCCCATAGCCGCGTCTGGCTGTGCCAACCAGGGGACGTTGGCGTCAATGAAGCCGAGGCTTAGGAGCGTGTGATTGACGAGGCCGAAGCTGTCGTGGAAGAGCCAGCGCCACATGTAGCCGGTTACGACCGGGGCGATGGCCCAGGGGATGAGCAGAAAGCCGGTAAAGACCGGCCGATACTTCTTGATCTCGTTGAAGATCAACGCCATTCCCAAGCCTAGGACGAAGGCCACCGGCAGGGAGTAGAGCGTAAAGCGCACCGAACTCCAGATGCTGTTGACGAAGGTGCGGCTGCCGAAGAGCTTGGCGTAGTGAGTCAGGCCGATGAACTCGTCGCCGGCTCCGCGAAAGAGCTTCACCTTGTACAAGCTCATGATCAGGTTGCTGAACACCGGGTAGAGAATAACGACCGCCAAGACCAGCAGGGCCGGCAGCAAGAAATAGTACGGCGTCAGATTTTTGCGCAGCGCGCCTCTAATAATCACTCAATACCTCGTTTACTTCTTCGGCGGCAAAGTCCAGCGCTTCCTTGGGGCTTAGCGTGCCGGTCAGCGCCATATTGACTGCGTCGGCGATGTGCCGCTGGATCTGGGTAATCGCCGGATGTCCCGGCCAGCCCAGCCCATTGGCCCCGGCTGCGGCGAGCTGGTCTAGGTCGATGTAATCGGACTGCACGCCTTCGGCATAGGCCGCCTTTAGCGTGGGAATGCCGCCCATGGTCGGGTTGGGGTTGCGCCAGACCGGATGGTCCAAATCCAGCGCCTTGACCACTTCCCAGGCTTCATTGGGAACCTTGGTATAGCCGGTTATGGCGATCATAATTACGTCGAGCAACGTCCGCGATGGATGCGGCCCGATGTGTTCGGTGGGCGTGGGAATTTGCGCCAGCGCCAGATTGTTCAAATCGAAGTCGTAGTTGCCGTGGACGATATCCTGCCACCACGGCCCCTCAATCGACAGCGCCGCTTTGCCGGTTGACCAGTGCGCGGCGTTTTCGTCGAAGCGATAGGCCGCGCTGCCAGCCGGCAAATAGCCCTTGTTTTTCATCTCCACTAGAAACTCCAGCGCCGCCTGCCCGGCTGGGCCGTTAAAGGCGGCGGCCGACCAATCCTCGTTAAAGACGCGCCCGCCCGCTTTGTACAGCAGCGGCAAGAAGCGGTAGGCCGTGTCCAGATTGACGCCGCCAGGCATGGTAAAAGGCTCGATGCCCGTGCCCGCGAATTTTGGGCCGAGCGCCAACATCTCGTCCCAAGTCTTGGGCACTTCGAGGCCCATCCGTCCCATAATGTCGGTGTTGACCGCCAGCACGAAGGGCAGCATGGTCACTGGCAGGCCGTAGTGCTTGCCGTCGTATTCGACCAGTTCCCAGACGTTGTCGAGGATGCGCTCCTTGACTTGGGGAAAATCGGGGAAATTCTCCAGCGCGTACAGTCCCCCCAACTCGCCGAACTCCACCGAGTACTTGTGATGCACCCGCACGATATCCGGCCCATCGCCGACGATGGTGGTGCTGATCAGGCTCTCGCGCTGCGTTGCCCAGTCGCGGAACTCCAGCTCGATCTGGATGTCGCTGCGGGAGGTGTTGAAATCGGCCACAGCCTGCTGCACCCATGCGCGCAGACCCGGCACGCCTCCGAACTCCCACAACACTACCGTGGTCGGTTCGCCGGGACGCGGGCGGTCGTCGCCTCCGCAGGCGATCAGGCCGACAAGGAGTAGGACTAGCATTATTTTTTTGTACATAATCTAGCAGTTCATATAGAATCCAATGACGCATTGGCCAGTCGGGATACGCAAGTCAGTACTCCGCCAAAATTTCATCCACTTCCGCCACTTGGTAGAGCGCAGTCCACACGCCCAAGCAACCCCATATTGCCACCGTATATTTTACGGCGGTTTATAGTAGCCAAAGCACTAATTGCCCACAACACGGGCCGCGCTCGCTGGACACGTCTGGCCGTATTACGTAATAATGAGAGCCAACACTCATACCCCAAATAGGCTTATGCAAAACGTCCTTATCACAGGTGCTACGGGTTTGATCGGCACAGCCGCTGTCGCCAGTCTGCGCACCCGCTACAACCTGCGCGCCCTCAACCGCCGCCCGCTTCCGCACATCGACTGCCACCAAGCCGACATCGCCGATCTCGACGCCATCCGGCCGGCCTTTGCCGGGATCGACGCGGTCGTCCATCTCGCCGCCCATATTGAAAACGACCTAGCGGCGATCTTCCGCGCCAACTTGCAGGGCACCGGCAATGTTTTCGCTGCAGCTCACGAGGCCGGAGTGCGGCGCGTCCTCTTTGCCAGCAGTGGGTCGGTTATGAGTGGCTACACTGCGCTTTCTCCATATAAGGAGCTTTTGGCCGGGGAATACGACCAAGTGCCGGCTACGTGGCCGATGCTGACTGCGCAATCGCCCCTGCGGCCAACGGGTCTATACGCAGCTAGCAAGGTCTGGGGCGAGGAGCTAGGCCGCGAGTACGCCTCGGCCCACGGCATGTCTGTCCTCTGCCTGCGCTTTGGCCGCGTCAACCCGGAAAACCGCCCGGCCCATTCCCGCGAGTTCTGCGTCTGGTGTAGCCAGCGCGACGCCGTGCAGATGATCGAAAAGTGCCTTGCCGCTCCCTTCGACTTGCCCTTCGACACCTTCTTCGTCAACTCGGATAACAAATGGGGCTACCGCGACTTAGAACACGCTCGCCAAGCGGTGGGCTTTGTGCCCGCAGACCGAGCCGAAGACTACCGCTGAGGAGAAAATCCATGCTGCCTTTTGCTATGTGCGCGATTTTGCTCGCTGTCTCCATCACACGCGCAGACATGAACATCAACGCCCCCTTGTTGGAGACGGCCCCGACCATTGACGGCGACCTTGCCGAGTGGAAAGACCGCGCCCACAGCGACGGCGTCTGGGACATGCGCCGCATCAGTGAGGCCAGCTTTTATCGCCTCGATCGCGGCGCGCGCAACCGCCTCACCGACCACGGCGACGAGCCGCATCTCGAAGACGACTTGCGCGCCCGCTACTACATTGCTTGGGACGCGCAAAACTTCTACTTCGGGGCCGAGGTCTGGGACAATGTCAACGACCTCGACGACCCCGATCCGGCGGATAAGCGCTGGTATTTCAAGGACGCGATTTGTTGGTTTATGGAAGGCCCGCGCGACCGGGCCAATGAGCGCTTCGGCCAAGGCGACAATGCCTTCTGCTTTGTGGCCGACCCGCAGCGCACGCCGCAAAACGCTTGGTGGCGGCACGGCGCGCCCGGCCAGAGCTACATTGAAGAGCCGATCCCCGAGGCCGCTTGCGACTATGTGGTGCGCATGGATCCTTGGGGCCGGAGCGCGGCTGATTTCATCTTGGAGGCCCGCGTGGATATGCACGCGACGTTTGGCCACAGCGACCCCCGCTGGCAGCCGCCGCAAGTGGGCGACGAATACAGCATGGAAATCGTCCACACCGACCCGGATGGCGGCGCGTACGGCGGGCACTTCATGATCTACGGCAATGGCGATGACGACAACACGTGGGGGCGGATGATTTTAGTCGGGCCGCGCGAGCCAATTGGGCGGCTCGCCGAGTAGGAGAAAGAAAATGCACCGTAGCGCAGTGTTTCTGTCCTTGGCAGCCGTGACTCTTATCGCCCTCGTCGGCTGCAGGTCCAATCCGGTCTCCACGGGCGGGCGAGCGCCTGCATTCACCTTATCGGCGGCGGATGGGACTTCGGTTTCCCTGTCCGACTTACTCGACAACCGCGCGGCCGCGGTACTGCTGTTCTACCGAGGATTCTTCTGAGGTTCCTGTCGGAGCCAACTAGGTGAGTTGGCAGATGTGTATCCCGAGTTTCTAGAGCGCAATGTGTCGCTTGCGGCGATCAGCACGGATGACATCGCCGACGCGCTGAAAATGGTGGAGCTTACCGGCGCTGAATTCGCCATTCTGTCAGACAAGGACGCCGAGGTAGCCAAGGACTACGGAGTTTACAACCTGCTGAATGACGGGGTCGCGACGCCGGCCGCCGTCATCGTCTTGCCTGGGGGCGACATCGAATGGAAGTACGTAGGGAGGAGCATCTCCGACCGGCCGTCGCCTGATCAAATTTTGGTTCAAGTCGATCGGTTGATACAGTGAGTCGCCCTCATTCAGGCTCTCCCGATTCTTCTTCGCTTGGGTTAGCTTGCTCAAAAAGTTTTTGCAGCAGGTCGAGTTTTTCGCTGACCTCTTTGGGGATTGTGGCGGGGTCAACGAAGTGAACAAGGCGATGGAGTTCGCCTTTCCTGAGCAACATGGCATGTCCGAGCTGCTGTGCGAGACGCCGGAAGAACTCTTCGGCAAAATCGCTCAGCTTCAATCGCTGGGTTCTTGTTTCCCACAAGAGCCGTTTCGCGTCCTCGTTTGTATCACGCCACGTAGCGAAATCACTTTGACTACCGTCAAAAACGCGTTCTTGGATTAATTCGTCGAGGACTTCGTTGGTCTGTCTCCGAAACCCGTCAAAGAGCGTTAGATCTTGGTATTGTTCAGCGACGTAGTCTCGCAACACGTCCGGCGTGATAAAGTAGTTTTCCGCTTCATAGCGACGCCAGTAGGCGATCTGAAGCCCCCCTTCATTCGATCCCTTCCGCTCGTGGCTGTCGTTATCGAGGATCGCCAATCCCTTCAGATTAGGCACCATAGGCCGCAGTGCGAAGAAATGTTGCTCCGGCATTGCGTCGAAGCCACCTTCTACGCGCTCGAGCTCTGAGTTCAAGCTGGCCATCGGGAAGGTGTTTTTCACGTAGAATGCGTTGACGCGTTCGTCCCAAACGCTTTCTGCCTTGTGATTCAGTTGCTTTGCTAATGCCCGTAGAATATCGATATCTGTGCTTCCTTCTACGTAGAGCACGTAGCCTTGCTGCTGTGCCCGAATGTAATGTTCGGTCCCGTAGTGTTTGAGTGTATTGAGGATGTCCTTCTTTGCCGCGAGGTCGTCGGCTCGCCCCTGTAACAGCAGTGTGAGATTGTGATCGCGCGCTTCCTCTAAGACTACTTCCGAATGCGTAGCGAGGATAATCTGCGACTCTCTCTCGACGGCGATTTCGCGCAACAATACGTAGATCTGTTTTTGGCGCAGGATTTCGAGGTGCGCGTCTGGCTCGTCGATCAGGAGGACGTTGCGCTGATCAGAATACAGGTAGGCGACGATTAGGAGCATCTGCTGGAGTCCGCGTCCTGCAAGCGACACGTCTAAGCGATCTTTGACGTGCGACTGCCGGTAGAAGAGGTCAATGCTGCCGCGTGTGGTCTCCTGCGGATTTTCGAGATCGACTGTAAACAAACGCTTTATCAGGGCAACGATTTTTTGCCAGTCTTCGGGCGCGTTTTGGAATACGGTTAGGCAGAGGTTACGGAGCACTTGTGCTGTTTGTCCTTGGCCGAGCAATACGTCGATGCGGCCGGGCTGTAGCACGGCTTCTTCGGTGTCGAGGCCCGACATGGGGTATAGCAATTTGACATTGAATCCGGCTGCTGTTTCGATAAGTTCTGGCCTTTTGAGCGTTGATTCGTCAGGCGTGCAATAAACCAGTTCGTTGCCCTGATTGCGGAAGCGCATGGTGACAGGCTCGACTTTGTGCTCGTGTAAGACGCCGAGGGTGATATGAAAGTAGATGTCGTGGTTGCCGGTGCGAACGGCCATGTTGTGCCAGAAGTAACGCGTACGCTGCACGGGCACCGAGACGATATTGAGCCGATTGATTGATGTTGATGTCCGTTCTTTGGGCGGTGCTGTGCCTTTGTTTTCCAACCAAGTTTTGACGGCTTGTGACCAGAGTGCGATGGCCTGTATGGCCGTGGTTTTGCCGCAATTATTAGGTCCTATGAGTACGGACGGATGATCCAACTCAATGCGCTGTCTGTCGCCAAAGCGCTTGAAGTTTTGTAGCTCTAGGTAATGTAGCAGTCTCATGTCGTCCTCTCGTCAATATGAAAGACCTATAATAATTATTTCGGCGCGGGCGCATCCGCTCCTCTGGTCTGCAAGTCCTCGAATATGGCCTGCGCGAGGATGGGCAGGGCCAAACTCCGAAACGTTTCGTCCGACAGATAGCGCTCCGCGATCTGGTCGTTCTCGCTCATGCGCTCGATCATTAGTTCGTCGAGTCGGCTCTTGATTCCCAACTCGAACCGGTCACGCGGATTGGCGCGTGCCGTCTCCACTACGGTCTCGTCGTTGCAGGCTTTTTCCTTGATCTGCTGGAAAAAGAGCCGATCCACTTCATTGAACTGCGTCCCGAAGCGTTCGTTCAGCACCTCAATGATCTCCGACAGGGGAGCCTTGGGGTCCTGCGCCCGGCCAGTACCGACCTCGGTCGGGGGTCTGACGTGCTGAGGCTCGCCTTCTGACACATTTATCGGCCCCGAAGAAACGCGCTCCAGCCGGTAGTACTGCAGAGCGACTTCGCTACCTAGCTTGATGACCGCATCGTCGCGGTCGAGAGGCAGGTGTGGTAATAGAAAGTGCCCGTAGCTGTAGAGCATTTCTTGTTCTGGGTCACCATAGGGGACGATCTGGCTCAAGTAAGCGTATAGCCCTACATACCCGGAGAGTTTGTCGCGGAACTGCTCGCGGGCTTCGTCTTGCTCTATTGCGGCGAAGCGAGTTACGGCTGGCTGGAGGCACTTTTGCATGTCGGCGTGATCGCTAGGCCTTTGGTCTTCGGGGGCTTTGTAGAACACCCCTGTGAACTCCTCGACCTCGCTCCAGTAGTAAACCTGCGCTTGGTCGAGTTCGTGTTTTAGGGCCTCTAGCCTTGAAGGCTCGGACGCCTCTACTATTTCGGTCTTGTCGTAATACGGCTTGAAGGCATTCAAGATGTCTTCGGCATTGTTGACAAAATCGAGCACGAACGGAGCGTCCTTACCCGGAGCCGTGCGGTTGAGCCGCGAGAGCGTCTGCACGGCCTGAACTCCATCGAGCCGCTTGTCCACGTACATCGCGCACAGGCGTGGCTGATCAAAGCCCGTCTGGTACTTGTTCGCAACCAATAGTACTTGGTAGTCGGGGGAGTCAAAGCGGTCGGGCAGCGCCGCTTCGCTGATGGGCTTGCCGGTGACGACATCCACGTTCATGCCCGGCTCTGTGTATTCAAGGCCGGTGTCGGGATCGCGCACGGTGCCACTGAAGGCGACGAGCGGGCGGATGTCCGCATAGCCCTTTTCCTCTATATAGCGCTCGAAGGAGAGTTTGTAGCGCACGGCGTGTAGCCGCGATGCAGTAACTACCATGGCTTTGGCACGGCTACCGAGCCGGTGCTGCACCTTGTTGCGGAAGTGCTCGACGATTACTTCGGTCTTCTGCTCGATGTTGTGAGGGTGGAAGCTTGCGAATTTCGCTAGGGCGCGGGCCGCCTTCTTCTTCGGCAGATTCGGGTCGTCCTCTGCGTTTTTGAGCAGCCGGTAATAAACGTTGTAGGTCGTGTAGTTCTCGAGTACATCGAGGATGAAGCCCTCCTCAATGGCTTGCCGCATGCTGTACAGGTGGAACGCCTCGGGTACGCCTCGGACACTAGGGCGGCCAAACAGCTCTAGCGTCTTGCCTTTAGGTGTGGCCGTAAAGGCGAAAAACGATAGATTCGGCTGCCGTCCCCTCGAAGCCATCACTTGGTTTAGGCGGTCTTCCCAGTCTTGTTCTCCTTCGGCATCTGTGCCTGCACCCAAAATCTCCTTGAGCTCCCGTGCGGTCTCGCCGGTCTGGCTGGAGTGCGCCTCATCTACAATCACCGCATACCGACGCTTGCCGATTTCCGCTTCCCAAGCCTTGGCCTGCGCTCGCTCCTCGGCGGTAGCGGTCTCCTGCGATTCGGCCCCAGTGGCGCGCAGCAACCCGCGCAATACGAACGGGAATTTCTGGAGCGTGGTGACGACGATCTTGGTGCCGTCGATTAGGGCGTTGGCGAGTTGGTGGCTGTCTTGGTCAATCGCCTTGACTACACCTTGGGCGTGTTCGATCTGGTAAATTGCGTCTTGGAGTTGTTGGTCTAACACGCGGCGGTCGGTGATGACGACAACGCAGTCGAAGACTTTGTAGTCCTCGTCGTCGTGCAAGCTGGCGAGGCGGTGTGAAAGCCAAGAGATGCTGTTGGTCTTGCCGCTGCCCGCCGAATGCTGCACCAGATAATTCTGGCCAGCCCCGTCTGCCCGCGCTGCGGCGACTAGCTGCCGTACGGAATCGAGTTGATGGTAGCGAGGGAAGATCATGGTCTCGTGGACGATGCGCCGAGCGCTGCCTTGGTCGTCTTCGCTCTTTTCCTCTTTCTTTTCGACGAACATGAAATGGCCGAGGATGTCGAGGAAGCTGTCGCGCTCCAGCACTTCTTGCCAGAAATAGCCGGTGCGGTAGCCGGAGGCGTGCTGCGGGTTGCCAGCGCCGCATTGCACTTGGCCTGGGTGGCTGCCTCGGTTGAAGGGGAGGAAGCGCGTGTCTTCACCGTTGAGGCGCGTGCTCATGTGTACTTCGTCCGGATCGGCGGCGAAGTGCACCAGCGCCCGCGTCTTGAAGCGGAACAGTGGCGTGCGTGGGTCGCGGTCCTCTTGGTATTGCCGTACGGCTTGCCGCCAGCTTTGGCCAGTGCCGGGATTTTTTAGCTCGCAGGTCGCCACGGGTAGCCCGTTTAGAGCGAACAACAGATCGACTGTGTCGCGCTTATTGGGATGGCAGGGAACTTGTCGCGTGACCGTCAGCTTATTTTGCGCGTACAATGCCAGCACCTCGTCGTTGAGGGCGTGGGCGGGCTTGAAGTGTGCTAATCGGAAGGTCTTGCCATAGAACTTGAAGCCGTGGCGTAGGATGTGCAGCGTGCCTTTGATGTCGAGTTCTTTGACTAGCGCGTCGATCAGTAGGTCTTCAAGTCCAGCACCGTGTAGGGCACGCATCTGTTCCCACAGCGTCGGCTGCGTCTCGGCGAGGAAAGCGCAGACTTGCGCCGGGAAGAGGGTGCGCTCGACATCCCACTCGGCGGTGGTGCCGCAATGCCAGCCGCCCGGCCCGAGGAGCATCGCCTCGACTTGGGATTCAAAGGCTTGTTCGTTGGTTTGGGAGCTCATGGAAAGATGGGAGGATGGTAGAGGAGCTTTGGCTCTGAAATTGTTGGCGGGAAAAGACGACGGTCACTCCCGCGAAGGCGGGAGTCCAGTGGCTAGATCGCTTGCGTTTCCATCCATTCGCGACGCGTATGCAATGCTTTTTCCAATTGAGAGGCAAGCTCGTGTTCTCCAACAGATTTTAATTGATCTGGTAATTCAGGGCGGGATGCAGGGTAGGTATCTGACCTGATTAAATAGGCACGAGCAATTTGCGTCAACATCGTAATGTATTGTTCCTGAGCCGCGTCCTCGTCACCAATCACTTTGAGATCCTCGAATAGCTGCCTCGCTCTTTCTGCACGTTTATCTGCTGTTTTTGCAGAAGGCAAAGACAGAGAATTTTTCCATTTATCACATAGGGTTGTCCAATATGTATCTTTTTCATAGAGAACTTTTCCAAAGAGAATCGTCCAACACAGAAGTTCATGTCCCTCTAAAAGAAGAGATTCTATATCCTCTTGACGATACGACCGAATATCGACATCAAGGGGTGGGATTACAAAATTCGGCTTTTCGCTCTCATAAATGACCAGTAAGTCAACATCAACACTGTATATGACTCGCGGACGAGTAATGGAACCGAAAATCACAAGCGCCCGTATGTCGGATTGCTGACGAGATGTTTGGACAAAGTTTTCGACCCATTCTTTTGCACGAGTACTGGGCCATTTATCGATCGTTTCGAAGACGTGAGATGAATCCACGCTTTCGGGCCTATTGTTCATCTTGTTCATCAGAGGATTGCTCATTTAGTTCATCTCCTAATAACGTAGAAACTGCTTCCACGTAATGGCGTTGTTGCATGAATCCTATCGCAGGTATGGTTTTGGCATGTTACTTTTTTGTCAGTTGCTTTTTTCTACTCGGTATGACTGGGGTTTGCCCAGATGGATCATTCGATTGAGGATCGCACAGCCCAATCGACTTTCGAC
>JAJEFJ010000071.1 GCA_022820485.1 Candidatus Latescibacterota bacterium
GAGGAGGATGCGGGTGGTGGTTTGAATGCGGGGTTGGGGTATCAGTGGAACCAGTTGGTGTTCGACTATGCGTATGACATTGGTTTGGATTTGACTGAGACCAATGGCGCTCATCGGTTCTCATTCGCATACGAATTCTAAAAAAATAAAGACCCTGATGAGAAAAAGCCGTCCCGTTTCGGGGCGGCCTTTTTGTTTATTCTATGATGTCTTCGTCCACATCCGTCACCAAGGTGCCTAGGTCTTGGCCTCGGCAGATGCGCTCTATAGTTCCCTTGTCAGAGAAGTCGAAAAAGTGCATGGGCATTTGGTGATCGCGCGCCAACAGGACGGAGGATTGATCGACGATGGTGAGGTCTTCTTGGATGATGGTGTTGTAGTGCATCCGCTGGTAGCGCCTCGCTTGGGAATCGGTGCGGGGGTCGGAAGTATAGATGCCGCTGACTTGATTCTTGGCAAAAAGCAGGGCTTGGGATCGCGTCTCAATCGCACGGTGGGCCGCGGTGTAATCCGTAGTGACATACGGATTGCCAATGCCGGCGGCAAAGATGACGATGTAGTGCTTTTCTAGATGGTGAATCGCGCGTAGCCGAATAAAAGGCTCGGCTACCGTGTTGATGGGAATGGCGCTCATCACCCGGACTTCGGCGTCGGATTTAGAGGTGAGGACCCCGCGCAGCATCAAGCTGTTGATCACCGTCCCCATCATGCCGATGTTGTCGGCTTCAGCTCGCTCAATACCCCACTGACTGGCGAGTGTGCCGCGGAATATGTTGCCGCCACCAATGACGATGGATATTTCGACCCCACAGGCATGCAAGTTGAGGACTTCGTCGGCAATGTGCTCTAGACATTCGGGGTCGAAGCCCACGTCGTGCGTACCAGAGACGGCTTCTCCGCTCAGCTTGAGCAGGACGCGCTTGTATCGCATGGAGGTCAGAGCAGCCGCCCCTTTTCAATGGCGTGTGCCTCTGGATGAGCCTCGGCCAATTCCTCTACCCGGCCGACGAAAAGTTCGACTTGTTGGGTGGCTGCGCCTGTGAGGGCGCGACTGCGGGAGATCGTGGCGGCGATCTCTTCTTCGCTGAGCGGAAAGCGAGAATCTGCGCCCAAGCGATGCGCCAATTCACTGGTGCTTTGGCCTTGTTCACGCATGTCGATAGCCGCAGACAGGGCGTGCTCTCTGAGAGCAGCGTGAGCTTGTTCGCGGCCAGCACCGCGTTGGACGGCCTCCATCAGCAGCGTCGTGGTGGCGAGGAAGGGCAGGTAGCGGTCGAGATCGCGGGCAATTACTGCTTCATAGACGCCCATATCGTCGAGGATGTGGAGCGTGGTTTCGAGCATACCATCAAAGGCGAAGAATCCATCGGGAAGGGCTACGCGGCGCACGACCGAGCAGGAGACGTCCCCTTCAAACCACTGATCGCCGGCTAGTGCGCCCAGCATGTGGACATAGCCGCCGAGGACGACCTGTAGCCCATTGACGCGCTCGCTGCTGCGGGAGTTCATTTTGTGCGGCATGGCTGAAGAGCCGACTTGTCCGGCGGCAAAGCCCTCGGTCAGCATGTCGTGGCCGGCCATCAGGCGAATCACCCGGGCCAGATTGGCAATTCCTGCCCCAAGTTGGTAGAGGCAGCTTAACACCTCAAAGTCGAGGCTGCGGGGATAAATCTGGCCGACGGCCCCTAGCTCCCGTTGGAAGCCGAGGTGATGTCGCACGCGGCCTTGGAGCTGATCGAGCTTGTCGGCGTCGGCGTCGAGCAGGGTTAGTTGGTCGATGGCTGTGCCGACTGCGCCTTTTAACCCCCGCAGGGGATAGCGCTGGACTAGCTCGTCGAGGCGATCAAAGGCGACCAGCATTTCCTCGCCGAACATGGCGAGGCGCTTGCCAAGCGTAGTGGGTTGTGCGGCTGCATAGTGGGTCCTGCCAGCGACCGCGAGTTCCTTCCATTGCAGCGCTCGTTGGCCTAAGCGCAAAAGAAGGGCTACGTACTTGACCTGCATTTGCTGCAAGGAGCGGAGGATCTGGTACTGCTCGACATTGTCGGTCAGATCGCGGCTGGTCATCCCCTTGTGAATGTGCTCGCAGCCGGCCAGACTACAGAATTCTTCGATGCGCGCCTTGACATCGTGCCGCAAAACGGCTTCGCGGCGTGCGATGGATTCGAGATCAACTTGATCCTTGACGCGCTCGTAGGCCTTTATGGCTGCGGCGGGTACATCCAACTTTAGGTCGCGCTGTGCTTTGAGGATGGCAATCCACAACTCGCGCTCGAGGACGATGCGACCGCGTTCAGACCACAGATCTTGGATCGCCTGATTGGCGTAGCGCTGGGCGAGGACATTGGCGATGGCTGTAGACATGACTTGATTTATCATAAGCATTGGGCATCATCAACGCCAATGCGCGTCAAATCAGCCCTAGCCATCGCCAATAGAGCAAGTTGAGCGGACAGAGCAGGACCAAGGATGCTGTGGAAATAAGGCCCTGGGCGAGGACGAGCTGCTGCATGGAGAGTTGCCGAAAACCATAGGCCACCATGAAAGGTGCCGACTGGTAGGGCAAGAAGGCTAGGGTCGTTGCCATCGCCACGCTGAATGCTGCCGGTAGCGGCGCGACACCGTGCTGGGCACCTAGCTCCATCAGAGGAATGGTCGCCACACCGGCTACCGCGGCGATATCCATCAGGAAATCGAGCGGCAGAGCGACTAAGCAAAGCGACAGGTGCTTGCCCAGCCAGCCGTATTCCTCCAACGCCAGATACTCACTGCAAGCCGCGATGAACAGATGATTAAATCCGGCCGCGTCCAAGGCGTGGCCCAGCGTAAGCAAAGCGACAATGTAAACTAGAAGCGCGAAACGCACCTTGACCAAGTCGCCAAAACGGAGCAGTCCCCAGCGCGGCCAGAGGAACAACACCACTAGTCCCAAGCCAATATAGACGGGTTGGATGTGGTGCAAGAGGTCCGTGGCCCACAAGCCCACGCCCGCAAGCAGAATGTACAGGGCGCGTCGCTGGACGCGGGTCAGCGATGCACTGTTCGGGGAAGGGAGTTGCTGGATGACATGGCCATCGAGGTGGCGGCCAAAAAGCAGCCAGATCACGCCGAGCGATACTAACGTGCGCAGAAAGCCGATGACCGGAAACATCCAATACAGCCAAGTGGCCCAAAATATGGGTGCGCCTTGGGTTTTTTCGTATTGGCCGGCCAAGACCAAGTTGGGCACGGAGCCGGTCAGAAGCCCACAACCTCCGAAATACGTGCTGCAAAGCAGGGAGAGTAGCACCGCGGCCTTGAGATGCGGCGATGGGCGGACGGGCAGACGCTCGACAAGGGCGATGCCAATCGGCATCAGGAACAGGACGCGGATTACTCCAGACGGGATCAGGAAAGCCGTCACTAGCCCGATCAGGTGCAATTGGCAGAGCAGGAGGAAGGGGCGTTGCGACAGACGGGCCTGAAGCCAAGACGCCAGTGCGTCTCCGAGCCCCGTTTTGGCCACCCCCAAGCTCAGCGCCATGCCGGCGAGGACGAGCCAGACGGTCTTGGAGGAGAAAGGGGCTAAGCTCTGCTCGAAACTCAGCAAGCCAACGGCCGGGATCAGAGCGAGCACCGCCACCGAACTCAGCGCGATGGGTATGGGTTCAGTAGTCCAAAAGAACAGGGCAAAGAGGGCGATGCCGAGGGCGTTTTGCACGGGGATAGGCAGCGCGGTCAACGGGGCCGCAAAGCCCAAAAGGAGGGCCGCGGTACCCAATAGCAAGCCCACCCATTGTTTGGGCGCTAGCTTGGATATGGTCAGAGAAAGTCGGTGGATCAAGGGACCTTGGGGGCTTGGGGTGGACCACAAAATAAAAAAGGCCTGAATTTTGAAAAGAGCGGTCTAAGCCTATTATTGTGCATAGAGGATACATACAATGGCTCAATTGAAATCTATCCGCCTACGCTTAGACAAGCCTTTGACCGGGCCGTACGACCGGCTTTTGCGCCGCCCTGGTCCCGAAGTCGCCGCCTTGGCAGCGGGTGAAACGATGGTGGTCATCCGCGGTACGCGGCTGTTGAAAGCCATGCCCTTATGGGAAAGCGAGGCCGCGTGTTATTACGCCACAGGCAAGGCAGACACTGGGTGGTCGCCGGAAGATTTTAGGGACGCAGAGCAAGCCGAGCGCTGGGCAGAGCATGGACTGGTGAATTTGCTGGCTGTGCCCGTAGGTTACTTCAAGCTACCCAATGCCGCCTGGGTCAGCACACTGGCGGCCGAACTGACGCCGTGGACGGCTCAAGCCGTCGAAACATGGCGGGCGGGGATTGAGCGGGACATTTGGCTGACGGTGTTGAGGGTGTATCGCTGTGCGCCCATCCAACCGAAATTCTTGCGTCAAACGGGCCTGCACTTGCACGTCCAGCCCTTTGAAGTCGAGCAATTACAGCCGGTCGTTTTAGAAAGCGAGCTCGAGCGGCGCATGGAACAAATACAAGAGGCCGTAGAACGGCATGCTCGCGGTGACGGCACCCGTGCGGACGCAAGCTACGATATCCAAGCCTTTACCGAGGAGACTGGCTATCGTGCCGATCAGCTAAAGGGCTGGATTGACCAATTGCAACGCAAGCAGCAGCTCATCCTATACGGTCCACCCGGCACCGGCAAGACGTACTTGGCCGAGCGCTTGGCGCGCTATTTGGTGGATGGCGGCGGTTTTAGCGAACTCGTGCAGTTCCACGCCTCGTACGCGTATGAGGATTTCGTCCAAGGAATCCGGCCACGGGTGGTAGAGGGCGCACTGCACTACGAATTGGCCGCCGGGCACTTTCTGCGGTTTTGCAATAAAGCGCGCCGAGCTGGAGAAAAGCCCTGTGTGCTAATCATCGATGAAATAAACCGCGCAAACCTCGCGCGCGTTTTCGGCGAGCTAATGTACCTGCTGGAATACCGCCACCGCCCGATCACCTTGGCTGGTGGTGGCCCCGAGTTTTCGATCCCCGCCAACGTCTATCTCATCGGCACGATGAACACGGCCGACCGGTCAATCGCCTTGGTTGACCAAGCCATGCGGCGGCGATTCAGCTTTGCCCGCCTGCGCCCCAACTACCAGCTTTTGGCAAATTATCTCGCTAACAGGGGGATACCCCCGGATAAATTGGTCGCGCTACTAAAAGAAGTGAATCAATCCATCGGGGATGAGGACTGCGAACTGGGCATTTCTTTCTTCATGGTCGCCGATATATCAACGACGCTGGCGCATATTTGGCAAGGAGAGGTCGAGCCATATCTGGAGGAAGTGTTTTTCGATCGCCCGGACCAGATGGCGCGCTTTCGCTGGGCCAAGGTCTCCGGGCGTTTGCAGGATTGAGCGTGCGACGTTACGAGCTGATCGAAGAGGAAGTGGCCGCGATTCCGGCTGCCGAGCTTGCGGTCGAACAGGCCCTACGCCTGCACGCCCAATATCCAAAAGAACTGGAGTTCGGCTTCCCTAGCCCGCTCAATGGCCAGTGTTATCAGCTCAGGTCGCGGGGTTATGTCGGCGTGGTGCCATTAGGCGCGGATGCCGCCTTGGAAATCAATCCCAAAATACGCTGCTCGCTGCTCATGCCCATGCTGGAGTACGCCTATCAGCTACCCAAGATCAGTGAATACAAAGCCCCGGCCACGATGGGGGATATCTACGAGCTTTGGGCCGAGGTGCTCGCGCGCAAGGTCTTACAACGGGTGCGGCGCGGGCTGTATTGGGATTACCAAACCCGCGAAGGTCCCAGTCGATGGGTGCGGGGGCGCATGTACCCCGAGCGCAGCGGTCTGGGCGTCCATCCCTACTGTCGGTTTGCAGAGCACACGCCCGATATCATCGACAATCGCATCTTGGCCAACGCGCTGTACGGCTTGAGGCGCTTTGCCTTTCGCCGCGAGAGCATTCGGCAGATGGTCGGTAGAGCTTGGTGGGCGCTGAGCGAGCTAAATTACCGCCACATTCGTCCCGCAGATTGCCTCGGCGTCGCGTATCACCGGCTAAACGAGGACTACCGACCCATGCACGCACTGTGTTATCCCTTGCTCCAACAGCGCAGTCCGGCTTGGGGGATAGGGGCCGAGGAAGGACCGGCGTACCTGCTGCACATGCCGACTTTATTCGAGCGGTTTTGCACAGCGTTTATCGACCACAAGCTCAACCACGAGGTCGAACTAAAAGCCCAGTATCACACGCGACTGAAGGGAACGGAGCGGCTTTCCTTCCGCTTGGATATGGCTCTGTTTTCAGCGGCAACCGGGCAGCCACTGGCGGTAATAGATGCAAAATACAAGGCAGATGGCCCCGTAGAAAGCGATGTGCAGCAGGTGGTCGCCTATGCGGTACAAATCGGCACGAGCCGAGCCTTTTTGCTCTATCCGAGCAGCGATGTGGACGAGCAGTTCGAGGTTGGTCCGGTGGCCGTGCAAGTGCTTGGATACGATTTCGAAGCTGAAGATATAGAGAAAGCGGGCCAGCACGTGATCAGCGAAATAGAAAATTTCATATAAAAATTAATATGTAAATAAAATAAGAAAAAAATTTAAGACTCAACGAGAAACAAACTCAAATCAGCCCAGTAGGTAATCACGACCAAACAAGCCAACAAAATCAACAGAAAAGGCAAGGAAACGCGGTAGAGCCGGTGTACGGGCTGTTCAAAGCGAATACTGGCAATAAAGAGGTTGAGTCCAACTGGCGGTGTCGAGTAGCCGATTTCCAGATTGGTCAAAAAAATGATCCCGAGGTGAATGGGATGCACGTCGTATGCTTCGGCGATGGGCAGGATCAAGGGCACCACGATGAGGAGGGCGGAGAACATGTCGATCATACAACCAACCGCCAGCAGAAACACATTGAGGAGAATCAAAAACAGCAGGCGGCTGCTGATATGGGTCTCTATGTAGGCGAGCAAGCGCGTTGGAATTTCTGCATCAATGAGGTAATTGGTATAGGCCATGGCCGCGGCCAAGACGACAAAAATGCCGCCGACGAGTACCATGCTGTCGCAGATGATCTTCGGCAGTTGCCCAATGGATATCTCGCGGCGGATTAGTACCACCACCACTAGAGCGTACAGGGCGCTCAAGGCCGCGGCTTCGCTGACGGCGATAAAGCCCCCGTAGATCCCTCCGAAAATCACCACCGGCAACAGAAGCTCCCAACCACAAGCGACAAAGGCCTGCGGCAATTCGCGCCATCCGGTAGGACACTCGGGTGCGGCACAGCGCCGTCCTTGGAATAAGCTGTAGCAAGACAGGGCACCTATCAAGAGCAAGCCAGGGGCGATGCCAGCGATAAAAAGTTGATCTACCGGCGTCTCGGATACAATGCCGTAGATGATCAGCGGCAGGCTCGGCGGAAAGAGCAATCCCAAGCTGCCCGAGGTGGTAATTAGCCCGAGAGAAAACGAATCGGGCAGGCGCTGCTGGCGCAGAGCGGGTAAGAGCAGTCCGCCGAGCGCAACAATCGTCATCCCCGAAGCCCCGGTCAAAGCCGTGAAGAGGGCGCAGACGATAATGGCCATAATGGCCAACCCCCCCGGCAGCCAGCCGAGCAAAGCTTGAGAGAATCGCACCAGCCGAGACGCTGCGCCGCTTTCAGCGAGGAGAAAGCCCGTGAGGGCAAAGAGCGGGATGGCCGTTAAGGTCGGCGTTTCGGCTAGCCGGTACATCTCGATGAAGACGACGGTTAAATCGATCTCGGCGATGGAGAAGTGCAAAAGGGCCATCGCGCTGATGACCACAAAGAGCGGGACGCCGGCTAGGGCGGCTAGGGTGGCTAGGAGGCTGCTCACGGGCGATCTGCCGGAGTGCGAAGGCGGCGCATACCCTGCAAGAGAAAGCGCAGCGCCATCAGCCCAAAGACGAGGGGAAAGCACAATTGGGCGATCCAAGCGGGGACTGCAAAGAAAGCCGTCGTGCCGAATGCGCGTTCATCGAGCACAAAGCGCCCAGCGATATAGGCCAGATAGGAGCAAAGCGCGGCGGCAAAAAAGTCCGCGCCACTCAAAACAATAGCTCGCGCCCGGGCGGGTAGCAGGCGCAACGCAGCGTCAATGCGGATGTGTTTGTCGAGCCGGGTGGCCACCAACGCGCCGGCTAGCCCAATCCACAACACAAGGTGCCGCACGAGGCTTTCAGTTCCCAAGAAGGTGATGGAGAACAGGTTGCGCATGAGAATCTGCCCGCAGGTCAGCACTAGCAGGCAGACTACTAAGAGGACGAGGAAGCCGGTTTCAAGGCGGTGGAGGACGTGCTGGCCGCTCAAGGGGAAGTCCGGCGGAAGTCCTGGAGGTGTCGCGCAATTTGCTCGTGGGCCTCGCGGGAAAAGGCTTGGCCCACGAGCTTTGCTTCAGCGCTGGTGACGAGGTCTTTAAAGGTCTCTACATCGTTTGGGTTGACCTCGACCAGCGACAGGCCGTTGGCATGCAACACGGTCATGGCTTCGTCGTTTTCGCGGCGGTTGCGCTGATTCAGAACGGCCATGTGCTGCCGAGCTATGCGGTGGATGTGTTCGCGATCGGCGGCGGGAATCTTGGCGAAAGTTCGCTTGTCGATCAAGAGAGCGCCTAGGGTGTAGTTGATGGGAAGTTGGGTGACGTATTTTGCGCGGGTAAACCATTGGAGGACAATGGTCGCCGCTGGCGAGGCGTACACCACATCGATTAGGTTGGTCTGCAACCCGAGGAGGACATCTGGGATATTCAGGGGAACCGAAGTGACGCCGGCCAAGCGGAAAAGCACGGAGGTCAGCGGTTCATCGGGTAGCTGCCATACCTTTTGGGTGCGCATGTCCTCGACAGTAGCTACGGGTTGCTGCGAGAGAATGTGGACAAAGCCGATGTCGGCCCAACCGAGAAAGACATAACCTCGTTCTTCGTATCCCTGTCGGTAAAAGGCATCCATTTTCCCGAGCACGTAATCCACTTCGGCATAGCTGTCGAAGAGAAAGGGCATTTGCAGCGCGAGCACATCAGGCAAGGTCTGGCTGACGCCTTGGCCGCCAAAATTACCGCCGTGAAGCTGGCCGATGCGCATCTTGCGCAAGACGACCTTCTCGTCGCCTTGGACGCCGCCGGGATAGATTTTAAACCCCACGTTATCCCCTGTCTCCCGCCGCACATCCGCATCAATGGTACGGAGGACATCGGCCCAGCTACTACCCTCCGGGGCGAGGGTGGCAATTTTGAGGAGGTGATTGGGTTGAGCCGCAACAGAGTTGGCTATGAGTGCGGCAACGACCGCAAAAAGTCCTTTAAAAGAAATCATCGGCTTGGTCCAGTAGGATCTGCGCCTGTCTTTGGGCGGCGATGTTTTGCAAGGTAAGCTCCGGTACGGCGTCTGCCGAGCTGGTTAGGGCTTGGTTGAGCAGGGATTCGTACAGCACCCTGTCAAAAGTGTTCCGAGCATAGAATTTGGCCTTGGCTACGTACACCATGAGTACCTGTCCTTTGCCGATGGCCACGGCCCGGTCGAAGTGCTCGGCGGCCTTTTCCGGGTTGCCGCCCAACATCGGCGGCAGGGCTGCGTAATAGGATCCCAAAAAGACATGGGAAGTCCCGTATTGAAAGGTCTCGTCTTGGTCCACGATCCACTGCATGAGTTTGATAACTTTGGGCAATTCGGCTAGCGCCGCCATGGATTCAATGTTGGCACTAATCCAAGCTCCCCAACTCGAAGCGGCCCAAAACACGACCGGCAGGTCTGAAGCCTCTAGGTCGTCGGTGACGCGGATAAATTCAGCATAGGGGGCTTGGAGCAAGTCTGGTTGGCTAAGGCGTAGAGCAAGGGCCTTGAGGCCGTTCACCTTGCCCCGGTGATACAGGTGCTTGGCCCGTTCGGGATCATCGACTTCGACCAAAGTGGCGTAGGAGGTATATATCTCAGCAGCACTTAAGAGCAATTGCGGATCCTGCGGATTGGCCACCAACAGCCCTTCTAATAAGAGCAAGAAGGTAGGCACGCCCGAGGCGACCAAATCCAGGTCATCGTGGCGGGCTGTGGCCGCACTGACGTCCTCTATCAGCGATCCCACTAATGCGGACTGCAACCTAGCAGCGCACCCAAGCGGGCCAAAGGCGAGGGTCGTCAGCAAGAGCATTGTCAAGAGGTGTTTAGTTACCATTCGGACTCAAAAAATCGGCTAAGAGGGGTTCCTTGTTGGTTTTCTAACCCCTAAGTCCGCGAGTTTTGTCACTGTCCATCTCCCCTTCAGGCTCTGTCGCTACGCGTAAGCACTGCCAAGGGTTGTCCTTTTCAGCGCAGGCCGCAAAAATTTCCAAGGCACTGGCCAAGTCCTCGCCGCGCACTCGATAAACAGCGGAAAAGAGCGTTAGATTGGCGTTGTAGCGACGATAAGACAGGAGGCGCGCATTGTTTAGTTCCCACTGGAGGAATCCATTGTAATAGTTGTGGGTGAACTGCGGTCTAATGAGGGCGAAATCCCGCTGGCGTTGGGCAAAAACGACCTGCCTGTCGCGGAGTACAACGCTGCGGAGCAAATCTAGTGAGTAGAGGCTGTCGAGCGCCGCGACGGTCTCAGCCATGAAGTGCCGAAAGAGCACCGCGTCTGCTCGGCGCGTCTCGGCCTGTTGCAAAAGCGGGGTATCGGCTCCGAAGTGCTGCGCCAAGAAGAGCAAGGACCCTTGACGGCCGACGAAGGTCGCCAAGCTCTCGTTGTAATCGGTCTGTCCTGGGGCATAGACGAGGGCATGCGTCAACTCGTGGAGGATCAAATCGGCTAGTTGATCGGGTGCGTAGCCGAGCATTGGGCTGAGAATTGGATCGGAAAAAAATCCCAAGGTACTGTAGGCACTGACTGGGCGGACAATCGCGTCGTACCCTGCGGCGGCGAGGGCATCGCGCTGTTCGTCAGCCAAATCGCGGCGAAAGAAACCTTTGTAGGGGACCTCGCCGACGAACGGAAAATCCCAAGTATAGGGTGCGAAGCGGTCGGGCGGACAAGCGCTGACATTCCAACTGATCGGACCGCCGCCCGTATCGTAGAAAGTCGTGTACTGATCGTCTGTTTTCAGCCCCACGCTTTCGGCGTAGCGACGAATGGCTTGAATCAGCTCCAGTTGTGTCCGGGTTTGCTCGGCCAAATTGGGGCGGGCGAGGAGGGTTTGGACTGAGATGCGCTTGTACACCACGCGGCTTTGGCCGCGGGCCAGATGCCAATAGTAATTGAGATTGCAGCCACAAATGCCCAACAGACCAAGACCGATGAGAATTCGAAATAAAAGAGGCATCCGCGGCCAACAGCCACTTGTGCGTCTTAATCGGAGAGCGAGCCAGCCAACCTAGGGTTTGCTGACGATCTTTTCTCCATCGAAGATCACATTGCCTTCTTTGTCGAGGACGCGACCGTCGCTGGTAAACTCATACTTCATGGATTGACCCAAGGTCAGGCGGCGTTGTACTTGTTTTAAGTCTTGGTATTTCTCGATTAGCTTTTCAATCGGCCCCTCAAACGAAGTCTGCTGCCGCTTAGGGCGATCCTTGTTATGGGCAGCCCGCTCTTCCGCCGTCATAATGGGCAGGCGCTCGGCAGCGGGGGTGAACCGCCCGGCCATGGCCTGTTGGCGGCGATACTTCTCGTGGCGCTTTTCCGACTCGGTCAGCATTTCTTCGGGAACGGTCTCGAAGCTGGTATCTTGATCCGTTCCTTGTTCCCGGCGTTTTTGCTGTTCTTCTTGGACCTCGCGCGAAAGGCGCTGTTGGCGCTCCTGATCCAAGCTAGTGTCGGTGCCTAATCTCCGCAGTACATGTCGTGCGGCCTTGTTCATAGGAATGGGCTACCTCCCTGAAAATTGCGTGCGGTTGTGTTCACAATTGGTTAGCGCTAGAAAATATAAGGGGGCGGATGATTTGGCAAATCCAAATCACCTTAGTTATTATAGATAGATACCAACGGATGCTCTCGATGCCGGGGAGCTCAATACCAAGGCTACAGAGTCGAGATTTAACTTTTTGGATGGAGATACAGGATGAGCGTTTTTTCGCGTTTTTTTTCGCATGAGATAGGTATAGACTTGGGCACCGCCAATACCTTGGTGTATGTCAAAGGCAAGGGAATCGTCCTCAACGAACCCTCGGTTGTCGCCCGCCAAGTCTCCACCCAAAAAGTTATTGCCGTCGGCGCAGAGGCCAAGGAAATGATGGGGCGTGAAAACGCTGGGATTCAAATAATTCGCCCCTTGAAAGACGGCGTTATAGCTGACTTTGAAGTTACCGAAGAGATGATTCGCAGCTTTATCCGCAAGGTAAAAAAGAACAAACTTTTTGTGCGGCCCAAGATCGTGGTAGCGGTCCCGGCAGGCAGCACTGAAGTAGAGAAGCGGGCCGTGCGGAACTCCTGCGAGCGCGTGGGGGCCAGAGAAGTCCATCTGGTCAGCGAGCCGATGGCCGCAGCTATCGGCATGGGATTACCCGTTCACCAAGCCGTCGGCTCAATGGTTATCGATATTGGTGGCGGGACGACGGAGGTTGCTGTAATTGCTCTTTCAGGTCTAGTCGAACACGAATCGCTGCGGGTAGCTGGGGAAGCTATGGATCAGTCAATTTCCGAGTGGATGCGCAGAAAGCACAACCTGCTTATCGGCATTCAAGGTGCCGAGAGCATCAAGTGGAAAATCGGGTCGGCGACGGAATTGGAAGTAGAAGAGAGTGTGCCGGTGCGCGGTCGCGACACCGTAGCCGGGCTACCCAAAGTTATGCAAGTAGATTCAGTTGAGATACGAGAAGCCCTATCCGGTTCCGTGGCTCAAATTGTCGCCAGCGTGCGCCGAGTGCTGGAGAGAATGCCGCCCGAATTGGCGGCAGATATCCTCGATAGAGGCATGGTGCTTTGCGGTGGTGGGAGCATGCTACGGGGGCTGAGAGAACACCTGCTTGAGGCGACGAATTTGCCTACGTATGTCGATAGTGAAGATCCCCTCTCGGCCGTAGTGCGGGGCAATGCTCGCATTCTCGAAGAGTTTGATAACTACCGCCAAGTTTTGCTCTAACTTAAGTTATGACCAATACTCGGGAGCTCATCGTCATTGGACTCGCTTTTGTCTGCGCCTTGATTTTGATGGGCTTACCTACATCCTATAAGACCTCTATCGCCGAGCGCTGCCAAGCCGGTTTAGCGGCATCAGGACAAGCACTATTTTCGCGTGTCATCCGCTCTACGCGCGACGAGGAAAAGAGCCGTTTTCTCCTAACTCAAAACGTAGCCCTAGCCCTTGACAACATGCAGCTCCAGGAAGCTGGATGGGAAAATATGCGCCTGCGCAAGGCCTTGGCCTTTCGGCCGCTAGACGGGGGCACGCCCGTTATTTCCGCCGAGGTGATCGGCCGCGACCCCGACCACGTTTACGACGCGGTCGTCATCAACGTTGGTCGCGACCACGGCGTAGATAAGGATATGCCCGTGGTGACACCTGAAGGGCTCGTCGGTCACATCGCCCAAGTTGGCGGATCGGATTCGGTCGTACAGTTGTTGATGCGCACGAGAGTGAGTGCTTTGATCCAAACGACGCGCGCCCAAGGCATCGTCTCGTGGATCGACGGCCAGTTCCGGTTGCGATTCGTCGAATCGAGCAACTTGGTGCGGGAGGGCGATTTAGTCGTATCATCGGGGTTGGGCGGGCGATACCCCAAGGGCGTACCGATTGGCACGGTGGTGGAGGTGAATCAGGAGAAACGAGCCCCGGTCTTTTTGCGGGTTGTCCTCAAGTCGATTGTAGATTTCTCTGTCCTTGAAGAGGTTTTTGTACTCGGCAAAAACTAAGAGAGTGCCGCTCGCCTTGACAGGGCATAAGCCGTGCCATATCCTTTAAAACTACTTGTTGGCGTGATAGTTACGCAATTTCAACCCATCCGAATGAGAGTGCGGTCTTGACGAAAGCTGATATCGTGCGTCTAATCGCCGAGGGGACGGGGCTTACCAAGACGGATACTGCGGCTGTGGTTGATGGCTTTATTGAATCCGTAGTCGAGGCTTTGGAACGGGAAGACCACATTGAAATTCGTGGTTTTGGCACCTTCAAAGTAGTAGAGCGCGCACCGCGCACCGGTCGCAATCCACGCACGGGTGCCGAAGTAAAAATCGCTGGTCGCAAGGCCCCGACATTTAAGCCCTCAAAGGAATTGCGGGCGCGTGTCAATGGGGAAAACGCAGAGGACAAAGGTCCAGGAGATAGAAAAGATGCCCTGTGGCAGAAAGAGAAAGCGGCATAAGATCGCTACGCACAAGCGCAAGAAGAGATTGCGCAAGAATCGACACAAGAAGAACGTCTAGGCTAGGGGCTAATAGCTCAGCTGGATAGAGCGCCGGTCTCCGGAACCGGAGGTCCCAGGTTCGAATCCTGGTTAGCTCACCATTTTGTCGTCAGAGTATGGTCGGATAATTGAGTCGGGGTGTGGCGCAGCCCGGCTAGCGCGCTTCCTTGGGGTGGAAGAGGTCGCTGGTTCAAATCCAGTCACCCCGACCATTTTTTATAGTAGTATAGAGATTGTAGCTTTTATTTGCCCACGTCGGGGTGTAGCGCAGCCCGGCTAGCGCACCTGCTTCGGGAGCAGGGGGTCGCCGGTTCAAATCCGGCCACCCCGACCACGAATTAAGTCCCTGTGAGCTTTTGACTTACAGGGACTTAATTTATTTGCAATATGAGATATGGCTCTTTCCATCGGCATAATCGGCTTGCCCAATGTGGGCAAATCAACGCTCTTCAATGCGCTGACAGGAGATGGGGCCGAGGTATCTAATTACCCATTTTGCACAGTGGCCCCCAATGTAGGTACCGTCGAGGTGCCGGATCCGCGCTTGGAGCGGCTAAGCGAAGTTATTCAGCCGCAATCTACAACGCCTACGAGCATCCGCTTTGTCGATATTGCTGGACTGGTGCGGGGCGCGAACCAAGGGGCTGGGTTGGGCAATCAATTCCTCGCCCACATCAGAGATGTCGATGCCCTAGTTCACGTGGTGCGCTGTTTTGACGACGAGCAGATAAGCCATGTAGATGGGGCAATTGACCCTTTGCGCGATATTGAGATCATTGAAACGGAGTTGCTGCTGGCTGATTTGGCGGTGATGGAAAAGGCCGTACCCCATTTAGACAAAGTGGTCCGCTCTGAGCCGCGTAGCACGCGCGCACAAGAGTTGGCGGCCTGCGCCAAGGTCTTAGCGGGATTGCAGCGCGGAATGGGTGCGGCGATGATGGGGTTGACCCCAGAAGAAAGGGACGCACTCGCTACGTATAGCTTGCTAACGGCAAAGCCGGTGCTTTATGCGGCCAACGTCGGGGAAGTAGAAGCTGGCGTACCGGGGCCGTGGGTGGATCGGCTGGTCGAACGCTATGGAGCGGACCAAGTGCTGGTCATCTCGGCGCAGCTCGAAGCAGAGATCGCTGGTCTGAGCCAAGAGGAACGAGCGGAGTTCAACCGAGAGTTGGGACTGGAACACGGGGGGATAGAGCGCTTAGTCCAGGCCGGATACAAGCTGCTGGATCTGATCGCCTTCTACACGCTCGCCAACGGCAAGCTACAGGCTTGGCAGTTGCCGCGCGGGGAAAAAGCACCTAAAGCAGCCGGGCGGATCCACACGGACATGGAGAGGGGGTTCATCCGCGCCGAGCTGGCCTCTTGTGAGCAGCTAATTACTATAGGGGGCTGGTCACCGCTGAAAGCAGCCGGACAATTGCGCAGTGAAGGCCGGGATTACGTCGTCGCTGATGGGGATGTCATCACCTTTCTTTTTAAGGCTTGAAGCCTAGAAGCATCGCCTTGGGGAACGCCTTTTGTGTTTTGACGGAAGGGGTTAGGTCGCCTATCTTCTGCCGTTTAAACAAGAGCGAAACAGACCAATGGGACGCGCCTTAGGCATGATTGAAACCCGCGGTTGGGTGGCTATGGTCGAAGCGGCAGACGGAATGGTCAAAGCCGCTGATGTCGAGATGGTCGGCTGGCAGCAAGTAGGCGGTGGGCTAGTCTCGGTCATCGTCTGTGGAGATGTGGCCGCTGTGCGCGCAGCTATCGAAGCTGGTGCCGTGGCCGCAGCGAGTGCAGGTGAAATAGTCGCGCTCAGCATCATTCCCCGGCCGCATGAGAGCACGGAAGCTGCCTTATCCCTAATCCACCTCCCGGCAACTGCATGGTAATTGGGGCAAAAATCATCTTGGCAACGGCTCTACTGGGCTGGGCTGCATGGTACCTTGAACCGACTGAGTTGCTTGCAGCCGCTGGGCAGGTCGGTAGGGATAAAGTGCTCATCTGCGGGGCCATTGCCCTAGTGGGCATCGGCGTGCAATGGATGAAGTGGCAGCTATTGTTGCGCGACCAAATCCCGGAGGCCAATAGGCGCGATGCACTCTATTCGTTGCTGGGTGGTGCTGCCCTCGGTCTGGTGACACCAAGCCGTTTGGGCGAGTTGGGCCGCGGCGTTTTCTTGGGGCGGAGCCGGGCCAAGGCCGCGTTGCTGACGGCCGTGGACAAGTTGAGTTCGGCCGCGGTCACGTTGGGCTTGGGGGCCGTAGCCGCGTGGATTTTATGGCCCCAACTCAGGGGGTTTTTGCTGTTGCTATGCTGCATCCTCGGCGCACTGCTGTATTGGGGCTGGTGCCGCTGGAAAGCGAGCGAGCCGATTGCATGGGGGGCTATCGCCGGATTATCCGTCTTGTTCAACGTGGTATTCATGGCGCAATTTTTCTATTTGGTTACCGCCAGTGTGGCCGCCAGCTCAGCGGTTGTGTTGGCGGTGCCGGTGATATTTGCCCTGAAAACCCTGTTGCCCTTGGGGTTTTTAGATCTAGGAGTCCGCGAGGCCGCGGCCATTCTGGTGTTTAGCAGCCTCGGCTTAGAGCCGCAACCTGCTTTTGTGGCCAGTATCCTGATTTTTGTCTGCAATGTGTGCTTGCCGGCTGGTTTGGGCTGGCTGTGGATTGGTAGCCGCCGACTGCGGATGATGGGAAAGGTCGCCTTATGAATTCGGCGTATGCAATAAAAAAAGAAATATGCGAAGTAGGGCACAGGGTCTATCAGCGAGGGTACGTAGCAGCCAACGACGGCAATATCAGTGTTCGCATAGAGGACGACCTAGTGCTGTGTACTCCGACCGGAGTGAGCAAGGGCTATCTGAGTGCAGACATGCTGGCTACCTGCGATATGGAGGGCCGACAGGTAGCGGGATCGATGAAAATATCGTCGGAAATCCGCATGCACCTCGAAATCTACAAGTTGCGGCCCGACGTCCGCGCCGTCGTCCACGCACACCCGCCGACCGCGACGGGTTTTGCCGTTGCTGGCATTGAGCTGACTCAGTGCGTATTGCCCGAGGTCATCGTCAGCCTCGGGGGCATTCCACTCGCGGATTACGGCACGCCCGGCGGTCCCGATATCGTCGAGCCGATGAAGCCGCTTTTGCGGCAATACGACGCCGTTTTAATGGCCAATCACGGAGTGGTAACCGTGGGCCAACACGTCATGGACGCGCATTTCAAGATGGAGACTGTCGAACACTTTGCCCAGATCGCCTTGGTGGCGCATCAACTCGGCGGTATCCGCACGCTGGGGGGTAAAGACGTGGAAGATCTCACGAATCTGAGAAATCGCTTTGGAATTGGGGATCGGCCGTCTTGTGAGGTGGCCGGAGAAAGCGATATCGTCGAGCAAATTACCAAGGAAGTTCTGCGCCAACTGCGCTAGCTCGGCACGCGATGCGAGGAAGTATGAGGTTTATAGGATTAATCGCCGCGGTAATCGGGATCTCAGTTCCGGCTAGTGGCCAAGCCATCGTCGAAGCGGTCCAGCGTGGAGACTCCCTGTTGGCGCAGGGCCAGCCTAAGCAGGCGTTAGCCGAATACGAAAAGGCGTGCGAACTGGGTGCTGGCAGCGCGATGTTTCTCAATCGCTTGGCCAGCCTCTACATGCAAACCGGCGGTTATAAACAGGCAGCCGAATCGCTGCGGCAATCGCTCGCTGAAGACCCTAGGCAGCTACCGGTATATTCGGCGTTAGGAGAAGCCTTTTTGGCCATGGGCCAGCTAGACTCGTCTATTTTTTACGTCGAACAAGCGAGTATTCTGGCCCCGTCCTCAACCAAAGTCCACAGCACCCTCGGTTATCTCTACATGCAGGCCGGGCAGAGCGAAAGGGCGCGCGAACGCCTCGACCGGGCCTTGGCACTGGATGCCAAAAACGCGGAAGCCTATCGCCTATATGGATATTACTACGCGGAAAAGGACTCGGTAGATCAAGCTATCGAACAATATCAAAAGTTGGCGGAGTTATCGCCGGAGAATGTCGAAGCCTACAACAACATCGCGTTCCTTCTGGCTGGAGTTGGACGCTATGCCGAAGCACTTGAGTATTACAAACGAGCTAAAGATCAGGCGCAGGATCCCTACCTAGCCCAGGCAATCACGGCCAAAATCGAAGAGGTACAGGCGATGCTGGCCGGTGAGATGCGGGCGCGCTACATATTGGTCGAAACAGAAGCGTCCGCACGCGAAATCCTCGAAAAAATTGCTCAAGGAGCCGATTTTTCCCAGCTCGCGCAGCAACTTTCCATCGCACCCAACGCCAATCAGGGCGGGGATTTGGGGTTTTTTGGGCCGGGTGAACTTATGCCCGAGATTGAAGAAGTCGTAGTGAAACTGAAAGTTGGGGAACTGAGCCCAGTTGTGGAATTGCCCGTGGGATACATTGTAGTACAGAGATTGAACTAAAATAAGTCGCGGCCAGGGCATCCTTGGATGCACCTGACCGCTGGGAGGGATACGAACCATGACCGGAATGGCTCGCATGGATTAAACGCCCTAAGAAGAGAGCGGTTCCACGTTAGTGCTACTTTTTTGAATTTTCAATATTCGACGACGAGCAAGAGGACGCAAGAAAACCGACGAACGATAAAGAAAAGTCGAAAAATGAGGACGAAATAAATGCCCTTTTTGGCTGAACAAGCCCTGATTTACCCCAACAGAACGAGTTGGCATGCCCTATTCCTATAATGCTTGGTTCCAGTGCATCAATTGCGACGACGAGCGCTATCCGCTAAACGAAATAGTCTATCACTGTCAAAAGTGTGGAGGGCTGCTCGAAGTACGTCACGATATGGAACCCTTGCAGCGGCGCTCGGGCGGCGAGTGGCGGGCGCTGTTTGATCAGCGCTATATGAGTTCGGTGCATCCCTATGGGAGTTCGGTTTGGGGAAAAAAAGAGATAGTTTGCCCCCTCGTCGAAGACGAGAACGTGGTCTCTATGTACGAGGGAGGGAGCAATCTGCTCTGGGCCGAGCGCTTGGGAGCCGAATTAGGCATGGAAGATCTGTGGATAAAGCAGTGCGGCAATAGCCACACGGGTTCGTTTAAGGACCTAGGCATGACCGTATTGGTTTCCATGGTCAACCAGATGATTGCTGAGGGTCAATGTATCCCTGCGGTAGCCTGCGCCTCAACCGGGGACACCTCGGCGGCGTTGGCTGCGTATTGCGCGGCCGCCGGCATTCCGGCAATCGTGTTGTTGCCCAAAGACATGATCTCCACCGCCCAGCTCATCCAGCCCATAGCCAATGGCGCGCTGACGCTCGCCCTGCGCACCGACTTCGACGGGTGCATGGCCTTGGTGCAGGAAATCTGCCGCCGCGACCAAATCTATCTGGCCAACTCGATGAATTCACTCCGCATTGAAGGGCAGAAGACCATCGCGATTGAGCTGTTGCAGCAATTTCACTGGGAGGTCCCCGATTGGGTCGTTATCCCGGGCGGCAATCTGGGCAATGTCAGTGCCTTGGGGAAGGGGTTTATCGAAGCCAAGCAAATGGGTCTTATCGACAAGCTGCCGAGCCTTGCCGTTGCCCAATCCGCTCAGGCCAATCCGCTCTATCTCAGTTATCTCGACGGGTTCCGCACCTTTGAGCCGCAAACGGCCCGCGATACTTTGGCCAGCGCCATCAAGATCGGCAACCCCGTAAGCAGGGAGCGGGCCATTCGCACCTTGCAGTCCTTTGACGGCATCGTCGAAGAGGCTACGGAAGACGAATTAGCCAACGCCTGTGCAAGGGCCGACCGCAATGGGCTGTTCACCTGTCCGCACACGGGCGTCGCCTTAGCAGCACTAGAGAAAATGGTCGCAGCCGGGCATGTCGATCCCAAGAGTCGGGTGATCGTAATATCCACGGCGCACGGGCTGAAGTTTCCAGATTTCAAAGTGAAATACCACGAAGACCAATTGCGCGAATTTCACGTCGAACCACAGCATCGCAACCTGCCCATTGAGGTCGAAGCTGAGTACGAAACCGTGCGTCGGGCTGTCCTCGAAGCCATAGAGCAGCGGACGCTGGCTGTAGCCGGCCACTGAAAGAGCAAATACAATGAACCACGATGGTTTTGCCGGAGAATCGACCCGTTCGGTACACGGGGGGGCGGAACGGGATAAGTTCGCCCAATCTCTCATCGACCCCATTGCCCAGACAGCTACCTATACCTTTGCCGATCTAGAGGAATTTGCCGCCTTTAAGGCCGGCGAAAAATCACTCTATGAATACGGGCGCTACGGCAATCCGACCCAGCGGGCAGCCGAGCGTAGAATAGCGGCCTTGGAAAACGCCGAAGCTGCTTTGCTCTTTCCGTCGGGCATGAGCGCGATTACCTCGGTGCTCTATGCCATGCTGCGCAGCGGGCAACACTTGGTGCTGATGGAAGATTGCTATCGCATGACGGCCAAATTCTGCGAAGTTTTGGCCAAATTCGGCATTGAATCTACCCTAGTGAAACCCGGTAATATGGATGCGTTGGCGGCTGCGATACGTCCAGAGACCCGCTTGATCTTTACCGAGTCGCCGACCAATCCCCACCTGCACGTCCTCGACTTGGAACAACTCGTCGCTTTTGCCAAACAGCGGCGGCTCAAGGTTGTCATCGACAGTACCTTGGCCACGCCGGTCAATCAGCGGCCGCTCGATTTCGGGGTTGATTTGGTCATCCACAGTGCCACTAAATACCTCGGTGGGCACAATGATTTGATGGCCGGTGCTATCTGCGGCAAGGCTCCTTTAGTCGAGGCCATTGGCGAATACCAACGAATCACCGGCGGGATCGTTGACCCCAACACCTCGTTTTTGTTGATCCGGGGGCTGAAGACGCTCGCATTACGCGTTCTGCGGCAAAACGATACAGCCATGACAGTAGCCCGGTTCCTAGAAGCTCATCCCAAGGTTCGTCAGGTCTTTTACCCAGGTCTCGAAAGCCACGTCGATCACTGCGTGGCCAAAGAGCAAATGCGCGGTTTTGGCGGGTTGATCAGCTTTGAGATCGACGGCACCCCCGAGCAGACGCGAAATTTCGTCCATCGGCTAGCCGTGCCTTATATCGCCCCTAGCTTGGGAGGAGTGGAGACACTGGTCTCGCATCCGGCGACTGTTTCCTATTACGATTTGAGTGAGAAGGAGCGGCTGGCCATCGGTATCACCGACCAGTTGGTGCGCTATGCCGTGGGCATTGAGGACGCCGATGAACTAATCGGCGATATAGAGAGGGCGCTTGAGGAGGTCTAAGGAGTCAGAAGTTTAAGTCGGCCAAGAGCACGGTCCAGGGCAGGGAAGCGACTTTGCGGTACAGGTCGCTGTCGCTGGTCACGGCTTGGCAGCGGAGATGGGCACCTAAGGCAATGAAGCCGGCGGCGTACATGCTGATGGAATGCTCAAAGGCAATTTGAGTGGCTTTGCGGGTAATTTCGGCGTTGTAGGGCACAATATCCAAGTGCATGTACTCCAAGCTGGCCAAGGCGTCGTCGATATGGGTGCGATCGAATTGGCGGCTTTCCTTGAGCACATGGGCCAGTTCGTATATAGATTGATCGAGCACGGTCAGTGCGATTCTTTCCGCTAGCTGCTCTTGGCGCAGGCCAAGGGCCTTGTGGGTATCCACATCGTGCGCTGGAGAAAACCACTTCAGCATAACGGAGGTATCTAGCGCGTAGCGAATCACCGCGCTTGCCTTTCCGTGCGTAGGATTTTGAGAGGATCCCAAGGCAGTGCCTTTTCGCGCAAGCTGTCTTGGAGCGCCATTCCGTGCTCAATAGCGGCCTGTTTTCGCTGGTACTCATAGGTTTCCTCCCGTTGTTGGCAGTACGCCATAAAGGCTAGGCGCAGGAGTTTGCTGCGGCTTACGCCTTCCTGCTGCGCAACTTGATCGATGCGTTCGAGCAACTCGTCCGGCAGCATGATATTTACGCGCGCCATAAGCCCCTTTCCTTTTTCTGACAAGCGGCGGGAAGCTGCCAAGTTAGCTTTGCTCCAACGGGCTGTCAAGACGAGCCTCTTGCCTTAGTTTGGGCCGGTCTTTAATGTTACAATTGGGATTAGAACATGAAAAATCACTTGAAAATATTGACGGGTTCCAGCAATACACAACTGGCCCAAGAAATATGTGATTACTTAGACATCGCGCCCGTGCGCCGCCAAATCGTCCGTGCGCCAAACGACAATATAAAGGTTAAAATTGAGGAGAACGTCCGCGAAGACGACGTCTTCGTCATCCAGACGTCAGCATCCCCGGTCAATCATCACTTTGTTGAGCTTTTGTTGTTGATCGACGCACTCAAGTACGCTTCGGCGCGCCGGATTACGGCCGTGCTACCTTATTATCCTTATGTGCGCGCCGACAAAAAGGACGAGCCGCGCATTTCTATTAGCGCCCGCCTCGTCGCCGACTTGCTTCAAATTGCCGGGGCTGACCGGATCTTGACCATTACCTTGCACAGCCCACAAATCGCAGCGTTCTCGCGCATTCCGGTGGACCAATTGTGGGCGACGGGCCTACTGTGCAATTTCATGCGGTTGAAGGGGCTCAGCAACGCTGTAGTGGTGTCGCCCGATGTGGGGAGTGCTGACGAAGCCAGCGCGTACGCACGCCGGCTCGGCTTGCCGCTGGCCATTATGGACAAACGCCGCCACGCGGACGACGAAAAGGTCGAAATCAAAACCATGATCGGCGAGGTCGCCGGCCGCGACGCTTTGCTTTTTGACGAGGAGGTGTTGACTGGGGGATCCATGATGGAGTCGATACGGGTCCTCAAAGAAAGGGGGGTGCGCCGCATACTGGCTGGTTGTACGCACGGCGTTTTTTCAGGGCAAGCTTTAGAGAAAATAGATGCCTCCTCAGTAGAAGTTTTCGCCACCACGAATACCATTCCCTTGCCTGCGGACAAGCCAAAACGCAAAATCGCCGTGTTGAGCGTGGCTCGATTGTTGGGGGATGCGATCAAAGCCATTCACCATGGCGAATCCGTGAGCCGCTTGATTGAATGGGAGGACTAGTTGATGGCCAGTAAATTGAGTATATTAGCTGAGTTATGGGATTTTATGAAGGTGCGCAAAAAGTGGTGGTTGGGGCCGATATTTTTCACTTTGATTCTGTTGGGATTGTTAATAGTCACGACCCAAGGGTCGGCTGTGGCTCCCTTTATTTACGCACTATTTTAAGTCCTATAACATATAATATGTAAAATGAATATAAAAAAATTCATCCGCGAAGTTCCCAACTTCCCGCAAGACGGCGTCTCCTACAAAGACATCACGCCGCTACTCAAAGATCCCGCTGGTTTATCCGCTGCGGTCCAAGCTATGCTCGAACCTTTTGTGGACGCCGAAGTGGACCTAATCGTCGGCATAGAGGCCCGTGGCTTCGTGTTCGCCGTGCCTATAGCACTCGAATTGGGCTGTGGTTTTGTGCCCGTGCGCAAACCGGGCAAGCTGCCGGCGGCCACGCTGAGTCGAGATTACGCCCTCGAATACGGCGAGACCTCCTTAGAAATCCACACCGATGCCATCGCATCGGGGCAGAAAGTCTTGGTCGTGGATGACGTTTTGGCCACCGGCGGCACCTTGGTTGCGACGTGTCAAACGCTCGAAGAGCTAGGAGCGGTTGTCGTGGGCATCAGCGTATTGGCCGAGTTGAGCTTTCTGTCGGGCCGCGACCGCTTGGCCGAGTACAAATTGGAAAGCGCTATCGTCTATTGAAACCCGAACCCAAAGCAATGGAGACACTATACCTTTATGTCGAGTGAACGTCGTAAACTGAGCAAGAGTGAACTCCGCGAAGATGAGTTCGTCGAATGGATCATGGAAGCGGTCGAATACGTCAAAGAACGAGCTAACCTCTTTGTCGGTGGGGCCGTTGCCGTGATCGCGGTCATTGTGGCCATCAATTATTTCATCGAGTCCAAGGAGGCCGATCGGCTCAAAGCCGCCGCTCTGCTCGGCGATGTGCTGATGGTCGAACAGGGCGGAGAGCCGACCGAGGCGATCCGCCTAGCCGAGGAGTTGGTGTCCTCCTATGCCGGGACCCCGGCCGCAGCCCAAGGGACCGTGCTCTTGGCCAATCTCCACTACGCGCAGGGCCGTTATGCTGAGGCTCGGGGCTATTACCAGACCTACTTGGCCAACTACGAGCCTGTGGATGTATTGGCCTATGCCGCCCAAAGCGGTCTGGGTGCCTGCCTCGAAGCCGAAGGGCAGCTTGTGGCCGCGGCTGGGCACTACGAAACGTATGCAGCCCAGCAGGCCGGGACTATCCGCGAAGCGATGGCGCGGATGGAAGCCGCCCGCATCTATGGGTTGGCCGGCGAAAGCGACAAGCAACAAGCCTTACTCGAACAGGTCAGTCGCACATTTGCCCAGTACCCAATTGCCGCGCAAGCCCGAGCGGCACTAGCCATGTTCTAAAGGATTTGTTGATGGGCCGTGCAGATCTCAAAGTTTTCGCCGGGCGGAGTAATCCCGCATTAGCTGAGGGCATTTACCAGTCGCTGGCCCTTGAGCCAGGGCGCATCGAGTTTATCGACTTTAGCAACGAAAATATAAAGGTGAAGATTTGCGAAAATGTGCGTGGCCGCGATGTGTTTTTTATTCAAACTTCGTGCCCGCCCGTTAGCGACTACTTGATGGAGTTGCTCATAGCCCTCGACGCCCTAAAATACGCCTCGGCTGGCCGCATCACCGCGGTCTTGCCCTACTATCCGTATGCACTGGCCGACAGCAAGGACGAGCCAAGAATTTCCGTGACGGGTCGCTTAGTGGCCGACCTGATAGCCGAGGCCGGGGCAGACCGCATTCTCACCATGACTTTACACAGCCCGCAGACTATGGGCTTTAGCCGGATCCTAGTGGATCAACTAAGCGGCGTCCCGGCAATATGCTCCTACTACGCCGACGCGGACCTCAACCGAGATAATTTGGTCGCGGCCGCCCCAGACATCAGCCGCGCCAAGGTCACCGAAACCTACGCCCAGCGGTTGGGGTTGCCCCTCGTCGTCGTCGATCAGGCGGCCGGGGAAAACAGGGTTATTGGCGACGTAGCCGACCGAGATGTCGTATTTTTCGACGACGCGATTATTACTGGTGATTCCGTTCTCAAGGGGGCGGCCGCAGTCAAGGAGGGCGGGGCGCGCAAAGTCTATGCCGGTTGCGTCCACGGCACCCTAACCAAGGAGACGATAGCGCGTCTGGATCAATCCAACTTCCAAGCCTTAGCCATTACGGATACGATCCCCTTGCCGGTAGATGTCCGCACCCCTATGGTGCAGGTGTGCTCGGTAGCCTCGCTCTTTGCCAGCGCCATCCGCGCCATCCACGAAGAAACGTCCATCAGCGCACTATTCAACTGAGGCGGGTGCCCCTTGAAAATCGCAGTACTCGCCGATATTCACGCAAATCTCGAAGCGCTAGAGGCCGTATTAATCGCTGCGGCCAACGCCGGTGCCGAGCGCATTATCTGCTTGGGGGACATCGTGGGATACGGTCCCGATCCTTTGGGCTGTATCTATCGGCTCAAGGAGGTAGAGGCCCAGATCGTATTGGGCAACCACGACCAAGCGATGTTAGAGCCGGTGCGCATTCAGTCTTTTAATCTGTTGGCTCGTCCTTCGCTCTACCAAGCTTGCGAGATGTTGGGGGAGGAAGAACGCGATTTTTTGTGGCAAGGGGCCTTTCGGCGCGTGGAGGGCAATGCGGCTTTGTCCCACGCCAATCCCCTTAAGCCCGAAGAATGGGAACCCCTCCTCATGTACGATCGCGTCGCTTGGTGTATGAGCCATCTCAAATGGCCTTTGGCTTTTGTCGGCCACACGCACGAGGCTCGCATTTACTGCAAGATGCGCGACAATCCCATGCCGCTGACTTCGGCTACGGCCGCCGTAGGGAATCACCAATTCTTGGTCTCCGTCGGCAGCGTCGGCCAACCGCGCGATGGGGACTGGCGGTCGGCGTACACCCTGTGGGATACCGACGAACAATGGGTCGAACTCCAGCGCGTCGAATACCCGGTCAAGCTGACCCAGCAGAAAATCGACAACCTTGGCTACCCCAACTACCTAGCCGAGCGCCTCGCCAAAGGGGAGTAGGCAGGGGCTAGTAGCACATGCGGGGCCGCATCATCAGAGTTTCTGGGCTACAGTGCCTCGTCGAGGTCGAGCAAAGCCACTGGCAGTGCAAAATTAGGGGTCGTCTCAAGGCCGGGGACCGCAAGACTAGCTCGCCGGTCGTCGCCGGTGACTGGGTTGAGATCGTGCCGATAGCCGAACGGACGGGCATCATCGAAGCGGTGCATACCCGCTCTTCCAAGTTTTCGCGTGGGGCCAGTGGAACGCGCCCGTTTGAGCAGATCCTCTTTGTCAATATGGAGCAATTGGTCGTCGTCGTGGCTGCCAGTCAACCAAAGCCCCGCCGCGGATTTATCGACCGAGCGATTGTCATGGCGATAAAGGGGAATCTCCAGCCCGTGGTCTGCATCAACAAGGTCGATTTAGTCTCCCGTGAAGCGGTAGATACGCTGACGGGACCCTACGAGGCGCTTGGTTATCCAATCTATCGCACCAGTGCCCTACGAGGCGATGGCATGGATGCGTTCAAAGCAGCCCTGATCAACTGCAGCACAGCCGTGGTCGGCCAATCTGGGGTTGGCAAATCGACCTTGCTCAACGGCGTTGAGCAAGGGTTGGGACTGAAGACAAAAGAAGTAATGAAGCGCCACGACCGGGGCCGGCACACGACCACAGTCGTGCATTTGTTTAAGCTACAACAAGGTGGCTATGTGGCCGATACACCAGGGGTTAAAGAGCTCCGCTTATGGGGGGTAAAATCCGCTGAACTAGCGGAGTATTATCCCGAATTAGACCCCCTGCGCGGCCAGTGCCAATTTGGCGATTGCAGCCACTTGCACGAACCTGGTTGTGCCGTTCGTGCAGCGGTGGCAGCCGGCCGCATCTCGTCGGTGCGCTACGAAGGGTATCGACGCATCTTTGAAAGTTTGAGTAGCAATGAGTGAACTGACGATCAAGGATTTGCTCGCCACCTACGGGCAGCAACTGCGGCTGAAGCTGGTCGCCGGTGCTGAGGGCCTACAGCGGACTATCAACAACAGCGACATCCATCGCCCCGGCTTGGCCCTGACGGGTTTTGTCGAGCTGTTTACTTTGGATCAAGCACAGCTTTTGGGCAATACGGAAGCAGAATACTTGCGCAGCTTGTCCGCAGACGGACGGCGGCAGGCGCTCAAAATCATATATCAATTTGATATTCCATGCGTGGTTTGGACCGGTAGGGGACGTATGTTCCCGGAGTTGCGACAGCTCGCCGATGAGTGTGCGGTACCCCTGCTGAAGTCTGGATTCAACACCGCCGAGTTTACCCATCTCATCCGTTTTTACCTCGACGAGGTGTTCGCGCCTCAAATATCTATGCACGGGACGCTAGTTGATGTCTCTGGGGTAGGGCTGTTCTTTCGCGGTCGCAGCGGCATTGGCAAAAGCGAAGTCGCCTTGGATTTAGTCGAGCGTGGACATCGGTTGGTGGCCGACGATGTGATCATCATCAATCGCAAGCCTCAAGGCATTTTGGTGGGCTGTAGTTCGGAAATGCTCCAAGACCACATCGAAATTCGCGGCATTGGTATCTTGGATATAAAAAAGATGTTTGGCGCGTGGCGGACTCGGCGGCAGAAGCGGGTGGAGGTCGTGGTCAATCTCGTCGATTGGGAAGAAAAATACGCCTACGAACGCCTTGGTCTTGAAGATAATAAGGTAATAATCCTCGGCGTCGAAGTCCCCGAGGTCTTCATACCGCTGTTCCCCGGCAAAAATATCACGGTACTCGCCGAGACCATAGCGATAGATTATCTCTTGCGCTTGGACGGGGAGTACGCGGCACGGACACTTAGCGATCGGCTCCAAGAGCGGATTAAGGCGAGCAAAAAACCATGATGACGCTCGGCGTGGCAGGCCATGATCGCGAGATCGACGCCCATCGGGATGCCTTGCAGGGTTGCCGCGATATCCAGCTCGTACACCAAGCCGATTGTGCCGCAGTCTTGGACCAAAAAATAGATGGGCTGGTGTTGTTGCACGTGGAAGATAAATCGCATTGGATCGGCGTGGCCCTAGCGGCCGGTCTGCACGTTATGGCGACTCATCCAGTACAGGTGCCGATCCATTCTAAGGTATGCGTGCTGTCCTTGGGGAGGCATACGCACTTTTGCTCGGCTTTAGCCGCTCGACAGGGCATAGCGCATTATTCGCTGGAGCTTTCTTTTGATTCGGCTTTATTTGATCCTATTGATCGCGAGATGATCTGCAGCCAAGCGGCCTTGGACACATGCGACCTGTTGCTGAGTGCGTGGGGGGCGGTAGATGTGCTGTGCAGTAGGATGCGCAACTTCTTTCATCTTGGTCGGATGGAGGACGTGTCGGTCGCGTTGCTGCGGATGCGCAACGGCGTCGAAGGCTCGGTTGCACTTTTCGACTTTCCCGCGGTGGCTCCGGCGTTGCGCATCCGTGCTTACGCACAACCCGAAATGGTCGATACGTCTTGGCCTTGGGTATGGGAAGCGGACGATCTAGCGGCGTACTATCGCAATTTTGTCGCCTTCATCCAAGGACGCGCCCAGCCGTTGTTGGGTTTAGAGCAGGTGGCCGAAAGCTATCGTCTTTTGGAATGGATGCGCATGTCGGCAAGACGAGATACGATTTTGAATCGCAAGCAAATAAAATAGATAGAATGTCTTATAAAATTTAATATGTAAACAAATAAACCTCAAATCCTCAACTACCAACCCTAATATAATCAGACGCATTATCGAGCAGCCTCTCGCGGTTTTCGTAATAGCGCATCGTCGTCTTTAGATCCTTGTGGCGCAAATGGGCTTGGACCTGCTGGGGCTTGGCTCCACCTTCAATCGCCAAAGTGCAGCAGGTGTGGCGGAACATGTGTGCGGTGACGTTTTGGGGGAGGCCAGCGCGTAGGGCGTACTTTTTGACGATGTGATTCACCGATTGATCGGTCAGTGGCTGGCCGCGGGACTGGTTGCGCGACAGACTGATGAAAACCTTTCCAGTCGCCGACAAGCCCGCCATCTGTAGTTGTTGCTTGTATAATTCTAGATGGTGTAGGACGATATTTTGCAGTTTGATTTCCTGTTCCACGCCTGATTTAGTCTCGGGCAGGTGCAGGATGTAAAAGACGCCTTCCAAGGATATATCCTCCCAAGCGATGCCTGCCACTTCGGAGCGGCGCAGCCCGCCGAACGTGAGCAAGTGAAATATGGCCGCATCGCGCGTGCGCACCAAATCGTTTTTTTCCTCGGCGATGGCTTGCTGGATCTTGTTCAACACCTGATTGGAAAGCGCTTTGCCAGCCAGCGTTTCCTCTACTTTGTAGCCACGCACCAAAGTAGAGTCAGCGGGATTCTTCTCAATGTGGCCTAAGGCGACCAGCATCTTGAACAACGACTTCAGGCTGGACAACTTTCTGTTGATGCTACTGCGCTTGTAGCCTTCGCTAGCGAGTTGGTTTCTAAAGGCGACCACGTGCTCAAAGGTGATTGACTGCAAGACGGCAAGCGAGACTTCATTTAGTTCTAGGCCGATGGATGCAAAGAAATGCTGGAGATCGGCGTAATACGCGCGCCGCGTGCGTTCGCTGAGTTGACCGCTGAGAAATTGTTCCAGAGGATCGTCTGCTACCAACGCTGGTGCTGGCGTTAGCCTGCGGACGACCGGAGTAAGTGTTTTGCTCATAAATGCTCGCCTAGGCTTAATTGGCGTCTAATGTCCCAAATATAGCGAACATCACCGGATTTTGCCGCTGCGTTTCATTAGAGATTCACCTAGTTTTCATACTAATGATAATGTCTGTTATCGTTAATATAATGAATAAAATTAAAAAAACTATAATTTTCGCAGTAAACGCTCCATATCGCTCAATTTCATCCGCGCCATAATCGGCTTATCCGTTGGGCTTATGTGCGGTGAGTCAACTTTTAGCAACTCGCCGATCAAATGCGCCATTTTCTCGGCGTTCAGTTTTTGCCCCTTCTGGATGCTCGCTTTGCGCGCATAAGCCAAGACGAGTGCTTCGCGCCAAGATTGTCCCGAATGTTCACCGTCGCACACGTCGTTCAATAACTGATAAAAAACATCGCCTTCGCCGAAGCGGTCCAGTTCGGCGGGCACCGCTTCCACCAACACCGTCCGCTCGCCAAAATCCCGCACGACAAAGCCCAGCTTGGCAATATCATCCTGTATCTGTTTGAATATCTCGAAATCCGCCGCGCCCATTTCTAGTTGTATAGGAAAGAGCAATTGCTGGCTCTCGCCGGCCACGCCCTCCATTTGCGCCATGACTCGATCATAGTTGACGCGTTCATGCGCAGCCTGTTGATCAATGAAGAGCAAGCCGTCGAATACCTCAACGAGGATATATTGGTTGTGGACCTGCCACATCGCGGCGTCTTCGGCCACGGCGACTTTGGCCGCGGCTGGAGCGACGAAGGTCATTGCGAGCTGATCGTCGGCAGCGTGGGCGGGCAGCTTCTGCAATGCCGGCGCTATCGGTTCGCCCACGTGCGCTAGGCTGCTAGCAGTGCCTCTGCTCTCGCTGAAGCGAGATGTGCTGTCCGGCCGCAGCATTGGGGCCGCAGCATAGACAAAGGCTTGCGTATCGGGCAAGCGCAAACTCTTTCGGACGCTGTTCTCAATAGCCGCAACGACCTGCCCTTCGTTGGCCAAGCGAATCTCCCGCTTGGTCGGATGGACATTGACGTCGATTTTCTTTGGATCCATATCGATCCAAAGCATGAATATTGGATGATGTCCTTCGGGCAGTAGTCCCTCAAAACATCGCTGTACAGCACTGGCCATCAGTCGCGAGGAAATGGGCCGCCCTTGGACGATGAGGTACTGCTTACCCTTGCTTCGGCCGCAGTGTTCAGGACTAGCTAAGACTCCTTCGAGCTTGAGGCCCTCTTCCTCGTGCGCGAGATCCAACAGTTCAACGACTGGAGCAGTCCGGCCTCCGTATGGAGGCCGCATGCCCAACAATTCGGCTGCCCGCTCCCGACGAGATGCCGGGGTGTAGTTCAATACCTGACGATCTTGGTGCTCTAATTCAAAGCCAAGGGCCGGATAACCAGCCGCTAAATGAATGATGGTCTGGGCCACGTGGCGAGCTTCCGCATCGACGGAGCGGAGAAACTTGCGGCGGGCGGGCGTATTAAAAAACAGGTTCTTTACCACGATGGTCGTGCCACGCGCTCGGCCCATACTGTGCATCTCTCGCTCCATGATGCCCCCTTCCACGACCAAGCGCGTCCCCACTTCATCTTCCTCCGCACGCGATTCGATGACCAAGTGAGATACCGCACCAATGCTGGCTAGGGCTTCGCCGCGAAACCCCAACGTCTGAATGCGAAACAGATCGGCCACTGAAGCCATCTTGCTCGTAGCATGACGGCGAGGGCACAACGCGATATCCTCCCTGTTCATGCCCGAACCATCGTCGGTCACGACGATCGACTGCTTGCCACCAGCCTTGATTTCCACGCGTATTTTAGTGGCCCCCGCATCGATCGAGTTTTCGACCAATTCCTTCACGACCGAAGCTGGCCGTTCCACCACCTCACCAGCGGCTATTTTTCCAATGAGACTTTCGTCGAGAACGCGAATAGTACTCGTCATAAATCCTCACAACTCGGCCGAGAGCCGCTCGGCCTGCTGCCGGAATTCGGCTTGGGTAATTTTGCCTTGTTTGAGCGCGGTTTCCAAGTCGCGCAAGCGGCGGCGAGGCCCCCCTCCCCCTTTGATATCTAGCCGTATTTGGGACCAGATGTGCCATACCCCCACGCCAAGCAATAAGGCGATGAAAACCACACCTCCCCACCAGGAGGTATCTTGCTCTTGACGCACTGCGCCCCCTTTTTGTTGCCAATCTTCGGCCACAGTTGGGTCGGGGTCGGCTAGCTCGATCCGCTTGGCCACCGTCTCGCCGTTGGTGCCCTGAACGCGGACAGCTCTTATAAGCTGCCAAGTAAATCCCCGGGGTTGCACGATCAGATACTCAATGAGATCGGCCTCTCGGATCTGATCGAACTGTTCCCTAGTAACCGGCACGGCCATAGGACTCAGCATGTTGAACAGCAACACGATCGCCAATAAGAAGGATGCCAGCGCAAGAGCGAAGTATGTAGGTTGTGTTGATTGTTCTTTCATTTTTTTATTTACATATTAAATTTTATAGGATATTTATAATTAATGATCATTCCCTATACCACGATATTGACAATTTTATCCGGCACCCATATAAACCGCTTTATCGCGGTTTCATCGACCACGTATCTCTGGATACTCTCCATGCCGAGCACCAAGGACTTGATCGCGTCCTCTTCAGTGCTGACGGGCACTTCGACTTGTCCGCGCATTTTGCCGTTGACCTGAATGGGTACTACGATCATGTCCTCGGCGGCCTTGGATTCATCCCACTTAGGCCAATTCTGACGACTGAGATCTCCCCTCCCAAAGTCCGCCAGTTCCCAGATTTCCTCGGCAATATGTGGAGCAAAGGGCGAGAGCAGGATCAAGAAGGGCTTGGCAACGGCCTGTGGTACTTCGTCTAAAGACACCAATTGGTTGTTTAGTTCGATCAAGGCGGCGATAGCCGTATTAAACCGCAGTCCCTCGATGTCTTCGGTTACCTTCTGGATGGTTTGGTGCAGCTTGCGTTCCAGATCCGTCGTCAACGCAGCACTCTCCCCTATCTTCACGCGTCGGTCCGAATCGACAAAGTTTCGCCAAACGCGCTGCAAGAAGCGCTGCATCCCACGAATGCCTTCCATGCTCCATGGCGCACTCGCTTCGAGCGGCCCCATGTACATTTCGTATAGCCGCAGAGTATCCACGCCAAATTCCTCGCCGACCTCTTCCGGCGGCAACCCATTTTTGTAGCGCTTGCCCATTTTGCCGAAAGACCGGCGTAGCACCTTTCCCGTCTCCTGCTCAACAGGCTCCCCGTCGCGGAACTCGACCTCGCGGATGTCGATATACACGCCGCGCTCGTCCTGAAAGGCATCCGCAGTCATCATACCTTGGTTGAACAACTTCTTAAACGGTTCAGGCGTGGATACATGGCCTAAGTCGTAGAGGGCCTTGTGCCAAAACCGAGCGTAGAGCAAATGCAACACTGCGTGTTCCGCGCCGCCGATGTAGAGATCAACGGGCATAAAGTAGCCCTCCTTGGCCGGGTCGCAGAAGGCTTCTTCGTTGTGCGGATCGATAAATCGGAGATAGTACCAGCAAGAACCGGCCCATTGGGGCATGACGTTGAGTTCGCGCTGACAGGCCATCCCGTCAATTTCCACCGTCGTCCACTCCGTTCCGGCCCGGTGCAACGGCGGTGAAACGGGTCGGGTGGGATCGTCGGAGGTTTCCGGTCTGAAATCCTCTAGGTCCGGCAGCACTACCGGAGGCTCGACCGCGACGGAATATCCATCGGGATGTGTGGCCAGTGGGAAGGGTTCGCCCCAATAGCGCTGCCGAGCGAAGGTCCAGTCGCGTAGTTTGTAGTTTACCGCGGCTTGGCCGCGCCCTTGGGCGACTAGTGCATCAATGATTTGGGCTTGGGCTTCGACGGTTGCTAAGCCGTTGATGGCGTATGGATTATCACCGCTCCGTACTAGAGGCGAGTTGATCGCAGTCCCCTCCCCAGCATACCACCCTTCGCTCCTTCCTTCCCCTCCAGTAACTACCTTCACAATGTCCAAGTTATAGGCGGTGGCAAAGGCGAAATCGCGCTCGTCGTGAGCCGGCACCGCCATAATGGATCCAGCACCGTAGTCCATACTGACGTAGTCGGCGACGAAAATGGGAATTTTTTGTCCGTTGACTGGATTGCGGGCATAGATGCCGGAGAAGACGCCCGTTTTTTCTTTGGTTTCATCCGCCGTGGAGACGGCAACCTGAGCTATGTACTGGGCTATCGCTTCCCTGATGGATTCCCCGCCCCCCTTCCACCGCTCGGGCGTCCCGTCGGGCCAGACGCTGGGCACTAAGTAGGCTTCCCCGGCGGGATCCACCAGCGGATGCTGAGGGGCAATAGCCATAAAGGTCGCTCCGAAGAGCGTGTCGGGGCGGGTCGTGAACACGGGCAACTGCCCGGCGACTGCATCGCTTTGCGGGTCGAGAACATCGAAGCACACTTCAGCTCCTTCACTGCGACCAATCCAATTGCGCTGCATCCGCTTGATAGGTTCTGGCCAATCGAGCTCGAAGGGCTCGCCGTTACGGTCCTCCAGCTCAAAGTCCAAGTCTTCTAAGAGCCGCTCAGCGTAGGTTGTTATGCGCATCGTCCATTGTCGCAACGGTTTGCGGTACACGGGAAAATCGCCCCGCTCGCTGCGGCCTTCATTGGTCACTTCCTCGTTGGCCAACACAGTGCCCAAACCCGGGCACCAGTTGACGACGGCCTCTTGCTGGTACGCCAACCGGTAGTTGTTCAGCACAGCTTGGCGCTCGGCTAAGGTTAGTGCGGACCAGACTTTATCGGTGCCAAGAATCTGGCGATCTGTGGCCGACAAGGCCCTGCCAGCGGCAAATTGGGCCTCTAAGTCGGCGATGGGTTTGGCCCGACCCTTTATTGGGCGTCCATTACCGTCTTCCCAGATCTCGGCTTCGTCGAAATAACTGTTGAAGAGCTGGGCGAAAATCCACTGGGTCCAGCCGTAGTACGACGCCCGCGACGTGACCACTTCGCGGGTCCAATCAAACGAAAGCCCAAGAAACTGCAACTGACTGCGCATCGCATCGATATTCTGCTCGGTAACAGTCGCCGGATGGATGTTGTGTTCGATGGCGTATTGCTCGGCTGGCAATCCAAAACTGTCGAACCCCATCGGATGCAGGACGTTAAATCCCTGCATCCTTTTGTAGCGACTGTAGATGTCGCTGGCGATATACCCTTTGGGATGGCCGATGTGCAGTCCCGCGCCGCTTGGATAGGGAAACATATCGAGGATGTAGCACTTGGGTTTGCTGTTATCAAAACTAGGGTCCCCCGGCCCCAGTGTTTGATAGGTCTTTTCTTGCTCCCAATGGGATCGCCATTTGGTTTCGATCGCTTGAAAGTTGTATTGTCCTTTTTTTGTTTTGATTGACATAATTATCCTTATAAGACATTTATGGATAGAGGCGTTGCATCATGCGCGGAAATGGAATGGTCTCGCGCACGTGCTTGACGCCACACAACCAAGCGACCACCCGCTCGATTCCCATGCCAAAGCCAGCGTGTTCAACCGAGCCGTAGCGCCTCAAGTCGAGATACCAGCTAAAGGCTTCTTCAGGCAACTGGTGCGTGGCAATTTTGTGCTGCAAGATGGCAAGATCGTCTTCTCGTTGCCCGCCCCCAATGATTTCCCCATACCCTTCGGGTGCCAACAGGTCCATACACAGCGCCAAGCGGCGGTCTTGGGCATCTTCCTTCATGTAGAATGCTTTGACTGCACTGGGATAGCGGTGGACGAAAACCGGCACCTCGAACTCAGAGGCAAGGAGGGTTTCGTCGTCCCCACCCAAATCACTCCCCCATTCGATGTCGCTCCCAAGAGCTGTCAAGCGCTCGACGGCTTCATCGTAGGTTATGCGCGGAAAGGGCCGACTGACCCGTTCCAGCTTGGCGGTATCTCGCTCGAGGAGTTTTAGCTCTGCGCGGCGGCGGTCGAGTACGCGGTCGAGCACATATAGGACCATGTCCTCGGCCAAGGCCATCGCACCCTCCAAATCGCAATACGCCATCTCCGGCTCGATCATCCAGAACTCCGTCAGGTGCCGACGGGTCTTGGACTTTTCAGCGCGGAATGTCGGGCCAAAACAATAGACCTTGCCCAACGCCATGGCGGCTGCTTCCATATAAAGCTGGCCACTTTGGGTCAAATAAGCCGTGTCGTCGAAATACGCGGTCTCAAACAGGGTCGAAGTCCCCTCACAGGCCGCAGGCGTAAAAATCGGCGCATCCACGAGGACAAAGCCACGCGTTTCCATGAAGTCGCGGCAGGCTTTGCCGATTTCGCTGCGGATCTTGAGAATGGCCCCAGGCCGCATGGAACGCAGCCATAAATGGCGGTGGTCGAGGAGAAAGGACACCCCGTGCTCCTTCGGCGTGATGGGGTATGGCTCAGCTTCTTGCACGACTTCGAGATCGCTGACCCCCACCTCATAGCCGATGGGCGAGCGCTCTTCCCGCCGCACTTGACCGTGGACCACGAGCGAAGATTCTTGCGGCAAGTGATCGCACCGCTCAAATAGCTCGTCCTCGACATCCCCCTTAAAAACAACGCATTGCACTACACCACTACCGTCGCGCAGTTGCAAAAAGTGCAGTTTGCCGCTCGAGCGCTTGTTGTACAACCAACCGCGCAGCACCACTTCTCGGCCCTCATAGCGGCCGATATCAGCCACCTGAATCAACTCCATTTGTTCATCCATATACCATTATACAATAAGAAAAGACTATCGAGCTAGACTCGATAGCCTTCTCTTCGTCTAGCGCAAGACCGCCACTTACTTCTTTAGCAGGGCCTTGTGGCTGAGCCGCATCTTGCCGCCGGTGTCGATTTCGAGGACCTTGACGGCGATCGTGTCCCCTTGTCCAACGACGTCTTCGACCTTATCCACGCGCCGATGTGCCAGCTCGGAGATGTGCAACAGGCCCTCCTTGCCGGGCAGAATCTCGACGAAGGCCCCAAAGGGCATGACCCGCTTGACCACCCCGTCGTACTCTTTGCCGACCTCGGCGTCAGCCGTGATTCCCTCGATCATGCGCCGCGCCTCTTCGGCTGGGCCCGCTTCAACCGAGGCAATGGTAATTGTGCCGTCTTCATCGACATTGACCGTGGCACCGGTCTTTTCGATCTCGCGGATGGTTTTGCCACCCGGGCCGATGACCGCGCCGATTTTGCTCTGGTTGATCTTGATAAACTCAATGCGCGGTGCCCAGCGCGAAAGCTCGGGCCGCGCCGCGCTCAGGCATTCGTCCATAATGGCCAACACCTTGGCGCGGCCTTCCTTGGCGTGGTCGAGGGCTTCCTTGAGAATGTCTAGCTGCAAACCCTGGATCTTGATGTCCATCTGGATCGCGGTAATCCCTTCCTTGGTGCCGGCGACCTTGAGATCCATGTCGCCGAGAAAATCTTCGGCGTCGCGGATGTCAGTCAGCAGCTCGTACTCGTCCCCTTCCTTGACCAAGCCCACGCCCGTGCCGCACACTGAAGTTTTGACGGGAATTCCCGCGTCCATCAAGGCGAGGGAGCAGCCACAAACCGTGGCCATGGAACTGGAACTGCTCGACTCGGTAATGTCAGACACCAACCGAATCGTATAAGGGAAGGAGTCGACCGATGGAATGACCGGCTCTAGGGCACGCTCGGCCAAGTGCCCATGACCGATGTCTCGCCGTCCCGGACCGCGCTCAAAGCGCACTTCGCCGACCGAATACGGCGGAAAATTGTAATCCAAGTAATAGGACTTAAACCGCTTGCCCTGCAGGTCGTCGGCCATGCGCTCATCGAGCTTAGTGCCCAGCGTCGCCACACAGAGCGCTTGCGTCTGTCCGCGAGTAAACAGTGCCGAACCATGCGTCCGCGGCAACACCGTACTCTCGCAGGTAACATCGCGCACCGCGTCAAGTGCGCGGCCGTCAATGCGCCGCTTCTCCTTGAGGATCATAGTGCGCATGTCGGCCTTGAGCAGCGCTTCTAGCTCGGCTAAGATGAGCTTTTCCGAGTCTGGAAAGCGCTCGGCCAACCCCTCCAAGACATCGGCATTAATCGCGTCGATGCGCTCTTGCCGCTCTTCTTTGCGCGGGCTTCTGTTGGCCTCGGCGATGCGCTCTTGCGCCAACTCGGCAACGGCGCTGACCAGTTCGGGGTCGGATTCTGTAACCTCGATGACAATTTTCTCCTTGCCGACTTCAGTAACCAGCCGCTCCTGTAGCTCGACCAGTTCGGCGATGCACTCGTGGCCAAAGGCCAGCGCATCCACCAGATCTTGCTCGGCGATCTCGTGGGCACCCCCTTCGACGCTGACAATGGAATCGGCCGTGCCGCAGACGATGATTTCGAGATCGGACTCATCTAGCTGGGCGGAAGTCGGATTGGCGACGAACTCGCCGTTGATGCGCCCGACTCGCACGGCTCCCATAGGGCCGGCAAAGGGAATGTCAGAGATGCTCAAAGCCGCTGAAGCCCCAATCAAACCCAAGATATCAGCGTCGTTTTCGCCATCGTACGAAAACACCGAAACATAGACTTGGATTTCATAGGGAAACTTCTTGGGAAACATCGGCCGAATGGGGTGATCGATTAACCGGGCACTCAGGGTTTCCTTTTCGGAGGGGCGTCCTTCGCGCTTGAAAATGTTGCCCGGTATCTTGCCACCAGCGTAGGCCTTTTCTCGGTAATCTACGATCAAGGGCAAAAAGCCCCGATCTTCCGGCGTGTTGGTCCGGCAGGCTGTTATCAGCACTACGGTCTCTCCGTATTGCACCCACACAGCCCCGTTGGCTTGCTTGGCGATTCTGCCCGTTTCAATCGACAGACTCTGCCCACCTATTTCGAGTTCGAGTTTAGTCATTAGATATATCTTTTGCTCTTTCCTTTGAGGGTTTGAATTCTGTGCAGCACCCGCGCCAGCGGACGCCGCAGCGCGCAGCTCAGTGCGAGCTAACGGCGCAATCCCAACTCGCGGATCAACGCCGCGTATGCCTGCGGGTTTTTCTTTTGGTAGTAGTTTTGCAATCGCCTCCTCTTGCCTATGAGGACAAGTAAACCCCGCCGCGTGGCAAAGTCCTTTTGCTGGTCTTTGAGGTGTTCGGTCAGGTTCCGGATGCGCTCAGTGAGAATGGCAATCTGCACCGGGGCGGCCCCAGGACCGCCCTCTTGCCCGAACTTCTCTATCAGCTCTTTCTTGCGCTCAGTTGTTGTGGACAACGTCAACCTCCGTATTTCACGCCGCGCTTTCTGCCTTCAGACTTGGAGGCGAATAGGGCGCGTGCTTGGTTAATGTCTTTGCGGATTTGTCCTACCAGCTCGTCTGGACAGGCAAATGCGCGTTGGTCGCGCAGCTTTTTTACGAGGGCAACCTGTAGGGTTTCTCCGTAGAGGTCGCCGGTAAAATCGAGTATGTGCAACTCAACGACTAGCGCTGCTTCGGCAAATGTGGGCCGAGGACCGATGTGAGCCACGGCCGACAAAATCCCACTTCCAAGGCATTGTACTTTGGCGGCAAATACCCCCCGCGGCAAGGGTTTATCACAGTGGGGTAGCAAATTTGCCGTGGGAAACCCCAGTGTTCTACCGCGTCCTTGGCCTCGCGTAACGCGGCCGGAAAAATGAATGCCAGCGCCTTCCATCTAAGGTTGACGCAGAACGCACAGGGGCCGCAGCGCCCCCTGCTCCCACCGCGCGAGGCCAAACAAGGTTTCTGCGTCGTCAAAAACCGCGCAGACCTCGCGCGGCCCTACACCAGCCGGATGCTCGATCGCCTTCCCATGGGCGAAATCGACTAGCTTGCCTTCGTTCAGCTCGACGGTGGCTAGCTCACTCAGCGCTAGCCGCGGATGGACAAGGGCTTTTTCAATTTGTCCCACTCTACTGAGGCTTGCTACTTGCTCCAACGTCAGGGCTTTGTCCAGCCCAAGACCACCGGCGCGCAGCCGGCGCAACTCCGCCAAATAGGCACCGCACCCCAAGGCACGCCCCAAATCAGCGGCTAGTGAGCGAATGTACGTTCCCGCAGAGCAATGGATTCTCACCCTTAGTCTGGGAAAATCGTAGCTGAGCAATTCCATTGCGTGGATGTGGACCCGGCGAGGTTTGAGGGCGACCTCATCCCCACGGCGCGCCCGCTTATACGAGCGCACCCCAGCTACCTTTACGGCTGAATGCGCTGGCGGAACTTGGTCTATGACGCCCGTAAAGTCGCGCAGAGCTTGGGCCACACTTTGGTCGGTGGGAGACGCGCAGTTGGCTTGGTGGCGGATCGGCCCCTCGGCATCGCCCGTAGCACTGACAGCTCCCAGATAAATCTCGGCCTCGTATTCCTTATCTGCACCGCTGAGCCACCGGTTGAGACGGGTATAGCGTCCCAAGCAAACGACCAAGACGCCGCTAGCCAAAGGGTCAAGCGTACCGCAGTGACCAATGCGCTGCAACTGCAATAGGCGTCGGAGCGAGGCGATTACGTCGTGGGAAGTGGGGCCTTTGGCTTTGTCGATGACCAAAACCCCGCTCAAGGACGGATCAGCCATGCTGCGCTCCACCGAGACTATCGATCAGGGCTGTGACGTGCGCAGCGCGCTCGGTGGTATCGTCGTATGCAACCCGCAACTGGGGTGCGTAGCGCAAGCGCATGCGCTGGGCGATTTCTCGACGTATAAAACCCAAGCCCCGGTGCATTCCTTGGAGTACCTGCTTTTTGTCGTCTGCGTTACCGAGCGTGCTGACAAAGATCGTGGCATAGCTCATGTCGGCGGAGAGTTCCACGTCCACTACTTGGACTAGTTGCAGCCTCGGATCCTTCATCCGCCCTAGGATGTCGGTCAACTCGCGCAGCAACTGTCCGCGCACTCGGCTAATTCGTTGTGGGGAGGCCACCTGCGTTTAGTGTACTTCCATTTGATAGTCGAGAATATGCACCCGGGGATCGCCTTCGACGAAGTTGACGATTTTAGTCAGCATCTCGTCGCAATGTTCAACTGCCGAACTCACCACGGCAACCCCCAGTACCGCCCGTTGCCAAAGCGCTTGGTCATCTACTTCGGCCACGGCCGCGTTAAAGCGGTTGCGGATGCGCCCCTTAAGGCTATTGAGGACTTGCCGCTTGTCTTTGAGCGAATGGCTATCACCGATATAGATTTGCACCGCACAGCTCATAACGATCAAAACAGATCAACCGCCTCTATAGCGTCCGCTCAGTCTCCACCACGACTAGGGACTCGACGATGTCGCCTTCTGCGATGTCGTCGAACCCCGCAAATCCCATGCCGCACTCAAAGCCCTCGGCGACCTCTCGCACATCGTCCTTGAACCGCCGCAACGAGGTAAGCTCCCCGGTAAAGACGACTTGGCCATCGCGCAAAATCCGCACCTGATTGCTGCGCGCAATGGTGCCGTCTTGCACCAAACAACCGCCAATCGTCCCCATGCGGGACGAGCTAAAAATCTGGCGGATTTCGGCCCGGCCCACCACCTGTTCTTCGGTCGTCGGAGCCAAAAGGCCAGCTAAGGCAGCTCGCACATCCTCGATGACCTCGTAGATGATGCGGTAGTTGCGAATCTCCACGCCTTCCTGCACGGCGAGATCGCGTGCCGAGGGTTGGGTGTTTACGTGGAAACCAAGCAAAATGGCACTAGAGGCCGCCGCCAATAGCACATCCGATTCTGAAATGGCCCCCACCGCGCTGTGAATGACGTTGACCCGCACTTCCTCGTGGGTTATGCGGCCTAACTCTTCGGAAATGGCCTCGACCGACCCATCGACATCGCCTTTGACCACCACCCGCAATTCTTGAATGTGGCCTTGCTGGATCTGATCGTGTAAGTCGCTGAGCGTAACCGTGCGCAGCTTGCGGTGATCCTGCTCGCGCTTGATGAGCTGCCGCCGCTGGCTGAGGTCCTTGGCCTCTCGCTCGGAATTGGCCACGGCAAAAATATCCCCAGCTTGCGGCACCCCGGGCAATCCGAGCACTTGGACGGGCACGGAGGGTTTTGCTCCTTCAACGCGCTGGCTATGCTCGTCGAGCAGAGCGCGAACCCTGCCGCTATGCACGCCGGTGATAAAAGGCTCGCCGACGCACAGCGTTCCCTCTTGCACCAAAACTGTAGCCACCGGCCCCCGCCCCTTGTCGAGATGGGCTTCGACGATCGTTCCACGGGCTTTCTTGTGGGGATTGGCCTGCAGTTCAAGCAATTCGGCCACGATGAGGAGAACTTCCAGCAAGTGGTCTATGCCCTGTCCAGTCTTAGCGGAGATTTCGGCACAGGGAATCTGTCCTCCCCACTCTTCAACTAAGACCCCTCTTTCGGCCAACTCCCGCTTGATCTTGTCCGGGTCGGCCGTAGGCAAGTCTATTTTGTTAATCGCGACGACTAAGGGGACCTGCGCGGCCTTGGCGTGGTCAATCGCTTCAATGGTTTGCGGCATGACGCTATCGTCGGCCGCAACAACTAGGATCACGATGTCAGTTACTCTCGAGCCGCGCGCGCGCATCGCCGTAAAGGCCGCATGCCCTGGGGTGTCGAGGAATGTTACGCCGCGACCGTCTTCCATGTTGATCACGTACGCCCCGATGTGCTGGGTAATGCCCCCAGACTCACCCTCGACCACCTTGCTTTCACGCAAGTAGTCGAGCAACGAAGTTTTGCCGTGATCGACGTGGCCCATGACAGTAACGACCGGCGGACGCGGCTCGGGTTCGCCGATTTCTTCCTCCTCGACGATCTCATCCAACTCGGCTTCTTCGGCCTCCAGCGGAGCCACTTCAAAGCCAAACTCGTCGGCCAGCGTCTGCATGGTGTCCATATCGAGGCGTTGATTGATCGTCGCCATAGTACCCAACTGCAAACACAGGGCGATCACTTCGCTGACCTTGACGCCGAGTTGTTCGGCAAATTCGCCGAGCGTGATGAACTCGCTGACCTTGATCTGGCGAATCTCACCATCTTCCTCGACACCGTCTTCACGCGGACCGCGCTCGTAGCGCCGACGCCCCCGCCCCTCGTTGAGCTGACTCAAGGTCCGCCGCACGCTTTCTTGGACTTCCCTAGCATCGGGTGCCCCTTTGCGCCGCTTCCCTCGGCGGCGCTTTGGCGGCGACCCAGGCAAATTGGCCTGGGCGGTTACTTCTCGCTTTTCGCCCAAGCCCTCGCGGATGCTTTCTAAACTATCCTGCCCCTTGCCACGGCGGCGACCGCGACGACGCCCTCCCTCGGCCTTGTCGGGCAGGGGCACGGCGCTCTCCCCGGCTTGCCCTTCAACGCTCTGCTTGCGAGTTGTCGGCCCCCTTTCGCGGCGACGCCCGGGTCGCATGCCATCGGCCTGTTTGCGGCTGTCCTCTTTGGCCTTCTGCCGCTTTACTTCCTCTATCGAGCTCTTCTTTTCTTCAGCCAGCTTGCGGTCAATGGCCTCCAGCATCTCGGGCGTAAGTACGCTCATATGGCTCTTTACTTCCATATCCATGCCCTTGAGCATGGATATGAGCGCATCACTGGACAGCTTCTGTTCTTTGGCTACTTGATAAACCCGGCGCTTTTCCAAAATTATTCCCTCAGCTACTCAGCCCTTTGGTCTGTCTCGTCTTCTCCACTCACAGCGGGTGCGGCAGGTACTTGTCCACTCTCTTGCTCAGCCTCCTGTTGGACCGCTTCGGCCTCCTCAGCAGCAATCAATGCTTCAATATCGACCTCACCGTGTTCGGCCAGGTACGCGGCGGCGGCAGCCTTTACTCCTTGGGCGGTTTCGGCTAACTCTAAGCCCGGTACAGTCTGTAACAGCTCTGTATCGGCCTCGGATATCGCGGTGATGGAGCCGAAACCGGACGTGGTCAAACTCAGGGCAATCAACTCGCTAATGCCATCGATCTGGCGGAATACTTGCTGGTACTTATCCTGCTTGGCGCGGCGCTCTTGGTATTGCTCGTCGGTGATAATATCGAGCCCCCAACCCGTCAGTTGACTGGCGAGTTTGGTATTTTGTCCGCCCTTGCCAATGGCTAGCGATAGCTGCTCCTCTTCGACGATCACCACCGCGTGTCGGCGGCGCGAATCCGTAATGCAGCGCACTACGGTGGCCGGACTTAGGGCGCGGCTTATGAATATATCCGGCTCGTCAATCCAAGGAACGATATCGATGCGCTCGCCACTCAATTCTCGGACGATGGCTTGCACTCGCGATCCTTTTACCCCCACGCAGGCCCCCACCGGATCGACGCGTTCGTCGCTGCTGCTGACCGCAATTTTGGCTCGCCCGCCCGGCTCGCGGGCCACGCCGTGAATATCGACGATACCCTCGGCTATTTCCGGCACTTCTGTGGCAAAGAGCTTCCTGAGGAATTCGGGCCGCGTGCGAGAAAGCAAGACCTGAGGCCCCCGGCTCGACTTGAGCACCTCGTATATATAGCCCCGCACCGCATCGCCTTGGCGGTAGCGCTCGCGGCGGATTTGCTCTTTGTATGGCACAGCGGCCTCGGCCCGACCAAGGTTGAGAATGATGTCGCCGTGGCTGATCTGTTGCACAGTACCGGATTCGACGAGGCCGACCCGACCGATAAATTCGTCGTATATTCGCTCTCGCTCGGCTTCGCGCACCCGCTGAATGAGAATCTGTTTTGCGGTCTGGATGGCGTTGCGACCAAAGTCGGCGAAATTGAGCTGCTGTACCAGCACGGAACCTAGTTGAGCATGGGGGTCGATGTTGCGGGCGTCGGCGAGGAGAATCTCCATGGATGGCTCGGCTACTTCTTCGACGACGGTCTTGCGGGCGTACACGGCCATCGTACCTTGGGCCGCGTCGATGTCAACTTCGTAATTTTCGGTATTGCCGTAGTGCCTTTTGGCGGCTGAAATTAGAGCGTCGGCAAGGGTTTGTACCACCAATTCCCGATCGACGTTTTTTTCGCGGGCAATCTGCCCCAAGGCTTCGACAATGTTTGCGTTATTCATGGTTTTTTGCTCAACCTTCGCTGCTTACAATTCTGGTTCGATGTTGGCTTTAGCAATATCGGCGCGGGCCACGATCTCGGCTGGGCTGTCGAGCTGAATCCGGTCGGCTTCCCAAGCGATCAGCCGACCTTTGACCGCTCGGCCGGACGTGAGCACGACTTTTAGCAAACGGCCACAGGCGCGGGTGAAATCCCCATCGGTCTCTAAGGGCCGGTCCAATCCCGGCGAGGTCACTTCGAGCCGATACCGCCCGGCAATGGGATCTTCTATGTCGAAGAGATCGGCCACTTCGCGACTGATCGACTCACAGATGGCCAGCGTTATACCGCAATTTTTGTGAACCAATAACCTAACTAACTGATTACCGTGGGCTCCGCTGAGTTCAATATCGACGAGTTCGGCCTCGTGCTCGCGGACAATGGGTTCGACAAGAGCTACTAGATCGGCCTTTAATGCGAATTTATCTACGGCGGAAATACGCGCTTTTCCCCCTTAAGCAAAAAAGTGGGCTATGACGCCCACTCGGGATTATAAAATATAGAATTGTATTAGTTTAGGCAAGACGACTTAACAGTCCTAGCCAAATGTCGATAGTCGATACTAGAAGAGACGCAATATCTCGCGCAGTTCTTTTTTAGTCTCTTCGATCATTCTGAACGCGGCCTCCCGGTCCTGTACAGGCTCGGCGTTGGCTTGCTCCGCTGCTAGCGCGGGACTGTCCTGTTGTTGGGCAAGCAAAACAGACACTTGCTCGCCAACCTGACGCAGGAGGTCAGGTTCGTCTTTGAGCTTTTTCTTTACACCTTGCGTCGTATAGCGCTCCTCGTAGAGGAGGCGCTTGAGCAACAAGATGATCCCTATGTCGCGTTCTCTATAAGCCCTGTTTTTGCCACCGCGTGCGCGACGCGGCCGCAAACACGCAAACTCCTTCTCCCACGCCCTGAGCGTATAGGGTTGTAGTTGTGTGAGTTCTGCGACTTCACTGATGCTGTAATACAACTTGTTTTGCAATGGATTTTTCACGATCGAGCTTCCCTGTATCCTTTGCGCCGACGCCAAACGATGCGCAAGGGCGTTCCCTCGAAATCAAACTCCGACCTCAGTCGGTTTTCGATGTGGCGTCGGTAATTTCCCGGCACGGAGCGGGGCAGATTCGTAAAGATCGTAAACGCTGGCGGGTTAATCGCGTGTTGGGTGGCGTAGAGTAGGCGGATGTCGCGACCTTCTTGCGTCGCTAGGTACTCGCCGGATAGCTGCTGAATGATCTTGTTCAGGCGCGCGGTGGGAATCCGCGTCCGGCGCTTGTTACCCACTGCGGCCACTACTTCGAGACACTTGTGGACCCGCCGCCCGGTCAAGCCCGATATGCACAGCACTGGATAGTTGCGCAAAAAAGGATAGCGATCGCGCAACTCGCTGCGGAACTCGGCCACCGTTTTCTCGACGATTAAATCCCACTTATTGATCGCCACCACCAAGCCGCAGCCTGACTTTATCACTTGCTCCATGATGCGGGCGTCTTGCATGACCCACCCCTCGGCACCGTCTATGAGCACAACCGCCACATCGGCTTGGTCGATGCTATTGGCCGCCCGGCGCGTGCTGTAGAATTCCACCGGATCATCGACCTTAGATCGCCGCCGCAAACCGGCCGTATCCACGAACTGTAGGTGGCTGTCCTGCCAAGTCAAGCGCAGTTGCGTTGGGTCGCGGGTCGTACCAGGCTGGTCGTGGACGATGGAAACCTGGTGGCCAGCGAGGCGATTGATCAGCGTGGATTTGCCCACGTTGGGACGACCAACCAAAGCGACTCGAATCGCCGCTTCGTCCCATTCTGGCCCATACGCCCCGGCCTCATCGAAGAGCGCAATAAGTGCATCGAGCAAGTCCCCGGAACGCCGCCCGGTCACGGCTGAAACCGGTAGGGGTTCCCCCAAGCCGAGCCGGTAGAATTCGTCGAGCGGCGCAACTGGCCCCACCTCATCGACCTTGTTGACGGCCAGCAAGCATTTTCCGCCCCCGCTGCGCAGCATGGCCCCCATTTCTTGGTCGAGATCGGTCAAACCCGTAGTCCCATCGCAGAGAAAAATCGCTATATCCGCTTCTGTCAGAGCCTTTGCCGCTTGGGAGCGCACGGCCGAGGATAGCGCGTCTTTGGCATTGGGCATGTAGCCCCCCGTATCGACCAAAGTAAAGGAGCGCCCTCCCCACTCGGCTGCGGCGAATATCTGATCGCGCGTGACTCCGGGCTGGCCATCGGTTATGGCCCACCGGGTCCCCAAGATGCGGTTAAAGAGAGTCGATTTGCCCACGTTGGGCCGTCCGACAATCGCCACAATGGGCCGGCGATGATTTTCGACGGTTTGGGTGCTCATTTTTCGCGCCCTATGTAGTAACCCAATTCGGTTAGCTGCCGCCCCTCCCCTTGCACATTCACGCCTTGATCGGCCCAAACGCGCTCGAGCGATTCGACCAAGTCGTATCCTCCTACCGCAAGGGGAACGCCAGCCTCTTCGGCCAGTTGCGGCACGGTCATGTCGTCTAGTGTCAACCCCTCGCCATTGATGCAATTGGGCGGCAGCAAGACCAAATCCCGCTCGATTCCATCGCGCACCCTCGCCGCCATATCGCGGCCGGTCAGCAGACCTGACACCGTGATGCCGCGACCGAAAAAGTCGTTATCGACCGGTAGGAGGTCGATTTGTACGTTCTCGATGGCATTCAGTCTAGCCACTAGAGGCACGAGGATGCGCTCTGCCAAACGCCCGGTCAGCAGACCGATCCGCACGGCCTTGGCCGTGCGCGCTGGTAGCCTCTTGCTCGCCTCGTCCCAAGTATCGAGGAAGGAGCGGACCATGCCGATACCGTTTTCTAGTTGGGGAAACGCATCGTAATACGACGCCTCTGGCACGGGCCGACCCGTCAGCAGAAAGAGCTCGTCAGCCGCATAGACGAACCGCTCGCCAAAGCGCGCTTTAAATTGCAAGCCCCACGCTTCGGCTGCGTCCGCGTACTCAGCGGCCTTGGCCGGGGTCACCGGGTCGAGCTGGACGAGCTTGTGGCGATGATCGGTCAGCCCCACCGGCACCAGCGCCACCGAGCGCACCGCGGGATAGTACGCAGACAGATCGGCCACCGTGCGCTCTAGGTGCGGCCCGTCGTTCCAGCCCGGACAGAGCACGACTTGGGTGTGCATTTCAATGCCGTTATCCGCTAGTTTGCGCAAGCGCTCGTTGATATCAATAGTCGCTTTCGTGCGCCCGAGCATGACTTGCCTTAGCTCGGGATCGGTCGCGTGGACTGAGATGTATTGCGGTGTTAGCCCTTGTTCAATTATGCGGTCGATATCGCTTTCGCGGACATTGGTCAGGGTCACGTATGAACCGTGGAGAAAAGAGAGCCGGAAATCGTCGTCTTCAAAATACAGGCTGCGCCGCATGCCCTTGGGCATTTGATGGATAAAGCAGAAGACGCATTTGTTGTTGCAACTACGCAAGCGCATATCCTCGAAGACGAGGCCTAAGGATTCACCGCTCTGGCGCTCAATTTCAGCCTCGTACCGTTCTTTGTCGCGCTCGATTTCTACGCAGATTACCTCTTCGGCGCTGTTGACCTGCACGTCGATCAAATCGCGCACTTCTTCGCCATTGATGCGCAAAATGCGATCGCCGATGCAAAATCCCGCGCGTGCGCCGAGGCTATCGGGCTCAATTTGTTTTACGACAACCATAGTGAATTAAGCAATTAATCTACGTATCATAGTGTGGGGCAAGACGTTCTATCGCTAAAGGTATATGGATAGTGCGCCGACAGCAATACCTTGGAAAGAAATAAAAAAATCCGCCTGACCAAGTTGGCTAGGCGGATGATGGAGCGGGAGACGGGAATCGAACCCGCGACATCAAGCTTGGGAAGCTTGCGCTCTACCCCTGAGCTACTCCCGCTAATTTTTGTGCATAAGGTAAGGCGAGTCCCCGACCGCTGTCAACCCGCCCCACTACCCCATCGGTACTCCCACTCGCCGACGATGCGCTGGACGACGCCGGCCTTTCCCCATACATCGAGATCCAATTCGCGCAGGCGGCGGTCGCGGCGGCACCACGTTATTTGCCGTTTGGCCAGGCGGCGGGTGCGCTGCTTGGTCCGCTCGATGGCTTCTTGCCAAGGGCAATGCCCTGCCAGTGCGCTGCACATTTCGAGATAACCCAAAGTCCCCAAGGCGCTGTTACTTGGGTCGTAGCCCATTTCGCGCAAGGAGCGGACTTCCTCGACCCATCCCTGCTCGACCATTTGCTCGACCCGCTGCTCGATCCGCTCGTAGAGCCGATTGCGCGCCATAGTCAGACTAATCATCTGTGGCTGCTGTATAAGGGGTTGTCCCTTGCGCTCCCGCCATAGCGTGCTGAGCGCGCCCTTTCTGACCATTACCACCTCCAAAGCCCGCAGGATCCGCTGCGCGTCACCCGGCTGCAACCGCGCTTGCGCGACCGGATCTCGACGGCCCAACTCCTCGTATAGGGAGGCAAGCCCCTCGCAATGCAGGCGATTTTGCAATTCGGCGCGGGTCGGCGCGTATTCGGTCGCGTCCTCAAAGCATCCGTCCAGTGCACTCTGCCAGTACAGGCCGGTCCCTCCAACCATGATGGGTAGCCCCCCTCTGTTCCAGACCTGCTCAATGATGCTCCGCGCGGCTCGCTCATACGCTCCCGCGCTGTAGGTTTCCTCGGGACAGAGCACATCAAGTAAGTGATGGGGACATTGATTCTGCTGTTCAGCGGTTGGCTTGGCCGTGCCGATATCCATGTGGCGGTAGATTTGCCGCGAGTCGGCTGAGATGATTTCCACTTTGGGCAAGTGCTGGGCTACTTCAAGGGCTATTTCTGTTTTACCTGTGGCGGTAGGTCCGGTGATTAGGATTAGTTGTTTATTTAACATATTATTGATTATATGACTATTCGACTGATTCTTTCTTCAACAAAGTGGGCTCTACGACGATCGTTTTCTCGCGGCGCAACAGCGCCTGCCCAGGTGCGCCGCCACGCGGCTTGGTGACGTGTTTTACCAAGGTGTACGCCACGGAAACCTTTTTCGCCGTTTTGCCCTTGCTCCAGTACGCAGCTAAGGATGCGGCCTCTTCAATAGTCTGTTTGCTGGGGGCTTCCTTGCGGCCCTCGCTCCGCAGGACGACGTGTGATCCCGAGTACCCTTGGGCGTGAAACCACAGATCGTTTTGCGCGGCCATTTTATGCGTCAGCACGTCGTTTTCCTTGTTGTTGCGCCCGGCCCACACCGACCACCCCGTGGACGTCCTGTAGCGCCGGGGATGGGCTTGGGGCTGTTTACTTGCCGTTTTGTCGGTACTTGTCACCTTGCTCTCCAACCAGTTCTGCAGCGCGGCGTCGGCTTCCCAAGTACCGGCATCGACCGCACCAATCCAACGCTCATATTGGGCGCACTGACGCTTGAGCTCGGCGCGGCGCGGCGGCAGGGCTTGTTGGCGGCGCTCATATTTTTGCGCGGCCTTTAGATAGGATGCGGCGTTCTCTGCCAAGCTGCGGTTTATATCCAAATCAATACGCAGAGTCGAATGCCCCTCGGAATCGAAGAGATCGGCCAACTCTACTTGCGCGGGCCGACCGGATAGCTGCCCGATGTTGGCCCACAGCGCATGCCCCTTGCGCTTGTATTCTTCGGCGCGCGCAGCCTCGTCGAATTCAGCTTGCATGGCAGCCAAACGCCGCCGAGCATTCTTCAGAGTCTGGCTCAGCCGCCGGCGGATTTGTTGCTGCGCCTGCTGTGTACGGCGCTGGGCCCGCTCCTGTTGGCACGCCGCCCATATTCCTGGGCTGACCGCGTCAAACTGCTCGTAGGCCCCTTGCAAGCGGCGCGGCTCAAGGGCGGAAAAGTGAAATCGGCCCGCCTCTTGCCACACGTAGCTCTGGCTTGTTAGCGCACTGGTGTACGCCTCTGTGGCCGCGTTCCACAGGGCTGTGGCCGGTTCGTCTCCCCCACCCCGATGACTGCGGAAGATAAGCTCGCGCACCACTGAGGCATCCGCTCCGGCCAACCAGCGCCTCGCCGCCTTTTCTAAGGCCGCATCTGAACTCGCCAGTCGGTCGCGCCAAGCGCTGAGTTCGTCCGTGCCGGGCAGTAGTCGCCCCGATGGCTCGGGTGGTTGGTACGGACTGCCTACGGGCGACTTGTCCTTGGCTGTTCCCCAGTAGCCCAAAATCTCGTCATCAGCTTGGCGATGGAGAACAAATCGCACTTTGTTAGGAATGAGTTCGCACACTAAGACGCCAAAGCTCGGGCGGCCTTCGCGGTCTCGACGCTCTAGGCACAAGCGCAAGATGCGCTCGCGGCGCTCGGCCTCCACGGCCACGATCCTCGCACGCACCAAGTACTTTTCCGGGCCGTCGCCCGCCCGCCAAGATCGCGGCCACGCCTCGCGCCGCAGGCAAAGCAAGCCCTCTCGGCCGCTCACACCGTACAGCCAATCGCCTTCGTCAACTGCGAAGGCAAGTTCCGTAGGTTGGGCATAGGCCCGCTCGATGACCGCCCCTTGCAGGCGTCCCTGTAGCTCCTGTGCGAGAGCTTGAATGGTAAAGTAATCAAACGCCATCTAGGCTTCGACGAGCTTGAGGCTGACGCTTAGCTTCTCCTGGGTGGCGCGGTATTCGGCTTGGCGTTGACGCTCCTGTGCGACGATTTCGGGCGGCGCTTTGGTCAGGAAGCGGTCATTGGCCAGTTTGGCGTCTAGGCCCTTGAGCAGGCCGTCCATCTTTTGGATCTCTCGTTTGAGCCGCTGCCGCTCTGCATCTAGGTCGATCAATCCCTCTAAGGGCACGAAAATCTCGGCTGCAGCCGTCATCGCGCTACCCGAAGCTGGCGGTCGGACAAGCCCTTGGCCGACTTGCACGGATTCGGCCCGGGTCAACAGCGAGATGTAGGGAATGGCTTGGCGCAGGGTTTGTTCGACCTCGTCCGAGACAGCCGAAATCAAGACCTCGACTTTGCGGCCCGGAGGAACATTCATCTCGCCGCGAATGATCCGAACTCCCGTCACCACCTCTTGCAGACACTGCATTTGCGCTTCAGCCTCCGGGTCTATTAGTGCGGCATCGCACTCCGGCCAATCCGCGACCATGATGCTATTAGTCGACGAGCCGTGGGGTAAAGCCTGCCACAAGGTCTCGGTGATAAACGGCATAATGGGATGCAACAGCCGCAGGGCGGTTTCGAGTACGCGCACGAGATGCTCTTGGGCTGCGCGCCGCGCCTGGGGATCGCCGCCCTGCAAGCGCACCTTGGCCAATTCGAGGTACCAATCGCAATAGTCGCGCCAGACGAAGTCGTAAATCTTCCGAGTTAAGTCGCTGAAGCGGTAGGATTGCATGGCCTCGGTCATCTCTCGCACGGCTACCTGCAACCGGCTCCAGATCCAGCGGTCAGCCAATTCGCTCCGTTCGCAGGGGCTTGGCTCGTATCCGTCGATATTCATCAGCACAAAGCGGGTCGCATTCCACAGCTTGTTGCCAAAGTTGCGGCCGGCCTCCGCGCTGGCCGAAGCCTGCACTTGGTTGTTCTCGACGGCCGCATCAAAGCGCACGTCTTGGACGGCTCCGGCCTGTGCCAACAGACAGTAGCGGGTCGCATCCGCGCCGTAGCGCACCACCAAGTCGAGCGGGTTGAGGCCCGTGCCCAAGCTCTTGCTCATGCGGCGGCCGTCTTGGGTCAGAATCGTCGGGTGGACCAGCACCGTCTTAAAGGGAATCTGCTCTACGAACTCTAGCGAGGTCATGGCCATCCGCAAAACCCACAGATAGAGAATGTCGCGGGCCGTGATCATCAAATCCGTGGGATAAAAGTACTCCAGCGCGTCGCTACGCTGCGGCCAACCGAGGGTGGCAAAGGGCCACAAGGCGGAAGAAAACCACGTGTCGAGCACGTCTGGGTCTTGCACCCAATCTTGGCGACCGCATTCGGAGCAGGCGTCCGGCTCAGCCACACTAACCACGGGCTTGGCCCCGGCCGCCACCGAAACCCTGAAGTTGCCCTCGCGCAGGGCTTGCTCCCGGTCCAGGTTGCCCATGACGCTCAGCCCCTCGGCGCTGCAATGGGTGCAATACCAAGCGGGAATGCGATGCCCCCACCAGATCTGCCGCGACAAGGCCCAATCGCGTATTTGATCCAACCACTCGATGGCATAGTGGCGGAAGCGGTCGGGCGCGTATTGAATATCCTGCCGCACGAGCACGGGCCGCACCTTGGCTGCTATCTCCTTCATGTTCATAAACCACTGCTCCATCGGCAGGGGTTCGACGACTGTGCCACACTTATCGTGGTGCGGTACGGCGTGTTCGTGATCTTCTATTTTTTCCACCAGCCCCTCGGCTTCCAACGCGGCCACGACGGCCTCGCGAGCCGCGTAGCGATCCAACCCCGCAAAGCGACCGGCAGCCTCGGTCATAACCCCGTCAAAGCCGATGACTTGGATTTGCGCTAGGTCGTGACGCAAGCCTAGCTCGTAGTCATTGGGATCGTGCGCCGGCGTGACCTTGACCGCCCCGCTGCCCAGCTCGGGGTCGGCGTATTCATCGGCTACGATGGGAATAACTCTACCTGTCAGCGGCAGTTCGACTTGCAGACCAATGGCCTCGCGCCAGCGGTCGTCGTTGGGATGGACGGCCACGCCTGTGTCCCCCAGCATGGTCTCTGGTCGCGTGGTGGCGACCACAACTTGCAACTCACCCTCCCGGGCCGGGTAGCGAATGTGCCATAAGTGGCCGGAGACCTCGCGCTCTTCAGTCTCTAGGTCGGAAATGACGGTGCGGCACTGCGGACACCAGTTGATCATGCGGGTGCCGCGGTAAATCCATCCTTTTTCCGCAAAATGCTCGAAAGCCTGCAATACGGCCTCGACGTACTCCTCGTCGAGCGTGAAACGCTCCCAGCGCCAATCGTAGCTGGCCCCAAGTTGGCGCAACTGGTGGTAGATGGCGTCCCCGTATTTTTCCTTCCACTGCCAAATCCGGTCGAGCATAGCGTCGCGCCCCAAGTCGTAGCGATTCTTACCTTCGACCTCTAAAAGCTCCTGCTCAACCTTCATCTGGGTGGCAATCCCCGCGTGATCCGTGCCCGGCAGACAGAGCGTCTCAAAGCCCTGCATCCGCTTCCACCGCACCACTAGGTCATGGATGGCGTGTTGAATCGCGTGGCCCATGTGCAGCTCGCCCGTCACGTTGGGCGGAGGAATAACTATGCTGTAAGGGGGCTTGTCTGGGTTGATCCCCGCATTAAAATGGCCGTTTTCCTCCCAGAAATCGTACCATTTTTTTTCAATCGCTACGGGATCGTACGTCTTGGCCAATTCTTCCGTCATGCCGCGTCTTATCCTTGTGTTTAATATGTAGGTTAAAATAAAAATATAACCCTTTCCCCTACCCTGACAATTTTGCTTGCCGCGCTCGGCTGTCTATTTTGTGTCCAGTTCATTTCACCTGTGCTAGGCGATTCAATATGGGCAACTGGTCCAAGCTGCAAACCGAGCAGCGCAATCCAGCCACTGAACACATCGACGAGGTCTCGACGCTAGAGATGCTGGCGATCATCAATCGAGAAGACGCCCTCGTGCCAGCCGCAGTCGCCACGCAGTTGGCTCCCATCGCCGAGGCGGTTGACTTGGTCGCTAGCCAGCTTGGGAACGGAGGCCGCCTGTTCTATCTCGGCGCGGGTACCAGCGGTCGGCTCGGCGTACTGGATGCGGCTGAATGTCCTCCCACCTTTGGCTCAGATCCTCAGTTGGTACAGGGCCTCATCGCTGGCGGGCCAGCGGCCCTGCGCCAAGCCGTAGAAGGTGCGGAGGACGACCGCGAGGCCGCGCCCAACGAATTGGCACAGCGAGGGTTAGGGCCGGACGACGTGCTCATGGGCATTGCTGCCAGCGGCGTAACCCCTTTCGTTATCAGCGGCATGAAGTACGCCGCGCAGCAAGGTTGTCCGACGATCTTTTTTACTTGCAGTTCCACGGCCGTCGAGTCCGTCGTCGCGTCGATTAAAATCGTCCCGGAGGTCGGCCCGGAAGTCCTCACTGGATCAACGCGGATGAAGGCCGGAACAGCAACCAAGCTGGTGCTCAACATGATCAGCACTGGCGCGATGGTGAAATTGGGCAAGACCTACGGCAACCTCATGGTCGATTTGCAACCCACCAATGCCAAGCTGCGCGACCGCGCCGAGCGCATATTTGCGACGCTGACCGGGGCCTCGCCGCAAGTGGCCGCCGCCCGGCTGCAAGCGGCTGAAGGAGGCTTGAAGCTGGCGCTGGTCATGGAGTTGTGCCAACTAGATCGCGCCCAAGCACAGCACCTCCTCGACACCTGCGGCGGGAGCGTCAAGGCCGCCACCCTTCGGCTGAGCTCAGGTCGAAGCCTCGCCACTGGAGCAAACCCTTGCAATACGCAAACCTAGGCCGCACGAACTTGCGCCTGTCGGCCTTGGGCCTTGGCACCGTACAATTGGGCATGGCGTACGGCTGGGACCAACAGCCGCCGCCGCCTGATGACCGCGTGATTGGCCTAATCCGCCGCGCCTTGGAGCTAGGCATCAACTACATCGACACGGCCGCGGAGTACGGCCGCAGTGAAAGTCTCGTGGGCCGTGCGTGTGCTGGGCTGACCTGTCAGCCCGTGATTGCCACTAAGCTCTCCATCCGAGATCCCGATAACGCAGGGCTGTTGACCGGACAGGCGCTGCGTCAGTCCGTTGAGCAGGCGCTAAGCCAGAGCTTGCAGAAGCTCGGCGTCGATGTGCTCGACCTCGTGCAGCTACACAGTCTCGACACGCGCTTTGCAACCCTGGAACTGCTGGACCTATTAGCGCAGTATTGCCAACGCGGCTGGGTGCGCTATTGGGGCGTTACCACGTACGGCGAAGAGGCTCCGCTCGACGCCTTAGAGCATCCTGAGCTAATTTGCTCGATGCAGATACCGTATAGCGCGCTCGACCGCCGGATGGAACGCAAGGTAATCCCCCGCGCCCAAGCACAGGGTACGGGCGTCATCCTGCGCTCGATTTTCCTCCAAGGCGTCCTGTCGCATCGGCTCGACTCGCTCCCGACCTCGCTCAACGGTCTGTCTCCTTTGGTCGCCCCCCTGCTGCGGATAGCACAGGACGCAGGCATGGACCTAGCCGAACTGGCTTTGCGCTTTGCCGCCTTTGCTTCCGGCGCTCATTCAGCTATTTTCGGCACCACGAACGTCTCCGAACTCGAAGCCAATATCCGCGCAGTCGAGGCCGGTCCTCTACCGCCCGATCTAGTAGCAGCCGTGCGCGCAATCGAGGTCGCGGATTCAGCCCTACTCAACCCCGGCAACTGGAGGTTATCTACGCCGTGAATGAACCCATGCCCGGCCAAGCAATTGGCGATTTAGAAACCCCGGTGCTGCTGCTCGATCTCGACCGCTTTGAATCCAATGTGCAGCACATGGCTGCGTATTGCCGCGACAACGGCAAGGAATGGCGGCCCCATAGCAAGGCACACAAATCCCCGGCCATAGCCCACATCGAACTGGCCAACGGGGCCTGCGGTATCACCTGCGCCAAATTGAGCGAAGCCGAGTGGATGGTCGCGCATGGCGTATCTTCCATCCTGCTGGCCAATCAGATCGTCAGTCCGGCGAAATTCGCGGCCCTAGCCCGCCTGCAACATCGAGCCGAAGTCATTGCCGCAGTCGATAATATCGCCGTCGTCGAACCGATGGCCGCAGCAGCCATCGACGAGGGCGTCCGGATTCCTGTGGTCGTGGAAATCGACATTGGCATGAAGCGGGTCGGCGTGGAGCCTGGCCCTCCTCTCCTTGCCTTATCTAAGGCCATTAGCGACCAACCTGGGCTGGCGTTCAGGGGCCTGATGGGCTACGAGGGCCACGTGCTCGACTGCTGGCCACTCCCGGCCAAAAAAAAGGCCTGTTATGAGGCATTGGACATATTAGTAGAATCGCGCAACTTGCTGGAGGACAATGGAATACAAGTAGAAATCGTCACTGCTGGCGGCACGGGTTCATACGAGCTCAGCGCCCTCCACGACGGGGTCACTGAACTCCAAGCCGGCGGCGGCGTATTCATGGACGTCATGTATCGCCGGAAATGTCACGTCGAAGCGCTCACCCCCGCCCTGACGGTGCTCACCTCGGTCACTAGCCGCGCGGCCGACCGGGTCGTCGTCGATGCTGGCTTTAAGACGCTGTCGTCCAGCCACCAGCCGCCGGAGGTGCTGGGCCGAGACGATCTGCGCTTGCGCGGCCTGTCTGCTGAACACGGCATCTTCGACATCGTCGAGGGTCAGGCCGGACCGGCCTTGGGCGAGCGGATCGAACTGCTCGTCGGCTACTCGGATTCGACGACCTTTTTGCACAATTACTTCGTCGCCGTCCGCAAGGGGCACGTGGAGAAAATATGGGACATCTCGGCGCGGGGCCTCTTGCGCTGACGCCGAGTAATAGCAACGGAGAACGCAAATGACTAAAGCCGAAATCGCCCAGCAGCTAGCCCAGAGTACGGGCCTATCCCAAGTCGATACCGCGGCCGTTATCGAGGGATTCATCGAAGCCATAGCCCAAGCATTGGAAAGGGGCGATCATGTCGAAATCCGCGGCTTTGGCACCTTCAAGGTCGTGGAGCGCGCACCACGCACCGGCCGCAATCCCAAAGCTGGCGCGACCATCGCAATCCCCAAGCGCAAAACCCCAACCTTCAAACCCTCCAATGCCGTAAAGAACAGAATCGTTCAGCGCTAACATGAACCTGCTGTTGATTTCGGTTGATAGCCTGCGTTTGGATTTTTCCCCGGGGATCAGTGCGGCCGTGCGCACGCCTCGATTTTCCGCTTTGACGTGCGACTTTTGCATTTGCCAACACTGCTTTTCGGTTTCTTCGGCGACTCGCCCGGTCCACACCTCGCTTTTTACCGGGCTGTATCCGTTTGAACACGGCATCGAAGGCCAACATTCCCCGGCTATGCGGCAGGGCGTGGCCGACCTTTTCGACCTCTGCCGTCGAGCCGGCTATGCGGTCGGCGCGTTCTCAGAGGCCCCGGACATTTTCACCGGACTAAGCTACGCCGACTACATCGCTCCCTTGCCTACCGACGAGCAACTCACCGGCTGGCTGCAACGCCGCGAGCCGACCATTCTCTTTATTCACTACTGGAGCGTTCACCCCCCTTACGGTGCCGCAGATGGGCTGGCCTTTGGAGAAGTGGGTCGGTTGCTTGCGGATGGACGCATCGGCGAGGTACAGGCGCGTTATCGCGCTGCCATTGAACAGCTCTTTGAGCGGCACATCGCCCGGCTGTTGGCCAACTTGGACTTGAGCGCGTGGGCCGTTTTCATCATCAGCGACCACGGCCAAAGCTGGCGGGACGACGAACCCTATCACGGCCAGACCTTGTGCAACGACGTGCTGAGGGTGCCTCTGTACTACCGACTTCCCTCGGAAGAATCTGTCGGGCGCAAGTTAATTTCCCTCGTAGATCTTTTCCCTACTTTCCTGTTCCTGTTGGAGTTAGATCACTGCTACCGCGGCTTTGCCTGCGACATCCGCACCCCTACCTCACCCGAGTACTACTTGGCCGAAATCGACCCTGGCCCGGCCGCGCAACAAGGCCGCCAATGGTCCTTCTTCAATGCCAGTGCCAAATTCACCTGCGACCAATCGACCCAGCGCGAGACCTTGACCGAAACGTTTAGCGAGCAGCCGCTCGCAGCACTGGACACGCGCCCATACCACCAAGCGTACGAGGCACTCCGAGCGGATTCCAGCTATGTACAAGCGGGGTTTGCCGCAGCCACCGACCGCGAGGTGTTGGAGCAGCGGTTGCGGCTGCTAGGCTATCTAGAGTGAGTCAATTGGCTACCTTCACGTAACATCGTTGCCGTCGCGCCAAGGCTTGAAGACGATGTGGCGACCATACCGGCGGCTGAAGCGATTGCCTGCCGTGCACTGAAGTAGGAGTGAGGGGTCAGTCCCTGCACATCAACATAGACCAAGACCTATCCTCCAAGAACACATCACGCGGACGCCCTTGGACGCCGCGTGAATCGCTGCCATAGCAACTCCCCATAAAGAAGGTGTGGGCAGATGAGCCGCGTCACCTGCCCACATTGGCGTAGATGTCGTCTCTCGCCCGTTTATCAACCTTGCAAAGGAAGCAACAGGGAGCATCTACGCCAGATAGCAGTTCAAAGCATCTGATCTGGCCCGCGAAAAATGCCTGCTGGGGCAAGAAAATAAAGAAAAACATGTATATAAGTCAATAAATAATATTATAACATGCCTTATAATACCTGTTTTTACTCCAATAAATACAGCTATTTAAGAAAAAATAGGTTACTTAAAAGAAAATGGTACCCGATATGGATACTGGTATGGATGTTCGGAATGAGGTCTGCTACAGGGTGCAGCAGTTGCGCCGCCAGACCGGGATAACCCAAGAAAAACTGGCCGAACAGGCAGGACTTAGCGTGGACGGGATCAGGAAAATCGAGGGTCGGAGAGCAACACCGAGCTTAGAAACGCTCTACAAAATTTCAAAAGCGTTGCGGATACAGCTAGTGGACTTGATGCGCTACGAAGAGGAAATACAAACGGAAAAAGGCCGAGAACTGCAAGAATTTTGCCTATATCTATCGACAAAAAAGCTGGAGGAGATCAGACTGGCTAAGCGGATAACAAAAGCGGTGATGGAAGAATTAGGCGGATAATGAGAAGTCAGAGATTTACACCTGTTCTACCTCAAAAGCAGCCACGTTGCGCGTCTCCTGACTGAATTCCACCCCAACGAGATAAATCGCCTCGCCTCGTCCGCGATACTTGGCTGCGTAGTCCCGCGCCTGCAACTGATGCAGCGCCGCCCCCTCCGCCGCCCGTTCCACTATCTTGAACTCGAACAGATACACGTTTCCATTGAACAGGACCGCCATGTCTAAGCGACCCGCCCGGCTGCTGTCCTCCACGGTAATATCCAGCCCTAGCGACGCAAAGTACGAGTAGAACACGCTGGCGTAGTAGCCCTCGTAGTTGGCAATCTCGTTGTTCGTGTGCCACTGATACGGAATGCTGGCAAAGAACGCCTCCAACAGCGTCTTCAAGCCATCGAACTCGTTGACCAGCAATAGGTCGTACAACCGGGCGTTATGCTCGGCGCGGCGCGACGGATCACCCGTCAGGTGGCTCAACAGGCTCTTGTTCAGGCTCTGCTGGACCTCCCGGTTGGGGTAGCCCAGCCGGTAGTATAGCTCCCCTCCGCGCGGCTCGGCTTGGCGAATGGTCAGGTAGCCGGTCTGGAACAGCAGGGCCTCGGTCGCAATGTGATCCACGTCAAGCGCCGACAGCAACTCCTCGCTGCCGAGCATGTCGTCTAAGGCGAGGGCACTGACCCCCCGCTCCAACAACATATCGAGCAGAAACGTCGGCGTACCCGTCTCGAACCAATAGGCTCCGAATTGGCGGCGGTCGAACAGCAGCAGGACATCGAAGGGGTTGTACACCTGTTCCTCACCTAGCCAGTTGTAGCCGTTGTACCAACGCCGGATTTCCGCTCGGTTCAAGCCGGCCAGTTCCGGGGCGAACACCGAGTCCAAGTCGGCCTCGGTATAGCCGCAGAGGGCCGAGTAGCGCGGGTCCAAGGTAATGTCTTTGAGGTTGTTGAGGCCGGAGAACAGGCTGACTTTGGAAAACTTGCTCACGCCGGTGAGGAAGCTGAACTTGAGGTGCGCGTCGCCAAACTTGATGGTCGAATACAGTCCGCGCAGGTAATCGCGGTTGGCCCGGGCTACCTCCGGCACCTCCAGCGCGTCGAGAATCGGCTTGTCGTACTCGTCAATCAGCACCACTACTCGCTGGCCGATCTGTTGATGCAGCATCTGAATCAAATGCCGAAAACGCCCCCGGGCCGTGTCGTAGCTGGACCGGACCGAAACCTCGCTCTCTATGGCGTCCAACTGCTCCATCACGTCCTTGTGTAGATCGCCTAGCTCCTTGAAATTGCCGCTGCTAAAGTCGATCCGCAGCACCGGATGGCGCACCGACCAGTCCCACCGCTCGTGGATGGCCAGCCCCTCAAACAGCGGCTCGTTGCCCTCGAACAGCTCCTTCAGGGTATCGAGAAATAGGCTCTTGCCAAAGCGACGGGGACGCGATAGGAAGTAGTGCTTGCCCTCGTCGACTAACCGCCCGATGTAAGCGGTCTTATCGACGTAGTAGCAGTTGTCCTCGCGGAGCTCGCGGAAGGTCTGAATGCCAATGGGCAGTTTACGCCTAGCCGTCCTCTGTTTCACGGGGTTTCCTCCACAGCCCAGCCAACTTGGATAGGGGCCGTCAACGCTGGCCGGGACAGGTATTGGGACCTCTAACCGACAAGATAGACTATAGGAAAGAAAAACTCCACTAGGCTGAGGCGACGAACTCAGGCTTTAGGGCCTGATAATCCGCCCCCAAACGGGCAAAAATGTCGGCCCACCGGTGCGGGTAGGATGGATGGCTGTTATTGGGCAAGAAGCCCAGCTTGAGATAGCAGCGCAGCGCTGGGATGCGGAAATCGTCGGTCAGCAAGTATATGGGCCTAGGGCCTAGCGCCTTGGCTTGGGCCACGGCCGCTGCTACGACGAACTTGCCTAAGCCGCGTCCCTGAAAGGCTGGGTGGACCGCAACCCAACCAATTTCCCAACATGGCCGCAGTTCGCGGGTGCGGTCATTGCAACCCGTACAGGCGGCGATCTGCCCCTCGCACTCGACAAAGAGCTGGACTCGAGTTCCTGCCAAGACGTCTTCTAGCCGCTGTCGGTCCCAACGGCCCAATTCGCCATTGGCTTGCAATAGAGCCAGCCAGCCCTCCTCGTCGCCCGGCTGGTATGTCCGCAGTCGATAGCCAGCCATTTCCGGTAAGTCCGGGGCCACCTCGCGCCCATACCAGAGGATGAGCTGGGGCAAGGGACTCAATTCCGGCCTTCCCGCCGTCGGAAGAGAGACGACTTAAACTGCTCGGGGCAATGGGGTTGGAGCACGACGATTTCACATTGGGAAAAGGCTTCGTCCAAGCCCGCTGGCCTTCTTTGGTCGTAGCCGAGGGCAATAATGTCGGGCGCGATTTCGCCGACGATGCGCAAAAAGTTACACCCCTCGTGGCCGAGGCGGACTTCGGTGACTTCGGGCAGCTTCTCCAGCGCGGCTTTGCGCTCCTGTTGGGATTGGTCGGGATAGTGCCCCTTGATGCGCCGGACGTTCTCGTCGCGGGCGACCACGACGAACAGTTCGTCGCCTAACGCAGCCGCCTGCGCGATGAAAGAGCGGTGGCCTGGGTGCAGGTAATCAAAAGTGCCGCAGCACAATACGCGAGTTTTATTCATCGGCGCGCCGGGCTATCCAATAGTCGCCACCGCGATCCTTGGCAAAAATGCGGCCAAAGCGCTCGGCGTCGGCGCGGTTGGCGAAATAGCCGATCCGCACCCGCACACCAGCATCGCTCTGCACACTATAGGCCGGATAGCCCTCGTCCTTTAATTCGCGCACCTTCAGATCGGCGTGTTTCTCGTCCCGATAGACGCCGACTTGAACGGTGAATTGGCCGTCGGGATCAAAAAATACGGGGCTAGCATCACTGGTATCCTCGGTATCGCTACTATCGCTGACGTCGCTGGCATCACTGGTATCGGCTGGTGTGGACATAGAGTCAGTCGGCGTTAAGATGACTATTTCGCTGCGGCCAGTGGGTTCGGATTCGGGGGCCTGTTCGGATTCGCGGACATCGCTGTCGGCGCATCCCCCGACCCAGAGGACTGTCCAAGCGAACATCCATAGCCGATTGGGATTCACCGCGCTCAATGTATAGCCTTGAGCGCGGCAAAGTGAATGCGGAGCGTTTCTTCGATATCCCCTTCTCCGTGGACGAGCGAGGGGAACATGCATTCGTATTGGGAGGGCGCTAGATAGAGGCCCTGCTCTAGGCAAGCCCAGAAATAGCGCTTAAAGCGCGCCAGATCAACCGTTTCGACGCTGGCAAAATCCACCACCGATTGCGACGTAAAAAACATGCAGAGCATGGCACCGACCCGGTTTAGCGCGTAGTCCAAGCCCAGATTCCGCAGGTTGTCAGCCATGCCATCTGCCAAATCGGCGCAGCGGCTCTCCAGCGTTTCATAAACTCCAGGTTCGGACAGCATGGTCAGTTGTTCCAAACCTGCGGCCATGGCGAGCGGATTGCCCGATAAGGTGCCGGCCTGCGAGACCTTTAGGCCCAGCGGCGATACGTTTTCCATGATCTCCCGCTTGCCGCCGTATGCAGCGGCTGGCAAGCCGCCCCCGACGATCTTGCCCAAACACGTCAAATCGGGCATCACCCCATAGCGCTCTTGCGCCCCACCCGGACCGACGCGGAACCCGGTAATGACCTCGTCGAAGATGAGGACGATGCCCTCTTCGTCGGCTATTTGGCGCAGCGCGGGGAGGAAACCCTCGCGCGGCGGTACGGTTCCCATATTGCCGGCCACTGGCTCGACGATGATCGCGGCGATCTGGCCGCTATTCTCCCGCGCAGCCGTGCGCACGGCTGCCGCGTCGTTATACGGCAGCGTCAAGGTCGAATCCACCACGCTTTGCGGCACGCCTGGACTGGTGGGAACCCCCAAGGTCAATGCCGAAGACCCAGCCTCGCTCAAGAAGCTGTCCCCATGCCCGTGCCAGCAACCCTCGAATTTGGCGATTTTGTCCCGGCCGGTATGGCCGCGGGCCAAGCGCACCGCCGCCATCGTCGCCTCGGTCCCCGAACTGACCATTCGCACCATCTCGATAGAGGGCACCATCTCCACAATGCGCTCGGCCAGTGCGATTTCTAGCTCAGTTGGGGCACCGAAACTGGTACCCTTGGCGCAGGCTTCCTGTACGGTTTGTACGACGCGGGGATGGGCATGGCCGAAAATGAGGGGGCCCCAAGAGCACACGTAGTCGATGTATTCGCGGCCATCGACATCAAAAATCCGCGCACCAGCCCCCCGGTCTATAAAGCGAGGGCCACCGCCCACTGCGCCGAAAGCCCGCGCCGGACTGTTCACGCCTCCGGGAATGACCTGCTGTGCTTGGGCAAAGGCTGCTGCGGATCTAGGTGCTGACATGAGTCCATCTCAGAAGCTGTTGACTTGAAAGAAGCGCATTCAATCCAATGAATATCTGACCAACTCGACCGATGCGCAATAATGGCAAGCCCCTACCCTGTTCTCTATCGGATCAGGGCTAGCTCCACTCCTCCACTTGTAAAAGTCCAGTATCTTCCTCTGCCAAACGCTCCAGAACGACCAGCCGATACGCCCGCCCGCGCTCATGCATCTCCAAGTCGGCCAAGACTTCCAGAGGATAGTCTTCAGCCTCCAAAAGGGCGATGAAGAGATCAAAATCAGCCACTTGCACCACGGCGATTCCACCAGCGCGCAACACCCGCGCCAATTCGGCCAACTCAGCGGCAGGGTTTTCTCCGACTAAGCTGAACGCATAATCGAGGTACTCGCCCACAAAAGGCAGGTGATCCAGCGCGGCGATTAGGTGCGCTGGGATACCTACTAGCAGGCGCGGCGCAAACGCCTCTTGCAGTGCGACCAACTCGCGCGGGTCGAGGCGCGCCCATAGGACGCAGGCCCCCGACTGCATGGCCACCAAGCGGGCCAAGCAATACGCCACGGCCGAATTCGGCGCTATGCCCTCCCCTAGCCGCAGTCCCAACAGGGCACGTCGTCCGGTCAGTTGCAAGTGAAGCCGCAGCAGATTCGGCCCGTTGCCTAGACGCAATCCGTGTTTGTCGCGCAACACTGCCGTCACGGACTCAATCAGTTCGGCCGCGTTGAATCGGTACCGGCCCCGCAGCGTCGCGCTCAGGGCGAAAGCGTGGGTATCAATCGCCGCAGACTGGACCTGCGCGAGGCTTTTGGCCGGCGTCAGATCGCAGCGGGCGATGCGTTTGCAGATGTATTCGAGGCCCGGTCGCCCTACCGTAACGCCGTGCATCTGACTAATTAAACCGGCGCACTGCATGGCCGAGCGCAACTGTAGCAGCCGCCCCGGGCTGCGCTTGTACGTGAAGAAAATCTGCCCCACGCGCCCGCCCGGTTCGACATCGACCTGCTGCACCTCGGGCGCGTATTCGCGCAATTCGTCGAGTGCCACTGCCTCCAACCCGCTCGGCACCGAGATCCAATAGCGATATATCTTATCGGCCACTATTCTGCGCGTCCGGTGGGTACAATCTGCATCGCGCTCTGGTGCGCCGGCGACAAACAGCTCTCCAGCACTTCGAGAATCTCACCGACCCCGACCTGCTCGTGGACGGCAAAATAGACGCTAGGGGCCGCCCCACTAACCGCAGCAGAGCATAGCATATCGACCACATCCTCGGCTTGCTCCCACGCACGCAGCAGCAGGCCGTAGGCTTTGCGCTTGGCGCGGCCCAAGTCCGCGGCCACAACGCGCTCATCGAGACTGGCCAATGCGGCCCCTATTTCCTCACCCAATCGCTCACTCTGCTGGGTATATCCGCCCACTGTGCAAAAGCAAAACGTCGGCTCGGCATGGACCTCGGCTCCAAAGGCATCGCCGTCGATTAGGCCATCTTCGTAGTGCGCGGCAAAAAAATCGCTCGCCGGACCCAAGGCAATATCCAAGGCCAGTTCTAAGGCCAATTCTCGCAAGAGCAAGTCGCGGCCCGATTGACCCGCCTTGTCGTCGCCGAAAAACAGCAAGGTATAGGGCCGGCTGACCGGCAGGGACAAAGCCCCGCACGGCTGCGGAGTGGGCAATACCACTGGGCGTTCCACGCGGTCCCACGCGGAGCGCGGCCAGCTATACTTTAGCAAAGCAGATTCGACGGCCGCGTAAGTAGCCTCGACGTCGAAATCCCCGCACAAGTACAGCCCCATATATTCGGGCCGATAAAATACCTCGTGGCAACGAGTTAGCGTATCCTCGTCAATCTGCTCAATGCTCTCCCGCGTGCCGGCCATGTCCCACGCCAAGGGGCCGTGCTGGTACAGCCCTTCAAGGCCGTGCAGAAACCCGACCCACTCCGGGTCGTCGCAGCTTATCTGGATCTCGCGGTCAATAATCTCTCGCTCCTGGACAACGCCAGCCGGCAGGATGTGCAGATCCAAGGCAAGCTCGAAGAGCAAATCTAGGTGGGCGGCAAAGTGCTCAATACACGTCAGAGAAAAGACGGTTGAAGTAAAACTGGTGCTGGCGTTTACGTCGCCGCCAAGGCGGCTGATTTGTTCGGTGATGTCGCCGTACGGTTTGGCAAAAAGGCGGTGTTCGAGAAAGTGCGCGGTGCCAGCGGGCGTGGTCTGTACCTCCCCGGAGTTGCGGGCGCGCAAATGCAGATCGACCGAACCGCAGTCTATGTACAGCACCGCTGCTTTTTGCCGACTGTCTGGCCGCGGCACCGCCCATACATCGAGGCCTCCGCCTAAGCGACTGCGGTACACGACTTCCCCTAATAGCGCATCTGCAATCAAATTCTCACGTCCCGTGCAATAGAAAAGCCGTGTCCGCAGCAATGCCATCGGCCACTCGGGTTAGCTCCTCGACGCTTACTTGCTCGATGCGCTGCCACAGCCCTTGCGGGGACTGGCTGCCCCCTGTCAGACCCTCTCGCAATTGATAGCGAAAAAAGCCCTCGCGGTCTTCGGCCAGCCCCAACAGTCTCGCCCGCAGCAAGCGCCGGGCTGCTTCGATTTCCCCGGGATCAAAGATCCCAGAGCGCAACGCTTGGAATTGTTCCTCGACCTTATCTCTGACCTCGCGGTAAGCGGAGGTTTCAATGCCCGCAGCCACGAAGAGTAGCCCGCTCAATGCCTCGATATGCGATGCGATATAGTAGCACAAGCCCTCCTCTTCGCGGAGGTGCTTAAACAGCCGCGATGGCCCATCGCCGCCGAGTATCAGGTTTAGCAGCGCCAAAGCCGGATAGTCATTTGTGCCGTTCGAGCCATAAGCAACTTGGGTGCGATAGCCCAACACCATTTTTGCCTCTCGCACCTCTTGACATTCAAAAATCTCGCGCCGCGGACCAGCAATGCGTGGAAGCTGGCGCTGGGGCTGACTTGCGGTGCGCTCCCAAGCAAAGAGCGACTCCATCAAGGGCTGAATCTGCTCCAAGCGCAGATCGCCGCTTACGAAAAGATCTAGGCGATCGGCCGCCGTCCGCTCGCAGTGGAAAGCCCACAGCTCGTCGGCCTGTACGGCGGCAAAGTCCCCGGGGTTGCCCAGCGGCGACAGGCCCATGGGTTCACCTCGGCACATCTCTTCGCTGCACCGCCTTTGTGCATAGCCCAGTTTGTCGTTAAAGCCATCGGCAATTTGCCGTGCAAGGCGGTATTTTTCTCGCTCTAGACAATCGCGCTGGAACCCGCTACCATCGCGCAGAACGTCGCGAAGGAAGGTCAGTCCACGCTCCAGTATTCCTTTCTCTCCAAGGAAGTTATCATCTATGACTTCCAGACATAAATGAATGAACTGATACTCCCCCAAGCGATCGACTTGCACCGAGTAATGCGCCCCGTAGAGGTCGTCGATAAAGCGGTTGAGGCTCTGTACATCGGGCAGCTTGTGCGTGCCCCGCGCCAGCAGTCGGCTGCTCAGGGCCACGAGCGAATGTCGCGGCGCACACAGCGGCGTGCTCAGACACACATCCACCCGGATCGTCTTGTACAATCCAATGCTGTGCAGATGCAAATAAACGCCGTCCGCGAGTTGGACGCGGGTGAATTGACCTGCGGTGTGCATTGGCGCGCAGTATCCTTCTTGGTTTAGTTTGGCAAGCCGCATGAATCCTCTCGACAACATCCGCGTCGTGCTCGTCGAGCCGGCGACGCCCGGCAATATCGGCGCTACGGCTCGCGTGCTCAAAACCACGGGCATAAGCCAGTTGGCCTTGGTCAATCCCGGGACGTGGGATACGCCGGAAGCGCGCGCCTTTGCCCACGGCGCGGGCGATATTCTAGACGGCAGCCAAGTCTTCCCCAACCTCGCCGCAGCCGTAGCCGATTGCCATATCGTCGTCGGCACGAGCCACCGGCAGGGCCGCTTCCGCACGGTTGATTCCGCGCCGCGCCCGCTGATTGCCCAGTTAGCCTCCCAAGTTCATCACTGCCGCATTGCCCTCGTGTTCGGACGCGAAAGGGACGGCTTATGGCACGAGGAACTGGCGCTCTGCCATCAGGTACTGAGATTCCCTACGGCCGTGGCCTATCCCTCCCTCAATCTCTCCCACGCCGTGCTCCTGTTGACCTATGGCCTGTATGCGGCCATGAGCGAAAAACCACCGGATCCGCCCGTGCAACTGGCCACGGCTGGCGAACGCGAGCGAATGTTGGCTCAGATCCTGCAAGCCCTTGCCGAGATAGAGTTTACCCCGTACAACAACAAGCCGGATCACTTCGGCCGCGTGCTGCGCCGCTTCTTCAACAAGGTCGATTTGGAAGTTCGCGATGTACGGGCGATTCAGACGATATGCGGCCAGATCCGCAAGTTCAGCCACCGCTATCGCCGCAGTGCCGGGCGCACTGGGGCCGACTGATGGGCCACCTGTTCCAAGTCCCAGTCAACCATCTGCTGGACCATTTCCTCAAAGCCGACCTCGGGCTCCCAACCTAATTTTTCCCGCGCTTTAGTCGCATCGCCCAACAGGGTGTACACCTCTGCGGGGCGCAAAAAACGCTCATCCAGGACCACGTATTGCCGCCAGTCCAAGCCGGCGTGGGCAAAGGCGACCTCGCAGAATTCGCCGATGGTTCGGGAGGTGCCTGTGGCGACGACGTAATCGTCGGGTTCGTCCTGTTGGAGCATCATCCACATGGCCCGGACAAAGTCGCCGGCATAGCCCCAATCGCGGCGAGGACTTAAGTCGCCAAGGCGCAACTCTTGGTCCAGCCCGTGTTTAATGCGGGCCACGCCATGCGTGATTTTGCGGGTGACGAATTCGCGCCCGCGGCGCGGCGACTCGTGATTGAAGAGAATGCCCGTGCAGGCGAACAGACCGTAGCTTTCGCGGTAGTTGATGGTGATCCAATGTGCGTAGAGCTTGGACACCCCGTAGGGCGAACGCGGATAGAAAGCCGTTTGCTCGTTCTGCGGCGATTCCTGTGCGTTGCCGAATAGCTCGCTGGTGCTGGCTTGGTAAAAGCGGATGTTCTCGTCGCAGGCGCGGATGGCTTCCAAAAGCCGCGTCACGCCCAAGCCGGTGATCTCGCCGGTCAACATGGGTTGCTCCCAAGAGACCGGTATAAAGGACTGGGCACCTAGATTGTACACTTCCTGCGGCCGTGCGGTCTGCAGCGCCGAAATCAATGACTTCTGGTCCAACAGATCGCCGGAGATCAGCTCGATTTTGTCCTGCAAATGGCCGATCCGCTCGAAATTGACCGTGCTACTGCGGCGCACCAACCCAAAAACCTCATAGCCCTTTTCCAGCAGCAATTCGGCCAAGTACGAACCGTCTTGGCCGGTAATGCCGGTGATTAAGGCGCACTTCTGGCTCATTTTATTCCCCTTGAGAATATGCCTCTACAGGCGGACAGGAACAGATCAGGTTGCGATCGCCCTGCGCGTCGTTCAGGCGCCCGACGGCTGGCCAGAACTTGCGCTCCAATAGCCAAGGGGCCGGCAGGGCAGCAACGGTTCTAGAATAAGGCCGATCCCACTCGTCGGCCAGCACGACGTCCACGGGGTGCGGTGCGTGGACTAGGGGGTTGTTGGTGCGGTCCATTTCCCCGGCAGCTACTTGTCGGATTTCTTCGCCAATGGCGATCATAGCTTCGCAAAATCGGTCCAACTCGGCCTTGGATTCGCTCTCCGTAGGTTCAACCATCAGGGTTCCGACCACTGGGAAAGATACCGTAGGTGCATGGAACCCATAGTCCATCAACCGTTTAGCCACGTCTTCTACGCCAATGCCGTGCTCCCGCGCCCAGCGCAAATCGAGGATGCACTCGTGGGCCACGCGCCCGTTGTGCCCCTTGTATAGCACGGGAAAGGAACCCGCGAGGCGACTGCTCAGATAATTGGCATTGAGGATCGCCACCTGCGTCGCTTCCGTGAGGCCCGCGCCGCCCATCAGCCGCAAGTACGCCCAAGATATGAGCAGAATCGAGGCACTGCCCCACGGAGCGGCCGCAATGGGGCCAATGGATGCAGCCCCGCCGGTGTGGACGAGGGGATGCGAGGGCAAAAACTCCACTAAGTGATCGGCCACGGCAATGGGACCCATCCCAGGACCGCCTCCGCCGTGGGGGATGCAAAAGGTCTTGTGCAAATTCAAGTGGCACACGTCAATGCCGATTTCCCCGGGCCGGCACAATCCCACCAAGGCATTCATATTGGCCCCGTCCATATAGACCTGACCGCCCGCTTGGTGGACGATCGCGCAGATCTCGCCGATGGCCTCTTCAAATACCCCGTGAGTCGAGGGATACGTCACCATCAGGGCCGCCAACCGCTCGCGGTGTGCGTCGGCTTTCGCCCGCAGGTCCGCCAAGTCGATATTGCCCTCGTCGTCACAAGCGACGACAACCACGTCTAAACCGGCCATAGCGGCGCTAGCTGGATTCGTCCCATGAGCCGAGGCCGGAATGAGGCAGACGTTGCGCTGGGCCTCTCCGCACGTCTGGTGGTATTTGCGCACGATGAGTAGGCCGGCGTACTCGCCCTGAGAACCTGCGTTAGGTTGCAGCGAAATGCCCTTGAGGCCGGTGATTTCGCGCAGCATGTCCTCCATTTCGGCGAAAACTGCCGCGTAACCCTGGGCTTGCTCTACGGGCGCAAATGGATGCAGCCCAGCGAATTCGGGCCAAGTAATCGCCATCATTTCCGCGGTCGCATTGAGCTTCATGGTACACGAGCCGAGGGGAATCATCGCGTGGACCAAGGACAGATCCTTGGCTTCGAGCCGGCGCATGTAGCGCATCATTTCGGTCTCGGAGTGATGCGACGCAAAGACCGGATGCGCCATGAAACGCGAGTGGCGGACGTGGACAGGCTCCCAAGCAGGCCCTTCATCGACTGTGGTGGACAACTTGCCGCCCAGCAAGGCGAGGATGGCTTGCAAATCGGCCTTGTCGGTCGTTTCGTCGAGAGCAATCCCCCAGTGCCCGTCTCCCAGCTCGCGGAAGTTCATTCCCTCGGCCTGCGCCCGAGCTAACAGTTCGTCTCCCTGCTCCCCTATCTCAACACGCAGCGTGTCAAAGTACTGGTCGTGGACGATTCGGTAGCCGACTTCCTCCAACCCTCGGGCGAGCGCTCGCGCTTGGCGGTGTACTCGGTGCGCTATGCGCCGCAACCCGTCTGGCCCGTGATAGACCGCGTACATGCTCGCCACTACAGCCGGCAAAACCTCGGCCGTGCATATGTTGCTCGTCGCCCGTTCTCGTTTGATGTGCTGTTCGCGGGTTTGCAATGCCATGCGCAGGGCGGGCTGGCCGCGGACGTCCTCGGAGACGCCAATGATGCGCCCGGGCACCTGCCGCTGGTACTCGGGTCGCGTCGCCAAAAAGGCTGCGTGCGGGCCGCCGTACCCCATTGGCATACCAAAGCGCTGCGCGCTTCCGATGGCCGCATCGGCTCCAAATTCCCCAGGGGGCCGCAGCAAACACAGGGCGAGCAAATCGACTGCCACGCACACCAGTGTCTGGTGGGCGTGAGCCTGAGCGCAGAAATCGGCGTAGTCGTAGAGCGCACCGTCTGAGGCTGGGTACTGGAGCAGGGCGGCAAAAGCCCCGGCCGCAAAATCCCATTCTCGATGATCGCCTACTACAACCTCCCAACCCCGCGATTCGGCCCGGACCTTGACCACCGCTATGGTTTGCGGATGGCAAGCCGACGAGACAAAGACGCGCTGGCTCTCGTTCTTCTTTTGCACCGCCCTCAGCATGGCGATGGCTTCGGCCGCAGCCGTGGCTTCGTCCAACAGGGAGGCATTGGCCAGTGCAAAACCCGTCAAGTCGCCGACCATGGTCTGGAAGTTGAGCAGGGCCTCTAGCCGCCCTTGGGCGATTTCGGACTGATAGGGTGTGTATTGGGTGTACCAGCCTGGGTTCTCCAAGATGTTGCGCTGGATCACCGGAGGGGTGATGCAGTCTGAGTAGCCCATGCCGATAAAACTGCGGTGGATGCGATTTTGGCTGGCCAATTCGCGCAACCTACCCATCAGCTCGTACTCACTGATGCCTTCTCCTAGCGCCAACGAGCCTTGCGCCCGAATCGCCGCTGGCAGGGCTTCGGCCATGAGGTCGTCCAAGCTGTCGGCTCCCACCGCCGCGAGCATAGCGGTTATATCCGCGTCCGTAGGGCCGATGTGCCGGCGGACAAAGTCATCGCTAGGTCCAAATTCGTCGCCCATGCACCTCCGTTCACTGCCTAAAGGCAGTGGTTGCAACATGTTAGTCTTTTTTAATAGATGAAGGCACAAAGGGTAGCTTGGCCACCTCAGCGGGTTGCCGCTTACCCTTCATGTCAACGTACACTTGAGTGCTTATTTTTTGCGCACCGCGCTGTAAATAGGCTAGCCCGATCCCCTCGCCAAGCACCGGCGAATGCGTCCCACTGGTCACGGTACCCACCTGCTTCCCGCGCTGGTCGAAAACCGGATAATCCGGCCGCGGAATGCCCCTCTCCAACATGCGGAAGCCGCGCAAACGGCGATAGCCTCCGGCCGCTCGCTGTGCCCGCAGCGCCTCGGCCCCGACAAAATTCGCCTCTTTTTCTAAGTCCAAAGTCCAAGACAAACCCGCCTCTAAGGGGGTCGTCTGCTCATTCAATTCACGGCCATAGAGGCAAAAGCCCATTTCGAGGCGCAAGGTGTCGCGCGCACCGAGTCCACAAGGCTGGGCACCGGCTGCGCGGAGCTTCGCCCACAGTGCGGTGACTTGGTCGGCCGGGCACATGATCTCAAATCCATCTTCTCCGGTGTAGCCATTGCGGCTAATCAAGGCTCGTATCCCGGCGATTTCCATCACCGCGCAGCGATAGTACCCTAGCGCCACGCTAGCCGGTCCAGCAAGTGATTCGACTAGGGCGGCGGCTCGTGGCCCCTGCACCGCCACCATGCCCTTATCATCGCTCAAGTCCTCGATTTTCACATCCGACCACCCGGCTGCGCGCGAGGTAATCCACTGCCAGTCAGTAGCCTTACGGCTCGCGTTGACCACCAAGAGGTACTCCTGCTGTGTGAGTCGGTACACTACCAGATCGTCCACGCATCCACCCTGTTCATTGCACAGCGGTGCGTAGAGCATCTGGCCGATGGTCAATTCGCGCACCCGCGCCGGCAAGAGGCTGTCGAGAAAGGCCAACCCGCGCGCCCCGGAAACGGCGATCCGACCCATGTGCGAGATGTCGAACAGTCCGGCCTCTCGGCGCACTGTCCAGTGTTCGCTGCGGATACCATCGAACTGGACCGGCATTTCCCACCCGCCAAAAGGTGTCATGCGCCCGCCCTCGGCAACGGCGACCTCATAGAGGGGTGTCCGCTGCAAACTCTCATTTGTCATGGCTGCTTCTTCCCTGCTCGGTGCCAATCAGTTCGACCCACAGTGCTTCCGCCTGCGCGGCAAGCGCGGTCAAACCCTTGTTGTTGTCGATGACAAAGTCGGCGCGGGCCCTTTTTTTTTGCGGATCCATCTGGCGCGCCATCCGCTGCCTAATCTCGCACACCGGCAAGCCACTGCGCTGTTGCACCCGCGATACGCATCGTTCCTCCTCAGCATCGACTACCACGATCCGGTCAAAGTTCCCCTCGTTCCCCCACTCGTATATCAGCGGTGCGTCAAACACCACGACCCCGCCGCAGGCTTCTTCCACAGCCTGCGCCAGTCGGCGCTCTATGGCCGCTGATAGTGGCGGCCGCATGATCGCCTCTAATCGCTGGCTCGCCTCGGTTGATCGCAGGGCACGACGCCCCAACTCCCGGCGGTTCAAGCGCCCGTCTGGACCGAGCAAATCGCGGCCGAATGCCGTTTGTAGGTTCTCGATCACCGCTGGGATTGTCGCTACTTCGCGGGCCACTTCGTCGGCATCGACCCGCAGCGCACCAAATTCGGCGAGCATCTGCGCCAGTGCGGACTTGCCCACCCCCATGCCGCCGGTAATGCCTACGAGCACGCGTTCCTGTGGCCAGTTAGGGTCAAGCAACAGAACTCAAAAAATCGTACCACTATGCCTTGCAATGGGTTAGGGACTTTACCTTTGGCGGGCAGCAATGTGCCGTAAGCAGAGTAAAATGTACCGTACCAACCCAGCGCGGTCAACCGACCAGAGCGGTGTCCCATTGACACTATATTGGGCATCGCCTATAGTCCATTAACCAACAACAGGCTCCCTTCTAACCACAGAATAGAACATGGCCATCGTACCCGTAGTAATCGAACAGACCGGCCGCGGCGAGCGCGCCTACGACATTTTCTCTCGCCTCCTCAAGGAGCGGATCATCTTCATCAGTACCCCGATCGACGACCACGAAGCCAATCTCGTCATCGCCCAGCTACTCTTTCTGACCTCAGAAGACCCCAAGAAAGACATCTCGCTCTACATCAACAGCCCCGGCGGTAGCCTCACCGCCGGCTTGGCCATCTACGACACCATGAAGTACGTCCCCTGCGACGTAGCAACGCTGTGCATCGGACAAGCGTACAGCATGAGCGCGATTCTCCTCGCCGGCGGTACCAAGGGCAAACGCCACGCCCTTGCTCATTCTCGGCTCATGCTGCACCAGCCCTGGGGTGGCGTCCGCGGCCAAGCGGCTGACATCGAAATCCACGCCCGCGAAATCGTCGAGTGGCGCGACCGGCTCAACCAGATCTTAGTCCAAGATACCGGCCAGCCGCTCGAGCGCATCGAACTGGTCACCGAACGCGATTACTTTCTGTCGCCCGCAGAGGCAATCGACTTCGGCCTAATTGACGGGCTGCTAGCGTCCGAAACAGAGCTAGCCGCCCTCGCCGACTAATGCCCCAGCGGAAAGGCGATCACCTCGTCTAAGCAAGACGCGCCGGCAACGACCATAACCAGCCGGTCCAATCCCAAGGCCACGCCACCAGCCGGTGGAATGCCCCGCTCCATAGCTGCGAGAAATGCCTCGTCGGCCGGGGCGCTCCCCGGTCTCGCGCCTCGCGCAAAGCGCTCGCGCTGCTGAGTTGGGTCGTTTAACTCCGTATAGCCGTTTGACAACTCCACTCCCCCCAAATACGCTTCCGTCCGTTCGGCTACGGCTGAATCACCTTCTTTTAGTTTGGCTAATGCCGCCAATTGCCGGGGATAATCGAAAAGGTGGACAGCCCCTAGTTTAGCCAATTCTGGCTCGACTCTCTCCAGCAGAATTTTGTGATATAAGTCCTCCCAACTATCCTCTCGTCTAGCGCTACCATAGCCCAAGGCACGCGCACGGCGAAAAAGCGATTCCGCATCGGTACAGGCATCCAAATCGACTGCGGCCCAGCGGGCAAAAGCATCGCGGACGCTGAGCCGTTCCCACGGCGGCTGCAAGTCGATCTCGCGCCCTGCTCGGACCACGCTCGATTGCCCTAGGACGCTTTTGGCCACATGCAACACCAAATCCTCGACATCGGCCATGATCTCTTCGTAACTGGCGTACGCCCGATACCATTCGACTAGGGTAAACTCGGGGTTGTGTTGCGGCCCTAACTCCCCGTTGCGGTACGAGCGGCTAATCTGGTAAATCTGCTCGAAACCTACCCCTAGCAGCCGCTTCATGTACAGTTCGGGCGAGGGGGCGAGGTAAAACCGCTTTTGCGCCCTGTCGTCTTGGTACTCAGTGGCGAATAGCTGAATGTGTTCCTCTTGCGCCGAGGCGCGGGCTAGTGTGGGCGTCTCCACCTCGAGAAAGTGCGCGGCCTTGAAAAAACCGCGGACGGCGTCTAATACCGCGGCCCGCACCCACATATTCTTCCACAGTCCGTTGGCGCGGAACCGCGACCAATCTCCTTGGCACCAATCCGCTCGACTAGGAACTAATAAGTGAATTTGAGTAACGTCTATAACCCCTTCTGCAGCAATCCCATATAACTCGACGATATCACCGGATTTTATCCCTGCTACTGGCGTCTTGACGACAAAATTACCCCCCCCGCTCTCGTCTGCGATCCTCCCTCGACCTGCGGCGAAGTGGAGAAGTCGCCCCCGCACAGCCACTTCCCCGGTCGCGGCAAGTGCTGTGGCCACAGGCTGATGCTCCCATAACACCCGAGATGGATAACGGCTAGCGTGCATTGCGTTTTTCTCACAAAAAACCCTTCTCCGCCAACGCGTTCACTCGCGGAGAAGGGGCTAGTTAAAGCTCAAAACCCAATTGGGGAATCAAGCTCGCTTCTTGTTGTACACGAAGGTGGGCGGGGCCTTTTTTTCGATAAATTCCTTGGTAATGACGCATTCGGCGATGTCGTCTCGGGTCGGGAGCTCAAACATGATTTCAAACATGACGGTTTCTAAAACTGCCCGCAGACCACGCGCACCCATTTCCTTTTCTTGGGTTAGTTCGACGACCTTGTACAGCGCATCCTCCTCAAACCGCAGGGCAATACCGTCCATCTCAAACAGTTTCTGGTACTGTTTGACGAGTGCGTTCCGCGGTTTGAGCAGGATGTCCATTAGCACCTGATCGCTCAGGGGGTGCAAGACGCCCACCACTGGCAAACGGCCAATCAGCTCGGGAATCAGGCCGTACTGGATCAATTCCTCAGGTTCGACCCGCGCCAACAGATTGGCCCCGCTCACTTCTTCGTGGTCGTCGAGGGAGCTGCCAAAGCCCATGGACTTGGTTCCGATGCGCTGGCTGATAATTCTATCTAGCCCATCGAAAGCCCCTCCACAGATAAAGAGAATGTTTTTGGTGTTTATTTGGACCAAAGGCTGTTCGGGATGCTTGCGCCCTCCCTTCGGCGGCACCCCCGAGACGGTTCCCTCTAAGATCTTGAGGAGCTCCTGTTGGACGCCTTCGCCTGAAACGTCGCGGGTTATGGAGGGATTGCCGGACTTGCGGGCAACTTTGTCTAGCTCGTCGATAAACAAAATCCCGCGCTCGGCTTGTTTGACCTCGTAGTCCGCGGCTTGGAGGAGCCGCACGAGGATATTTTCCACGTCCTCGCCTACATACCCGGCCTCGGTAAGGACCGTAGCATCGACGATTGCAAAGGGCACTTGTAATATGCGCGCCAATGTCTCCGCCAAAAGCGTCTTGCCCACTCCGGTGGGGCCGATAAGCAGAATATTGCTCTTGCTGAGCTGGACATCCCCAGCACCGGAATGCACCCGCTTGTAGTGGTTGTACACGGCGACCGAAAGCGCCTTTTTAGCGCGTTCTTGGCCGATAATGTGAGCGTCGAGATGGGCCTTGATTTCGGCCGGTTTGGGCAAGGGACGGCCATTGAGACTAGGCTCGTGCTTATCGCCCTCTGATAGCCTCTCATTACACAAGCCGATGCATTCACTGCATATATACACTGAGGGGCCCTGAATGATCTTCTCGACTTGGTCGCCCCCCTTGCCGCAGAACGAACAGGCTATATCGGACGTTTTTTTGCCCATCTTCTCCTACGGCCCGTCCTCTTCGTCTTGGGAGTCCGGGACACTGCCTGCGCTCTCAGAGACATCAGAGACATCAGAGACATCGCCGTCGGTGCTTTCGACCTCCTCGGTTTCGTCGGTGGTCTCAGCCGCCTCGACCGAGGCCGTCTCCTCTTCGGCTTTGTCTTGGCCAGCCTTCATCACGTTGATGGCTTGGAATCCCTTGGCAGTGCGGGTCACCATGAACTCAACTTCGTCATCTTGGGTCAAAGTCCGGTCCCAAGATGAAATATCGCGCCAGTGGACGAAGACATCGACATGGCTGTCTGTAGAGATAAAACCATATCCCTTATCGTTGTTAAACCACTTGACTATGCCACGAGTCCAGGTGTTTTCCGCCAAGGCGCGGCGTTCGTGCGGCGGGGGACTGCTCTCTGCACTGCCGGGAAGCGGACGAGACGGCTGTTTCTTTCCTTCGCTCTCTAAAACGCGGGCGAGCAGGTCTTGCTTGAGCCCCTGGCCACCCTCGGCATCTTGGGTTATCCATTCGACAGCCGTCATCACACCTATGACGTAAGGACTATCGTTGCCGTAGAGCTTGCGGGCATCCCTTATCCGCTGAGCCAATTCGCTCACCGCCGTGCTTTCTAAGTGTATTGAACTACCCAATTAACATTCCTCCTACCCTTTAAAGGGCCTTAAGTACCTCGTACCACAGTTTGAGATGTAAGGTGTAGTTAAGCAATATAGATAGGATTGTCAACCTATCTCAAGCGGTATTGCTTGACCCCCTCGTAGATGGTTTGGCCGCTTACTTTCGCGATGCCCGTGAGCGGCACGGCGATCAGCATCCCGACGATGCCCATCAACTGGCTTCCCACCATGACGACAAAAAGGACGACCAACGGGTGCAACTCGACGCTTTTGGCCACCATCGTGGGTTGAATGAGTACGTTGTCGATTAGTTGAATAACCAAAAACATGACGATCACTTTGGCTACCATCGCCAAGCCACCGCCGGTGGCCAAGGCCACAATCGAAGAACAGACGATCCCGATCAATGGTCCGAGAAATGGGATTACATTGGCCAACCCAGCGAGCAGCCCCAAAGGCAGGGCATAATAGACGCCAAGAATGGACAAACCGCTAATCGCCAGCACCGATACGACGAGGACGGCCAAAAGCTGGCCACGAATGTAATTCCCGATCTGCCTGTTGGCTTGGTACATCAGGTTTAGGCACAATTCAAAATAGGCGTTGGGAACCAGTGCCATCAGGCATCGCGTCAAGCGCCGTCCTTCTTTGAGAAAGAAAAAGGCCACAAACGGCACGATCACCACAAAAGTAAGGCCCGAGATAACGCCCTCGATAAACAGCGTAGTGCCTCCCAGCATGGTCCTCATCAGCCGCTCGCCATGCTCCCGAATCAACTCGGCGAGGCGGAAATCGCTCCCCAAATAGGGCTGTAACATGGGCTCAATTTTTGCAGCTCTGGTGCTGGCTTCCGCCAAGATCCTATCGCCGATTTCCACCAAGACGTTGGGGTCGGCCTCGCCAAAGCCAATATCGGCCCGCGAAAACACAACAGAACCCGACGACTTACCAGCTTGGCCTCCTGCGACCACACCGCCATTGCCGTGGACGCTAATGCGCTGCCTGTGCTCATCTTGGCCCTGTGAGTACGCAATCAAGAGCGCGTTTGCAGCCGGTGCTTGGTCCTTGGGCACAAAGCGCAGGGGAACGGCTAACTCCTCCATGGGGGCTATCTCAAGTGGCCAGCGGTGTTCCTCTCTTAGGACAAACGGCTGGTCCCGAGCATCGTCTTCCCAGGCCATCCCGTGGATGATTAGAGGTTTGTCGCCGGTGTTGGCGATGGTAAAAACCCTATCTACCGTTTCTCCAGCCAGCTTGTCTCCAGCCTTGAATGCGCCTAGCCCCAACCCTGCAAAAACGAGCGAAAAGACGAGCAGGGTACTCCAAGCCCGTCCCAATCCCCTTCTCTCCATCCAATCGATGATTGGGTAGAGGACATAGGCCAAGATAAAAGCCAAAACAAAAGGCGTGAGGATGCCGCGAATCTCATATACAAACCATCCGCCAACCACTATGGCCACCAAGGCGAGTACTACTTTAACTTGCCAATTCATCATTGAATACTACCTGCTCGTCGCGCGCCTTTTAACAGACGCTCAGAGTCGCGCAACTGCGCCGAGAGTTTCTCTATGACTTCAAGCAGGTCGGTCGAGATGGCTTGCGCCAAGCCTTCGACGATCTTCAAGGCGAGCGGTAGATTGGTATCTATGAGTTCGAGTAAGTCGGGCCGGCAAAAAACGAGGAGACTACAGGGTTGGAGGGCGTAAGCTGAAGCGGGGCGCGGCGATTGATCGACAAGAGCCTGGGCACCAAAAAAATTCCCCCGGGTTAAAGTGGCTAGCTGCTTCTCAAACCCATCGTCGCCCATCTGTACGATCCGTATTTGGCCGGAGGCGACGATGTACATCCCCATCCCGGGGTCTCCTTGGTTGATAATCGCCTCCCCAGCGCGCCAATCCCGCGGCCCGTAGAGCATCTCTTCTATCTTGTGCAACTCGCGCCCGCTTAGTTCCTGAAAAATGGGCACTTTCTGCAAGAGCTTGCAGGCGGCGGTCTCTTCCTCCTTGCGGCCGCTCCTTACGCGCTCTTGCAGACGGCGAAAGACATGCCTCCAGAAAGGATCAGACGGCATGTGCTTAGTACTCCCCCTTAGACAGACAACGCCCCACGCCCGCTCGTCCGCACAGTTAGGCCAAGGCGGCTTCTAGCTTTTCGGTGATCTGCCCTTTGGGGACGGCACCAATAATCTGGTCGGCGACTTTACCCTCCTTGAAAATGAGCAAGGTAGGGATGCTGCGGATACCGAATTCGGCCGCTGTTTTCTGGGCCGCATCGACATCCAGTTTGCCCACTTTGGCCCGGCCTTCGTATTCGCTGCTCAATTGTTGGACAATCGGCGCGATCATTCGGCACGGCCCGCACCACGTCGCCCAAAAATCCACGAGCACGGGCTGGCTGGCGTTGAGGACTTCGGCGCTGAAATTGTCATCGGTTAAGACGATAGGTTTGCTCACGATAGATCATCCTTTGCTTGTTAGTTTATACTTTTCAATATGTTACAAACACAACACCTTGTGTTTCAATTATAGTTGTGGCACTACCCATTGTCAAGCTCAGCGCTTCCTGCACAACTTGATCACCAGCAGATCCAAAACCAGATGCTCTTGGCGTCGTCCCTGCGATTTCAGACGCCAATCGGCTTCGCACAAGGCGCTTAACCCCGCCCACAGCCAAGCGGCGGAGCGGCGCTGGGCCTGCTCCAAATACCCGGGCAAAAAAAACGGCGCAACCCCCAATTCAGCAGCCATTTTGTCGCGCGGCAACGACTGATCCATTAGCCCCTTAGCCTTGAGCAAAAGCTGGAAGTGGCGGGTGACCATGGCTACGGCGCGAGTTGGCTCTTCTCCTTGGTTGAGAAACTGCTGCATCAGCTTTTGCGCTAGCTTGCCCTGCCCTTTGCCGAGAGCATCGGCGAGTTCGAACACGCTGGCCCCGCGCGTGATGCCAGCGACTTGTTCGACCGCCGAGGCGGTGATCGGCTGGCCCACCCCGACAAAACTGACCAACTTTTCTATCTCGCTGACCAATTCGCGCGGCTTGGCCCCTACGTACTGACTAAGTAGCTGGACGGCCGCAGGCTCGATCAGCACCCCCTGACGCTTGGCGTACCGCTGTATCCACTGCGGAACTTGGTTGTCGTAGGGCGGCCTAAATTCTAGGGCGCGACCTCGGCGCGAAAGTTCGCGAAAAAACTTGCGCCGCATATCGACTTTCTGGCCCACTACTAGGAGGCGACTAGTCTCCACCGAGGTTGCAAATACGCGTTCCAAGCCGCGACACTGATCGGTCGTCAGAGCCTCGGCATCGCGCAGCACAATCAGCCGACTCTCGGCCATCATGGGATAGGTCTCATAGACCTGAAAAAAATCCAGTACCTCCAAGCGTTCAGCCCTCAGTACGTCGAGATTAAAATCCCGCGTCTGAGCTGGCACCAAAGCTTCGATCATAGACGCGACCAAAGCTTCGCGCTCGTATTCTTCGTCCCCGTGCAGTAAATAAAAAGGCCGAATATCCCCCTTGGCGATTTCGGCCAGCAGTGCAGCGGGACTTGGCCCTTTGGCTCTCTTAGCCACGATCTTTGCGTTCGACCTCTTCTTCGTCCAATATGCTGTATTCGGCCTCGGCGACTCGGCTCGGATCAATGCTGCTGCGTTGGTTGGACGCGCCGCGGCGAGCCCCACCCCTTAGCTGCCGGTACGCAGCGTAACACAGCAACACGATCGCCGTCGCCAGTAACAATTTGAACAACATGAACATCATGGTTTGTTCACCCCTTCCTGCTGCGCGAGAATTGAACGCAAAAAGCTCCCCCTGTTACCGGAGGAGCTCTATGCAGTGCAGCGGGCGGCAGACTCAACTATTGCTTGGCTTCCCACTTGAGCGGGAACGGTTCGGTCTTGTTGGCCCTCTGCCACAGTAGCTCTAGGTTGCCATATATCTTGGTGAATTCTTCTTCGACGACCGAAATGCTCTTTTGGGCATTGGGCACAAAGGTCGGGAAGTCTGGCTCGACCAGCTTGCGCATCGCCGCCTTCAAGGCCCGTTTCATGGCGTTGTGCAAGGCCCGAAGACGCTTGTCTTCGAGTTCGACCTTCTCCAACTCGTCGAGCAAGGTTTGCATGACCTGCTCGACATCGTGGGCCTGAGAAGTCATGCCCTCGGTTGTTAAGTAGCGCTGATAGCGCATTAGCTGTTGGCTATGGCTTTCCAAGCCCTGCAAGGTCTGGATATAAGGAGTCAGCTCATCTTTTTTGCCCTCACAGGCCAAAAGCCCACTGACGAGCGCGAATAGGATTAAATTTTTATACATGGTCTCCTCCATTTCCTAAAGGCATTACCACTATAAGCCCCAACCTAATAATCTGTCGGGTGCGCGTCAAACGAATGGCGGCGACGATAGAGCACCGCGTTTAATTCACCGCCCAATAATAATGAAAAAGCCAGCAAGTACGCGGACAGCAAGAGGATGATGGCAGTCCCGAGTACGCCATAGATGATATTGTAATAGCTAAACCGCTCAATGTAATCCAAAGCAATCGCAATGACCCCAGCCAGCCCAGAAAACATCACACTCCCCGGCAACACGTCCCACCAGCGCAGGCGCACGGCCGGCATGATGTAGTAAATACAGGCGGTCGTGGCGACCATGCCGATCACGACCACTGCGCGCCGCAACAAGGCCACCAACGGAGAAAAGTGAGAAGAAGCCCAATAGCCTCGCAGCCAACTCTCGACATGTTCGCCGAATATAATGAGGTTAAAGAAAAAAACGAAAGAAATCCCCAAGACGACGATTAAGACGAGCGAAAGAATGCGCCGCTTGTAAAAGGACCGATGCTCTTGCACGCCGTAGGCTCGGTTGAGCGCCATCATTGTAGTGGACATGCTAGCCGACGCCGGCCAGATGACGCCCAAGAACCCGATGACAAATAAACTTTGCGACGAGAGAAAGCTGATATTGTCTTCGACGGCCTCGAGCAACGGGACTGGGATGACAAGGCCCAAGCTTTCGAGTACTCTGATGAAATCCTCAGACGATATGCCCAAGAATCCCAACAGGGCCGTCAGAACGAGAATGCCCGGAAAAATGGCAAATATAAAGTCAAAGGCCATAGCCGGGGCCGCGGTTGTGCAATCGTGGCGATACGTCGCCACCACGGCATCGCGGCCAACTGCTAGACAGAAGGCGGTCCGGCTTCTAAGAGCCTCTCTCACTGTGGCCACCCAGATGCCCTATGATGGACTCAAAGAGATGCCCATTGGAAGAGAAGGCGTCTTTGCCGTATATCGTCGGCACCCCCTGCCAATCGGTAAAGGTGCCTCCAGCTTCCTGCAGAATCGGCAGCAATGGCCCGCAGTCCCACGGATTCATAATGGGGTCAAAGCTGGCCTCGGCCCGGCCAGTGGCCACGAGGATGTGGCCGTAACAATCGCCCCACCCCCGGCGCAGCCGAGTGCTGGCGACTAGCTGCTGCCACTGCTGCTCGCGGCCTTGTTCGGCAAAGCTCGGCCACGATGTATAGCAGATACAGGCTTGGCCTAACTCAGCTACCGAGGACACGGCCGCCCGTCGGCCATTCCACCAGCAACCCTCGCCTTTGGCGGCCCACACCATTTCGTCAAGGGCTGGCATATAGCAACAGCCTACGTCAACCCCATCCGGCCCTTCCCGTGCGATGAGCACTCCGTAGAGCGGCACTCCTTGGACAAAAGATTTTGTCCCGTCAATGGGATCGATAATCCAGCGCGTACCAGAGCTTCCCTCGACCCGGCCAAATTCCTCGCCGACAATCCCATCGTCGGGATAGGCCCTGGCCAACAAGTCCCGTATCTTGGCCTCGGCTTCGCGGTCGGCGACGGTCACCGGCGATAGGTCTTCCTTCCACTCGGCGTGAATACCCGACTGGAAGTAGCGCAAAGTGATCTTACCGGCTTGCCAAGCCGCATCTACTGCAAAATCCAAGCAACTCCGCAGCGACGCGCTCAACCCAAAATCTCTCGGCGGAGGTCGGTGAGTAGCTGCAGAGCCGCGCGGATATCCCCGATCTGGTCTGGAGCGTATTCGCGCTCAATGGTCAGCGGCCCTTCGTACCCCAAATCGCGCAACTTCAAAAGGAATGCCCGGATGTTGACGTCGCCTTGGCCAAGCGGCGCATCCTCGTACCACGGCTGGTCCGGGAGGCGCTCAATCGCGGCGTCTTTGCAGTGTACGCTGCGGACGAAGCGCCCCACCTGATCCAATGCCTCTAGCGGCGGGCCGGCTTGATAGAGAATCATATTGGCCGGGTCGAAATTGACCGCGAGGTTCTGGCGATCGACAGCTTCGATAAAGGTGAGAAGTTCAGCGGCGGTCTCCTGACCGGTTTCTAGGTGAAAATACTGTCCGTGCCCCCAGCAGTGATCGCACACGGTGCGCGCAACTTCGACGACCGCGGCAAAATCCGGATCCGACGCCTCCGGCACAAAACCCAAGTGCATGCCAACAGCATCTACACCTAGCGCAGCAGCAAAGTCCGCGATAGCCAGCGTCTCTTCGAGCCGGTGCTCCCGGCGCTCTAAAGGCACGAGCCCGACCGTTTGCTGGACGATTTCCGGCGTGGTGTAATCGTCGTCGGGAAAACCAGCGAAAACCACGCTAATTTCGATTCCAGCCGCGGCGAACTGAGCCTTGATTTCCGCGGTTTTCTCTGCAGTGCGAAAATCGCGGCCCGGAGCGTGCAGATGCACGGTGGCAACCCCTAGCGCCTTCACCGAATCCAACCCGGCCCCTAAGCCCTCGTCAATCGAGGTAAATATGCCTGTTGCCCATTTGTCCATTTTGATTTTCTCCGTTTGGTTGCAGACAAATTAAAAGAGGGGACAGCCAAGCCATCCCCTCTTTGGTAAATCTACGCGCCGCTTATCTCCTCGCGCTCCCTTCCTTTTCGTTGCGCCGCGTTCCCTCGGCCTGGGCAGCGTCCAAAACGGCCCGCACCCGCTGGCGAAAATTTTTGATCTGATCGTCTACTTCATCTATAGAATTCAGTAGCTCCTCCTCAACTGCATCTTCTGGCATGGCATACTCCTGCGACTATTGGGGAGCAGGGGAGCCTTGTGGGGGGGCATCTTCAAGCGCGGCTGTAGGAGCGCAGATGATCGCAGCGGCTGGGGTGGCGCAAGCGGTGCAGTGCTTTCTCCTTGATTTGCCGGACTCGCTCGCGCGTAAGCCCAAAGCGCATCCCAATCTGGTCTAAGGTCATAGGCTCTTCCCCATTCAACCCAAAGTAGAGCCGGAGAATCTCGGCCTCGCGCCCAATGAGTCTATTCAGAGCTGTGTCAATCTGACCGCGCAAACAGCCGCGCATCACTTGGTTTTCAGGGGACTCTTGCCGCTCGTCTGGCAGCACGTCTAGCAGACTGTGATCTTCTTCGCCGAGAAAGGCCGCGTCAAGCGACCGCATCGAGCGACTGCACATTAAGGTCTCCTTGACCTCTTCAACCGGGACATCGAGCTGCTCGGCGATAGCTTCGGGGTGGGGAGCGTCGGTATGCTCTTGCTGCAAGGCGCGGGACGCTTTGGATATCTTGTAGAGCAAACCGATCTTGTTCAGCGGCAGGCGGACCGTACGCGACTGTTCAGCTAGCGTCTGTAGGATGGCTTGGCGGATCCACCAAACGGCATAGGAGATGAACTTGAACCCTTTGTCTTCGTCAAAGCGCTCGGCAGCGGTGATCAACCCCATGTTCCCAGCACTGACCAAATCTGCGAGAGGGACGCCGCGATTTTGGTATTCCTTTGCCACGCTGACCACAAAGCGCAAATTCGCTTCGACTAAGCGATTGCGTGCGTCTTCATCCCCTTGCTTGATTTTCCGCGCTAGATTGACCTCGTCGGCCGGGGAGAGTGGCTTGGAATGGGCAATTTCAGCCAGATAGCTCCCGAGGCAATCTTCCATATCCCAAAATGGAGCTTTAGTCATACTCGCCATGGAACCATCCTCTTCATTTAGAGTGGGGGAGGAAAAGGAAAGCTACACATGCTTCAAACTAAAAATTTTGTATAACTTAGCCGGGGGCACAAGGCCTGTCAAGCAATTTCTCCCAAGCCCCTAAGCCCTTGTAAGTGCGCTTAAAACAGACTGTTGCACAGCTAATAGGCGCTTTATGCCCACCGCCGCCAAGTCGAGTAACTCAATGGCCTGCGCACGGGTAAAGGGACGCCCCTCGGCCGTGCCTTGGACTTCGACGATCCCTCCCGAGCCGGTCATAACGACGTTCATATCGGTTTCGGCGCGGCTGTCTTCTTCATAGCACAGATCCAATAAGGAATGGTCTCCCACTACTCCGACGCTAACAGCGGCGACCTGATCTACGAGCACAGCGCCTTGCCGCGCCTGCAACGCCTCTACTAAAGCTACATAAGCCCCTGTTATTGAGGCCGTGCGCGTGCCTCCATCCGCCTGTATGACATCGCAATCGACATACAGCGTCCGCTCGCCTATTTGTTCCAAGTCCACTACCGATCGCAGCGACCGACCGATTAGGCGCTGAATTTCGCACGCCCGACTATTGGGCTCACGGGCTACTCGGCGTGTAGAAGAGCCAGGGAGCATGCTGTATTCCGCAGTCAGCCAGCCCTTGCCGGTCCCCACCAGAAAGGACGGGACCCCATCGACGGGCGATACCGTGCAGAGCACCTTTGTATCGCCCATCTCGATCAGAGCCGATCCAGCCGCCGTTTTCAGGTACCCCGGGGAAATCTGCACCGGCCGCAACTGATCGGGCTGGCGTCCATCGCTCCGCTTCCAGCTTGTCTCACTCATTGAGATGCATCCGATAATCAGGACCGTCCATGGGGATCGGTTGGCACATCTCTGCTAGGCGCGAATAGATGCGACCCTTGGCTAGGTCCTTGAGTTCGTCGAGGGGCTGGTTGGTGGTAACAACCGTGAATCGCTGGTCGCCGTAGCGGGCATCTACAAGATCGTAGAGCATTTCTATTTCCCATTCGGTCCCCCGCTGGATGCCGAAGTCATCTAGGACGAGATAGGGCATATTGCACAACTCTTCGAGCATTGACCAAGTGTGGCCATAGCGCTCGCTGTCGGCTGAATAGGTATCGCGCAATTTCTGAAAATACGTGCGCGACAGACTGAGAAAGCGGCCCGGTTTGGTCCAGCGCAACATGAGTTCGTTGAGGGTAATGCAGCCCATCAAGGTCTTGCCCGTGCCGGGATTGCCGTGGAGAAGATAGCCGCGCTTAGGCTCTTCCGCTGCATCAATCAGATCTTGGTGAATGCGGAGATAGACCGTGGCCGCTAGGTCAATGCGGGTCCCGTCTGGTGCCGCCATGCGGAAGTCGTCGACGAACTTCCATTTGTACCGTTCGGGGATATCGGCTTGGCGAAACAAGCGGTTGGTTTCCGTCATTTTGCGGCGATAGAGACGGCAGGGACACCACTGGTTGCGCGAATCGTCGTCCCAGTACTGGTAGGGTGCCCTCCCCCCACAGCGGCACTCAACGCACTCGCAAAGCCGCAGCGTACCATAACGGCCCACTTTGACTATCGGCTCATAGTACAGGCCTCCACCGCTGCACTTAGAACAGCGCGTCGTGGCCTGATTAGACATGGGCAAACTCACTGGTGGCGCTCCTTGAGGGCCCGGGCAACATCGCGGTCGGCCTGACGTTGGGCCAAAGCCTGACGCTTGTCAAACTGCTTCTTGCCGCGGACCAGTGCCAATTCCACCTTAGCTCTGCCGCGTTTGAAGTAGATCTTAAGCGGCACCAAAGTAAGGCCCTGCTGTTGCGTTCTCCCTGTCAACCGGCGGATTTCACTGCGGTGTAAGAGCAATTTGCGCACGCGTTCTGGGTCGTGGTTGAAACTGTTGCCGCGCTCGTATTGGGCGATGTGGACATTGTGCAGGAAAACTTCGCCTTTTTCAACTATAGCGAAGCTGTCCTTGAGGTTGGCGCGCCCAGCGCGCAACGACTTGACCTCTGTGCCGCGCAAGACAATGCCAGTCTCGTAGCGGCCCATCACCTCGTAGTCGTGCCGGGCTTTGCGATTTTGCACGACTATTGACTCGCGCTTGGCACCACTTTCCGTTTTGGCCATAACCGCCTTATTTCACCAAAGGAACGGGCTTGACGGCTGCAAGCCCTGCACTTAATTTTTGCCGTTCACTTGCCGAAGTGGCGAAATTGGTAGACGCGCATGGTTCAGGACCATGTGGGGGCAACCCCGTGGAGGTTCGAGTCCTCTCTTCGGCACCATTTTTTGCTTCTTTTTTGCCCCTAACTAATTTAATCTACACGCCTCGTTCTAACCTGCGCAAGGGACTGCCTGCACACGCAGCAGCCCCTACCAAATTATACAACCCGCGAAAGGATGTCCTTATGGCCCGCTTCCTGCACACTCGCATCCGCGTCAGTGATCTCGAGCAATCTATTGAGTGGTATTGCACTCACCTTGGCTTTGAGGTCCGGAGCCGCTCCGATAAGTCGCCCGCTGGCAATCAGATCGTTCATCTTGAACTGCCCGGCAATGAACACACCTTAGAGCTGACCTACTCCGCTGATTACCAACTCGCAGTCCCCGAAGATCTCATGCACCTCGCGATCGCGGTCTCCGATTTAATCGGCTTTTGCGACACGTTGGAAAACAACGGGATCGAAATATGGCCTAGCGATTGGCGTACGACCTTCCCCACCGGCCGCAAAATGGCCTTTATCGACGATCCCGACGGTTACGAGATCGAGCTACTCGAAGATTGATTTGACTCGCCCTTGTCGCGCAAATACTGCGGCAAGTAGGCATCGATGAAGTCCCGCGCCGTCCGGCCTCCGCCTAAATCGTGGTTGTGTCGCATCCGCCAAACCTCGAAAGCGGCCAATAAGTCTTCTTCCGGTAGGTCGATTCCCGCCCGGCGCGCATAGGACAGGACCATGGCGCGATATTGCTGCCTGCTAGGCAAGTCGAGAAAAATCTTGAGGGCAAAACGGTCGTCTAGCGCCCGCTCCTGATCGAGACGTTGCAGTTGTTGAGGGTCGTAGAATTCGGCCTGAATGCTTTGGTTAACTCGGTTGGGACGCTCGTCGTCTAGCTGCATCTGACCCAACCCTTGCGGACGCTCACCCTCCCGATCGACTAAATCCTTGTAGTTGGAAGTCGCATAGAAAACCAAGTTGTCCGGGCACGCTTCAAGTCCCCCATCGAGCGTCCGCGAGAGCAGGTGCAAGCTGTCGTCCCCCCGGCCCAAGGACACATTATCCAGCACGCCGACAAAGCGCTGGCGACGCCCCCGGACGAGAGTAAAGAGATCGGGCAGCAGATGGTAGCAAGACGGGCAGATCTCGATGGCGCGCAGGCCACGATCAAAGAACTTTCCCACCAAGGCCCGTATCAGCGTCGATTTACCGCCTCCTCGCGGACCCCAGATCAGCGCGTTGTGCGCCCGATAACCGGCGAGAAAATGGCGCGTATTTTCCTCAAGGACTTGGATTCTCGATCCGTTGCCCTCCAGCCAGCCGAGGGGAAATTCCGCGAAATGGCGGATAGGTTCCAAGATGGGCTTAGCTTCCCTGCCGACTAAGCGAAAGGCCGGGAATCGACGCAGCTCACCCCGCCCGTGCTCGTGGATCAAGCATCCGAGCTCTCCTGCTAACCCAGCCCAATCTTCGCTGCAGGCAAAACGCTCTTTCAGTTGGTCAACGGCTGTGGGTTCCACCCCATCTCTGGACATGGGAGCCAAAGGCTCTGCATCGCTGCCGGTCAGCCGCAGCCATATTCCCCAGCGAGGATGAGCCAAGACCGCGGCACTTTGTAAATCGCGGCACGCAACCTGATGCAGTGCAGCGGGAACATCGGCTGGAGCTTGCTCTTCGCAAGCGCGCAAAAACGAGTGTCGGCCATCGAGGAGCCGGTTGAGCAGCAGTCCTTGTAAATCCGGTGCGCCACCGCCCCAATCGCCGTTGAGCGCCGCCGTGAGGAGCACATCGGAGCAACGCTGATGTTGCGCGGCCAACTCGTCCGCCGTGCGCTGTGCCTGTTTACCGGCCATCAGTCTGTCGGCGCACGTATGTGCATAGCGCAACAAGAAACGCAACTGCTCAATCTCAGCGGGCTCAAGCAGCTGGCTGAAGGAGGAGAACCGGTCCAAAGCAGTCAGCATGGCTTCGACTTGACCGGCAATCTGTAATGTCTCTTTGCTCCTCGTCATCTCAATGCAAAACCTATTGACCTGAGTTATATAATTCGCTCCAGATGGGAACGAACTGCAATGCCGTAACTTCTTGGGAGGCAACCAGTAGTGAAGAAAAGGACTACCCCCGGGCGGATTCGAACCGCCGACCCACAGATTAGGAATCTGTTGCTCTATCCTGCTGAGCTACGGGGGTTATAGGAGGGACGCTATTCATATTATATCGCGAGAGACTCAAAGTCAAATGCTCTAGGTTTTTTATCCTATGTATTGACACCAAATTAAACTGTCCTAATTTACAAGACTGTTTTGGCCTGAAGAGGTAAGGCCAGCTTTCTACAACCTCAGCTAAATTAATAAAACATGGCTCAAGTATTTCCGCGCAGCGCTAACTGGGCTTCCAAAGCCAGCATCCTCGTTGGCCTCGTCCTAGTCGGCAGTATCCTCGCTATCGTACTCAACATCAATCGCATTTACTTCGTCAATCAAGTCAACGTGCCCATCGATCAGCCCGTTCCCTTCAGCCACAAACACCACGTCACCGGCATGGGCATCGACTGCCGCTATTGCCATACTACCGTCGAGGAGAGTGCTTTTGCCGGCGTCCCCCCGACCGAAACCTGCATGACCTGCCACTCGCAGATCTGGACCGAAGCGCCCATCCTCGAACCTGTGCGTGCCAGCTTCCGCGACAACGTGCCCATCGAGTGGAATCGCGTCCACGACCTGCCCGACTTCGCCTATTTCAACCACAGCATTCACGTCAACCAAGGCATTGGCTGCCAGTCGTGCCATGGCCAAGTCGATCAAATGCCCCTGATGTGGAAAGCCGAATCCCTGAATATGGAGTGGTGCCTCGATTGCCACCGCGATCCCGCCCAGTACATTCGCCCGCGCGATCAAGTATTTAACATGAATTATCAATACCCACCCGATCAAGAAAGTTTGGGTGCGCAACTCGTCGCCGAATACGGCGTGCAGACCAGCCAACTCACCAACTGCTCTATTTGCCACCGCTAACATGGAAACCAGAAAAAACATCGATCTCTCGGCCATCCGCTCCCGTCTCGAAGCCGCTCAGGGCCAAGAGTACTGGCGCAGCTTGGACCAATTGGCTCAGACCGAAGAATTCGCCGCCATGGTCCAGCGCGAGTTCCCCGAGCAAGCTGCCGAGTTGAAGGATCCGGTAAGTCGGCGGAATTTTCTCAAGCTCATGAGCGCATCGCTGGCATTGGGCGGGCTTTCGAGCTGCACGATTCAGCCTAGCGAAAAAATAGTCCCCCAAGTCCGCGCACCCGAAAACGTCATTCCCGGTAAGCCGCAGTACTTTGCCTCCGCCACCTCGCTCGGCGGTATTGGCATGGGTATCCTCGTCGAGAGCCACATGGGGCGGCCGACCAAAATTGAGGGCAATCCCGAGCATCCCTCCGGCAGCAGAGGCTCAAATGCGCTCGTACAGGCTTCTATTCTCGACCTCTACGACCCCGATCGCTCGCAAACAGTCAAAAACGCCGGTCGCATCAGCGCCTGGAGCATCTTCTTAGCTGATTTGACGCAGCGTCTGAGCTCGCACGAGGGCAACGGCGGCGCTGGCCTGCGCATCCTTACCCAGACGGTGACTTCTCCGACCCTCGGGCACCAGTTGCAAGCCCTGCGGGATAAATTTCCCCAAGCCCAGTGGCACCAGTACGAACCGGTCAATCGCGACAACGCCCGCGCCGGGGCCCAAATGGCGTTTGGCGAGCCGGTCCATGCGTCTTACGACGTAGCCAAAGCCAAGGTCATTCTATCGCTAGACGCGGACTTTACCTACAGCGGTGCTGGCAATGTCCGCCACGCTCGGGACTTCGCAGCCGGTCGCAGGATCCGCAACGGCTCCAAGGCTAGCAACCGACTCTATGCAGTCGAAAGCAGTCCAACGGCCACCGGTAGCATCGCCGATCATCGTTTGGCCCTAGGCACGGCGCACATCGAAGCCTTGGCCTTAAAGGTCGCCCAAGGGCTTGGCATCGATTGGAAGGGGCCGAGCATTTCCGCTGACTTCTCTACCCACGACGCTTGGATTGCGGCTCTGGTCGACGACCTAAAATCCAATCCCGGCCAAAGCCTCGTGCTCGCTGGTGACCAACAGTCCCCCGCGGTACACGCTGTGGCCCACGCGATCAATCACGCCCTAGGCAATACGGGCACAACCGTACACTACACTGCGCCCCTCGAAGTCGAGTCGGTTGACCAGCGCGAATCGCTAGCCGTTTTAGTCGCCGACATGAATGCTGGTCGGGTCGAGTCTCTGTTCATTCTCGGCGGCAATCCGGTATATGACGCACCCGTAGACCTCGACTTTGCCTCGGCACTCGACAAAGTCGGCTACCGCGTCCATCTCGGCTTATACGACAACGAAACGTCGGAACTCTGCCACTGGCACATCCCGGAATCGCACTTTCTCGAAGCGTGGAGCGACACCCGCGCCCACGACGGCCTCGCCACAATCGTCCAGCCGCTGATTCGCCCGCTCTACAAGAGCAAATCGGCCCACGACCTCTTGGCGGTGCTCACCGGCCAGCCCGGGGTTCCCGATCTCGACATCGTGCTTCAGTACTGGGAGGGCCAAGGGCTAGATGCGATTGCTTGGCGCCGCGCACTGCACGATGGCTTCGTCGAGGGCACGCACCCCGAAGCCCAATCCGTGGAGCTAGGCACTTTGCAGTTGCCGGCAACGACTGGGAGCCTTCCCGAGGAAGAAGATCTCGAAATCCACTTTCGGCCCGATCCCATGGTGTGGGACGGTCGATTTGCCAACAACGCTTGGCTACAGGAAACTCCGAAGCCCATCACGAAGCTCACTTGGGACAACGCCGCCCTCGTCAGCCCAACCACGGCCGAGCGCCTGCGGCTCAAGAACGAATTCCTCGCCGAGTTGCGCTTTGAGGGGCGTGCGATCAATGCCGCGGTTTGGGTCGTGCCCGGTCAAGCCGACGGCGTCATCACCTTGCACTTGGGCTACGGCCAACAGCGCAGTGGTCGCGTCGGGCGCGACACGGGCTTCAATGCCTATGCCCTGCGGTCGACGGCGGCCTTGTGGAGTGGCGTCGGCCTACAGGTCAGCAGCTCGTACGACAACTATCGCCTCGCCTGCACCCAAGATCACCACTACATGGAAGGCCGCAACCTCTTCCGCCAGGCCTCCCTAGACTACTACCAAGCACATCCGCATTTTGCCCACGAGGGAGCCCACGACCCGCCCGATGACTTGACGCTGCACAACCGCACGGATCACCAGTACACGGGCTACGCTTGGGGCATGGTTATCGATCTAGGGGCCTGCATCGGCTGCAATGCGTGTGCAATGGCCTGCCAAGCCGAAAACAACATCCCCATCGTCGGCAAAGACGAGGTCCTCAACGGCCGCGAAATGCCTTGGATCCGCGTCGATCGCTACTACCAAGGCTCGCCCGACAACCCCCAGATCGTGCACCAGCCCGTGCCCTGCATGCAGTGCGAAAACGCTCCTTGCGAGTTGGTCTGCCCAGTCGCGGCTACGACTCATAGCGACGAAGGTCTCAACGACATGACCTACAATCGCTGCGTCGGCACCCGCTACTGCGCCAACAACTGTCCCTACAAGGTCCGGCGCTTCAACTTCCTCCAATACGCCGACCGCGATACCGAGAGCTTAAAACTACAGCGCAACCCAGATGTCACCACGCGCTCCCGCGGCGTAATGGAAAAATGCACGTACTGCGTCCAGCGCATCAATCAAGCGCGGATTGAGGCCAAAAAGGCCAAGCGCACCATAGGCGATGGCGAAATCGTCACCGCCTGCGAACAGGCCTGCCCCACCGAAGCCATCGTCTTCGGCGACATCAACGACCCCAATAGCCAAGTCACCACCCTCAAGGCATCGCCGCTCAACTACGGCATTCTCACCGAGTTGAACACGCGGCCCCGCACTACGTACTTAGCAAGTATCAAAAACCCGAATCCCAAAATTGCCGAGGCTTAGCATGTCCGAAGCTGCGAAAACGCCTTATCGCCCCCCAGTATCGGAACTCGGCCCGAGCCAGACCTCGTACACTTCGATCACCGACAAGATCAGTGGGATCGTCCTGACCAAGAACACCCCACTGGCGTGGTTCATTTGCTTTGCTTTGGGCTTCTTGCTGCTACACGGGTTTATGATAGGCGTTCCGTACCTGCTCTTTGAGGGCGTGGGCATCTGGGGCATCAACAACCCCATAGGCTGGGGTTGGGCCATCATCAATTTTGTCTGGTGGATCGGTATCGGCCACGCCGGCACCCTGATCTCGGCGATTTTACTGCTTTTTCGGCAGCGGTGGCGCACCTCAATTAACCGCGCAGCAGAGGCCATGACCATCTTTGCCGTGCTCTGCGCTGCGCAATTTCCGCTCTTTCACACGGGGCGGCCTTGGCTGGCCTGCTACTGGCTGTTGCCCTATCCCAACTCCATGGACATCTGGCCGCAATTCCGCAGTCCGCTGATCTGGGACGTCTTTGCGGTCTCGACCTATTTGACGGTGTCGCTGGTCTTTTGGTATGTCGGCTTGGTTCCAGACTTAGCGAGCCTGCGCGACCGCGCCAAAAACCGCATCGCCCAGGTCATCTACGGCGTGGTCGCGCTTGGCTGGCGCGGTTCAGCCATTCACTGGGAACGCTACGAAATGGCGTCTCTCCTGCTAGCTGGCCTCTCCACGCCCCTCGTGCTCTCTGTCCATAGCGTCGTCAGTCTCGACTTCGCCGTCGGACTCATACCCGGATGGCACACGACTATATTTCCCCCTTACTTCGTCGCCGGGGCGATCTATGCGGGCTTCGCCATGGTCTTGACCTTGATGATTCCCATGCGCCTCATCTACGGCTTGGACGACTTCATAACCGAGCGCCATCTAAACAACATGGCCAAAGTTATGCTAGCTTCCGGGTTGATTGTGGGATATGGCTACTTCATGGAGCAACTCATCGCCTGGTACAGCGCCAGTGTCTTTGAGGGCTATATGATGCAAAACCGCATGAAAGGCCCGTACGGCCCCTTCTACTGGGCCTTGATCGTCTGCAACATAATCGTGCCGCAGCTCCTGTGGTTTAGACACTTCCGCACGAGCATGTTCTGGCTGTTTTTCATTTCCCAGTTCATCAACGTCGGCATGTGGCTGGAGCGCTTCATCATCGTCGTCACGAGCCTACACCGGGATTTTATGCCCTCTTCTTGGGACATGTTTCACCCGACGATTTGGGACATCGCCATCTACGTGGGTACCATCGGCCTGTTCATCGTCCTGTTTTTCCTGTTCATCCGCGGCCTACCGATGATTTCCATCCACGAGATCCGCAATCTGCTGGTCTCCGGAGACCACAAGTGAGCCATTGAACTTATGCAGCAACACGAAGAATCAACGCACTACGGCCTGCTGGCCGAATTTGAATCTCCCGACGACTTGCTGGCCGCGGCCAAGGAGACCTTTGCCGCTGGCTATCGCAAGATCGACGCCTATTCTCCTATGCCCGTCCACGGCTTGGGCGAGGCCATCGGCTTTCCTCGCACTAGGTTGCCTTGGCTGGTTTTCGCCTTTGGCCTGCTCGGTGCCATCACGGGCTACTCCCTGTGCTATTGGGTCTCGGCCATCGACTATCCGCTCAATATCGCCGGCAAGCCCTTGCACAGCGGGCCGATGTTCATCCCAGTGACCTTTGAGCTGACTATTCTCTTTGCCGCGCTCAGTTCGGCCTTTGGCATGTTCATCGCCAACGGCCTGCCCCAGCCCTATCACCCGGTCTTCAATGCACCCAATTTCGCCCGCGCCAGCCAAGATCGTTTCTTTCTCAGCATCGAGGCCGAAGATCCTCAGTTCGACCGCGAAAAAACCGAGGAATTTCTGCGCGGCCTGAATCCGCATGAGGTTGTCGAAGTTGAAAAGTGAAATGACTATCGCCAGCCGACGGCTCGCTGGCCTGTTGGGAGCGGCGCTGTTGCTGATTGGCACCGCCGGTTGCGAGCTGCGGCAGGCCATGTACGACCAAGAAAAATACGAGCCGCTAGAAGCCTCGGCGTTCTTCGCTGACGGCATGTCTTTCCGCTCTCAGGTTGACGGCACCGTGGCGCGAGGCCAATTGATGCTCGACGAGCACTTCTACCAAGGCAAAATCCAAGGCCAACTCGCGGAGACCTTCCCGGCGGGGGTGGTCGTGGATCGCCAGTTGCTAGAGCGCGGCCGCGAGCGCTACAACATTTTCTGCGCCCCCTGCCACGGTCAGACCGGCGCAGGCAACGGCATGATCGTCCAGCGCGGGCTCAAACAGCCGCTGACCTTTCATCAACAGCGGCTGCGCGAGGTGCCCATCGGCCACCTTTACGATGTCATTACCAATGGCTTTGGCGTCATGTACAGCTACGCCTCCCGCATTTCCGTGGCCGACCGCTGGGCTATCGTCGCCTACATAAAGGTATTACAGCTAAGCCAGAACCTCGAATTCGACCAACTGCCGGCCGAGGACCAAAGGCAACTTCAATGAATGAGTCGATTACCCAACAGTCCGCTGCCCTGCATCCCTATTTGGACAATCTCCAGCGCCTCGCGCTAGTCGCGGGCCTAGTCGGCTTGGCCGCCACTGCGGTCGGCTACTTCACGGCCGAGGAACAGTTCTTCCGCTCTTATCTGCTGGCCTTTACCTTCTGGATCGGCCTGCCCTTGGGCAGCTTGGGCATCCTTATGATCCACCACGTCGGCGGTGGTACGTGGGGATTTTCGATCCGGCGGCTGCTCGAAGCCGGGACCCGCACCTTGCCGTTGCTGTTTGTGCTGTCGCTGCCGATCCTCTTCCTCGGCTTGCACAGCCTTTACGAGTGGTCCCACCCAGAAGTCTTGCAAAAAGACGGCATCATCCAGCAAAAGGCTCCCTTTCTCAACGAGCCGTTCTTTATCGCGCGCACTGTGATCTACTTCGCCATCTGGGGACTGTTTGCCTTCTTGCTCAACCGCTGGTCGCTGCAGCAGGACCAGACGACGAAGACACACCCGACCCATCGCATGCAGGTCCTGAGCGGTCCGGGCATCGTCATTTTCTTTCTCACCGCGACGCTGGCCTCTATTGATTGGCTGATGTCGCTTGAGCCGCATTGGTTTTCGACGATCTTCGGCATCATCTACATCATAGGCATGGCGCTGATGACCTGGGGGTTCATGTACCTCATCGCCGTCCCTCTCTCGCGGCGGGAGCCACTACAGGGCGTGATTACCGAACAGCACCTGCGCGACTTGGGCACCTTTATGCTGGCCTGCGTCATGCTCTGGGCCTATACCTCGTTTTCCCAGTTGCTCATCATTTGGTCGGCTAATTTGCCCGAGGAAATTACTTGGTACATAACCCGTCTGGAAGGTGGCTGGCAATACGTCGGCTACGGGCTGCTAGTGTTTCACTTTGCCGTCCCCTTTCTCTTTCTCATATCCAGCACCATGAAGTCCAAAACCAAGCTGCTCGGCACTATTGCCGCTGGCTTGATCTTCATGCGCTTGGTCGATTTGTATTGGATTACGGCACCGACCTTTACCAAAGTCCACACCGAAAAGGGGCCGAGCTTCCACAGCACCGGGATCAACCCACACTGGCTCGACCTAGCCATTCCAATAGGCATCGGCGGCATCGTCTTGGCGCTTTTCTTCGCGCAATTAAAAAAGCGCACCCTAATCGCGCAAAACGACCCCCGATTTGCAGACCTTTACAGCGGCGAAAGCAATCATGGCTGAACGAGCACACGACCAAAACAACGCTGGCTACGAGACGACCGATGCGCGGGTAACGCCGCTGGCACAGACCGGCCTTTTTATTACCGCGTTAGTCATCGCTTCCTTTATCGGCATGATCGTCTTATTCAGAGCCCTCGCCTATTACCAGCCGCTCTTCGACGATCCGGTTCCGCCGCTGGTCGAGAACCGCGTTGCCAGCGACGCGCCGAGGCTGCAGGTAGACCCACCAAAGCAAAAGTTCGAATTGGCCCAAAGCGACGCCGCGATCCTCAACTCCTATGGCTGGATCGACGAACAAGTGAAGGTAGTACACATTCCCATCGAGCGAGCAATTGATCTGGTGAGCGAAGGCAAAATGCCGCTCATCGCTCCGCCAGCGATACCATGAGCAGACCGACAACGACATTCGCTCGCAGCGCGATCTTTTCGGCATTAACTCTGCCGCTTTTGCTAGCCGGCCAGACTGGGGCGCAGAACTATACTCAGCAGTTACAAAAGAGCATCGGCATCGATCAGAAATTGGGCGACCAGATCCCCTTGGATCTCGAATTCACCGATTCTAGCGGCGAGCGCGTCTCCCTGAGCCAATACTTCGGCCAGAAGCCCATCGTGCTCACTTTGGTGTACTACGAGTGCCCCATGCTCTGCACCCAAGTGTTGAACAGCCTTTTGCGGGCGATGAATGTGCTGAGTTTTGGCATTGGCACGGATTTCGACATCTTGACCATCAGCGTCGATCCCGGAGAAACACCGGAGTTGGCCGCGGCCAAAAAGGCCGAGTACAGCAAAAACTACCGCGGCCGCGATGGTTCTACGGGTTGGCATTTTCTCACCGGCGAGGAAGACCAGATCAAGCAACTAGCCGCAGCGGTCGGCTTTCGCTACGAATACGACGAAGATACCGACCAGTACATCCACGCCAGCGGCTTGATGGTGCTGACGCCGGAAGGTAAGCTGGCGCGCTATTTGTACGGTATCGACTATCCCCCGCGCGACTTGCGCTGGGGCCTCGTCGAAGCAGCCGACGGTGCCATCGGCAATCCGGTCGATCAGCTCCTGCTGCTCTGCTATAGCTACGACCCAATGACCGGCAAATACGGTCTCTACATCCGCAATTCCCTGCGCATCGGTGGGCTGATTACCGTGCTCGCTCTCGTTGGTTTTATCGTCGCCATGATCAAGCGGGAGCGTCGCAACAACTTGCATCACCCTCAGCTCAACTAGTTCGGAGCCTTGAACCGCATGTCCGACTTTCCACTTTTTCCCGCCCAAGCCTCCACCATCGCCTGGCAAGTAGATGCCCTGTACGCATTCTTGCTCGTCTTGACTGTGGTCTTCTGCCTGCTCGTCTTCGGCATGGTAATCATCTTCGCCATCAAGTACCGCCGCCGTTCGGAAGACGAACAGCCCGAGCAGACTCACGGCAATCTCGTCCTCGAACTGTCTTGGACCATCGTTCCGCTCTTTTTGGCGCTTTTTGTCTTTTTGCTCGGGGCTGATGTCTTCTTCCGGCTCCAGCGGCCGCCGTCCGACCCCTTGGAAATCTACGCGGTCGGCAAGCAGTGGATGTGGAAAATCCAGCACGAATCGGGCAAGCGAGAAATCAATACCCTCCACGTACCCAAAGGCCAGCCCGTCCGCCTGACCATGACCTCAGAGGACGTAATCCACGACTTTTTTATCCCGGCCTTCCGGGTCAAAAACGACGTGTTGCCCGGTCGCTACACGACCCTGTGGTTCGAGGCCACGCAGACGGGCGAGTTCCACTTGTTTTGCGCCGAGTATTGCGGCACCCAGCACTCGGGTATGATCGGCAAGGTAATCGTCTTAGAGCCAGCGGAGTACCACGACTGGCTAATGGGAGCGTCCAGCGGCGAATCCATGGTCGAAGCGGGTGAGCGCCAGTTCCAGCAACTTGGCTGCGAGACCTGCCACAAATCCACGGCCACGGGTCGCGGCCCTTCGTTAGTCGGGATCTACGACAAGCCGGTGACACTCAGCAATGGGCAAGAAGTCGTCGTTGATAGCGACTATATCCGAGAGTCCATACTCCAGCCCACGGCCAAGATCGTCGCTGGATACGAACCAATTATGCCCGTCTTTGAGGGGCAGATCAGCGAGCAGTCGCTGCTGCAAATCGCGTCCTATATCAAATCCCTGAGTGAGTCCGCAGAGTGAACATCTCAACGAGGTCATTCAAGCCATGAGCCACGCAATCAGCGCCAACGGCGAGCCGAGAAACTACCTCAACGAAACGTACGGGATCAAATCTTGGCTCCTGACCCTAGATCACAAGCGCATCGGTATCCTCTATCTGATAACGCTGGCGGTCTTTTTCTTGGTCGGCAGCCTTTTCGCCAGTCTGATCCGCTTTGAGCTGATGACGCCCCAAGGCGATTTAGTCGAGGCCGAGACCTACAACAAGCTCTTCACCATGCACGGCGTGGTGATGATTTTCTTCTTCCTCATCCCCTCGATCCCGGCGGTGTTGGGCAACTTTCTCATCCCGCTGCAAATCGGTGCCCGCGATGTGGCCTTCCCCCGCCTGAATCTCCTCAGCTACTATCTCTACGCGGCTGGGGGGCTGTTCGCCGTACTGGCCATCATCATGGGGGGCATTGATACGGGTTGGACCTTTTACACGCCTTACAGCAGCACGTATTCTACCTCCTTTGTTTCCTTGGCCCTAGTCGGCGTTTTTGTCAACGGCTTCTCTTCGATCCTCACTGGGGTCAACTTCATGGTCACCATCCACAAGATGCGGGCCCCGGGCATGACGTGGTTCCGCTTGCCGCTTTTTATTTGGGGGCACTACGCGACCAGCCTGATTCAGGTCCTAGGCACCCCGGTGGTGGCCATCACCTTGTTGCTAGTCTGCTTCGAGCGCCTCTTCAAGATCGGCATTTTCGATCCCAATTACGGCGGCGATCCGGTGCTTTTCCAGCACATGTTCTGGTTTTACTCGCATCCAGCCGTGTACATCATGATCCTGCCGGGCTTTGCCGTCGTCAGCGAAGTCATAGCTTGCTTCTCGCGCAAGCGCGTCTTTGGCTATTCATTCGTCGCCTTTTCCTCGCTGGCCATCGCCGTGCTTGGCTTTCTCGTCTGGGGCCACCATTTGTTCGTATCGGGCCAATCCACCTATGCCAGCATGGTCTTTTCCTTCATCACCTTCTTCATCGCCGTACCCACGGCCATCAAAATTTTCAACTGGTCTTTCACCCTCCACAAAGCCTCGGTTAAGCTAGACTCGCCGATGCTCTACGTGATGGGCTTTATCGGCCTTTTCACTATTGGCGGCCTGACGGGCCTGTTCCTCTCCACCTTGGGCATAGACGTCCATCTCCACGATACGTACTTCGTGGTCGCCCACTTTCACTATGTCATGGTGGGCGGCATGGTCATGGGGTTCCTCTGCGGCCTGCATTTTTGGTGGCCTAAAATGACCGGGCGCATGTACTCGGAAGGAGCGGCCAAGCTCGGCGTCATGTTCGTCTTCGCTGGCTTCAACTTGACCTTCTTTCCACAATTTATCTTGGGCTACCTAGGGATGCCTCGGCGCTATCACGCCTATCCCGAGGAATGGCAAGCTCTCAACATCATGTCCACCGCGGGTGCCACCGTCCTCGGGCTGGGCTTCTCGCTGACCATCGTCTATCTCCTCTGGTCCCTGTTCAAGGGCGAGAAGGCCCCCGCCAATCCGTTCCAAGCCAAGGGTCTCGAATGGGACATCCCCTCGCCGCCCATAGCCCACAACTTTGAAGCGATCCCGATAGTTACTTGGGAAGCCTATCCGTACGGTGAGGAGGAACCAGCGGCACCAAGCACTGAGGCCGTACCCGAACGCGCTAAGGAGGATGAAGTTGTCTGATCACGCACATAGCGCCCACCACCTACACCAGTTCGAGACAGCGCAGCAGCAATACGAAGCCGCCAGTCTCGGCATGTGGGCGTTCATCATCCAGGAAATCCTGTTCTTCGGGGGGTTGTTCGGTGCCTATACCGTGTATCGCAACGAATATATCGAAGCCTTTACCGCTGGCTCTCACCTCCTCAGCATCGGCTGGGGCACCTTCAACACCATCGTGCTAATCGCCAGCAGCCTGACCATGGCGCTGGCCGTCCGCGCCGCGCAGACCAATGCTGGTCGCAACGCGATTACGGGGTGGCTCATCGCCACGATCATTCTCGGCTGCGCTTTCTTGGGGGTCAAGTACATTGAGTACAGCCACAAGTGGCACGAACACCTCATCCCCGGCAGCATGTTCCAGTGGAACGACCCGACCGTTCCGCTCGGCAACGCCAAAATTTTCTTCTCGTTTTACTTCGTAATGACTGGGATGCACGCGCTGCACATGGTCGTCGGCGTCGGCATCATGCTGTGGATGATCGCCAAGGTCCGGCGCAACGAGATTTCGGCTCAGTACTTCACGCCGATTGAAATCAGCGGCCTTTATTGGCACTTCGTCGATATCGTGTGGATTTTCCTATTCCCGCTGCTCTATCTGATTGGACGCCACTAATGTCTGAACATCACTCTGAACATCACGTCGTCCCGCTCAAGATCTACTTTCTGATCTTCTTCGCCCTGATGATCGGCACGGTCCTCACCGTCGCGGCCGCCTTCGTCAACATGGGCTTTTTGAATACCCCGGTCGCCCTGATCATCGCTCTAGCAAAGGCATCGCTAGTCATTTTGTTCTTCATGCACGTAAAATACAGCCCCAAGCTGGTCGGGCTTTTCGCGGTCGCCGGCTTCTTCTGGCTGTGCATCCTGCTGGCCTTGACCATGCAAGACTACTACACGCGTAAGTTGGGGCCAGGAGAAGCGCCAGTGGAGTTTCTCAAGCAAGGGTCGTTTTTCTAAATCCACGCCGGGCCTTATCGAAAATTGTCGAGTTGTCGCAGGCGCGAGACCTTTATACCTTGAATTACGTCTCGCGCTCTGAGGCGTCCCGCCCTCGATCCCAAGCCCTTTTCTTTCTTTAGGGACTGGCAAGCATGGTTGACCCAAAAGACATTCAGGCGACCTGTGATGACATAGCCCGAGAATTTGCCCCCCTGAAAATTATTCTCTTCGGCTCCTATGCTTACGGCACCCCCACGGAAGACTCGGATGTCGATTTGTGCGTGATCATGGCGATCCCAGAATCGCAGACTCGTCGCCAAGCCGTGGAGATTCGGAAGCGTATCCCCCGCCGCTTCCGCATGGATTTGCTCGTCCGTTCCCCCGAAGAAATTGCTTACCGAGTCTCGCATAACGACTGGTTTCTTCGGGAAATCACGCAAAAAGGGCAAGTACTTTATGAATCCGCTGACGCTGGAATGGACGCAAAAGGCTGAAGGAGATTATGAGTATGTCGATTAAGCTGAAGGACATCTGGCCAATCGAGAACGTTGGCGATTACAAGGTACATTTCGCACGCTACAACGGTGTCAATGAGCCGTTGGACGAGTGGTTGGAAGACCCTGACAATTGGGTCTATTGGCAAGCACATCGTCCCCAAAGAAACGAGTTCAGCCGAGAATTCATCTTTTCGCTAATGAAGTTTTACAGCGAGGAAGATGTCTGGCTATTCGGAGGAATCTTCCGCGTCCTAGCTGATCATGGTCATGGGAACGAATACGAAGTCGAGTTGACAGATCATGGCGAAGACTTTATCGGACGGCTCAAAATTTTTCGGGACTATCGAAGCATGTCATCTCGCGTAAATTTAGAGAATCACTATGACGAATTCGAGGTCTCGGAAATACTGCGAGAGCCGTATTCGGGGCGAATCTTTCCCGGCTATGAGAACATCGATCTTCCCTTTAAGGAACTCGCAACTTTGGTTCAGAACGACAGGCCTGATTGGAAATCGGCTTTGGAGAACATAAAGGGCATCTATCTGATCACTGACACTAGTACGGGCAAACGATATGTCGGAAAAGCCTCTGGCGATCAAGGAATCTGGTTTCGGTGGGGGGAATACGTCAGTTCTGGCCACGGCTGGAACAAGGAGTTGCAGAAGTTAGTGGGCAACAAGCTGGACTATGCCCGCGAAAATTTCAAGTTCACATTGCTTGAATACCGTCCGGCCCCCACACCCGATGAGACCATAGACAACCGGGAGAGCTATTGGAAGGAAGTTCTGTTGACGCGGGGCAAGTACGGCCTCAATCAGAACTGATAGTATTGGTCTCCAACATTTCCATCTCCACCCAAAAAGCCCAAGCCGTCTAAAAACGGCTTGGGCTTTCATTGTATATGGCTTTCCCCATCCCCAAGTAATACCTTACGACATCTAATCCAATTCAACCTGTTCACGAAGAAAGACGCCATGACACCACGCTTTGATGCCTACATCGACAAGATCCGGTCGTTGCCTGCCAATCCGACGGATAGAGACGTCGTCACCTCGGATTTTCTGCTCGGAGAAGAAGGTCGAATTGAAATATACTATGCGCCACTCCACGGCGTAACAACCGATGCAAAAATCATCATTGTCGGTATAACGCCTGGCATCCAGCAAATAGTAGCCGCATTTGCAGAGGCCCGGAGGCTGCTCCACGAGGGCATGAAGCTACCTCATCTCTTCAAGGAGATCCGTCGCCGGATGGCGTTCAAGGGACCCATGCGGACAAATCTTATCGATATGCTCGACAAGATCGGTGTGGCGGATCGTCTTGAACTTGCCAGCACTGCCCAGCTATTCGACGACGCCTCTCACCTTCTGCACTCCACGTCCGCACTCCGGTACCCAGTGTTCAACCAAGGGAAAAACTACACCGGATCCAATCCGCCAATTCACAGATCGACGCTCCTCAAATCTCTTCTCACCTCCACTTTGCCACCGGAACTCGATCAAGTACCCGATGCGTTGATCGTGCCGCTGGGCAAGGCGGTCACCACGGATGCGCTGAAGATAATCGGCTTTGACAAGGGACGAAGCGTACTGCGTGGATTCCCACATCCATCTGGAGGCAACGGCCATCGAAAGGCACAATTCCAGCGGGAATTTCACAGTTTGTGCAGCATCGTTCGCGCTTGGAACCCCTGATGACCCACTAAACGCCCCCAACGTAGTCGATAAAGAATCCTCTAAAACACCAAGGTAGTACTTTTAGGTGGATACCATAGTTTCGGCCAGCGCAAAGCAGCAGGAACTGTGGGCTTGACCTAGGCTCTTACTCCAAGCGTCGCGGGGATAAGGGCGGCCGGGTACCGCCGTGCCATCGAGTTGCATTTGGCCAGCGGCGGCAAAAACCAGCACCGTAAAGACGATCTGAGGATTGATGGTAGGCGGGCCGACTAGGGGGCTTTCCAATTGCTCCCAAGTGGCGGTCAGCGTGTGGTGCTCGCTTTGGATGGTCCAAGAAGGATTGCGGTCAATGAGACCAGCGCGGCTGAAGGTGGCTGTCCATTGGGGCAGGTCGCGGTCGAATGGATTATTGCTGCCGCGAATCATGGTGACAGTGATAAAATCGGCCAAGTCGGGGTTGTCGGTGCAGACGGCTGTCAGGCCCTCGGAGCCGGGAATGTCGATATAGGCCACCGTGCCCTGGCCTGCGGGGCTATAGGCAGCGCTGTACAGACTGAGTTGCCCACTATCGACTTGGCTCCCGGGCAGACGCAGATAGAGAATCCAATGTTCGCCAGACCAGAGGAGCGGACCTTGACTGAGGTCGGCGGCACAATGGATCATCTAAACCGTCTCGGGGGCAACGGCCATAATTCCTTCAGGTGCATAACGGGCGAAGTCTGCCGTGTTGAAGGTCAGGATATGCGTTGCGCCATGCGAAAGAATCGCCGCAACCAATCGAGCATCGTGAACCTGAACCCCTGATACACCATAAGTCACAACAAGCCGTCTCCATTCAGCATACAGGGCTGGCAAATCTGGAAGCAAAGGAAACAGTCTCTCTGCACGTTGCAAGAGCCTATCTGTTTCCGATGGCGTAAGCCCAAAACCATTTCGATCAATCGGACGAGTTGACGCATTCCAGAATTCTATAAAATTTTGCAATGTGGCTTGCAGTTGATGACCGTTTATCCGCAATTTGCGCACAGCCGCTCGAACGATTGGATAACGTGGATCAGTGCGATATAAAACTCGCAACAAAACATTCGTATCGACCAGATAAATCACGACTATAAATGATCCTCGTAAAGTCCTTTGCGGCTAACCGCGTAATCGGATAATGGGGGGCAATCGGGATCAACATAATCCATAAAAACGTCGGCCAACTGATCGGCTAGGGCCTCGAATTTATCATCAGATAGCGGCTCCATCTTAGCCTGATCCCATGGAATGGATTCTTCTGCCGCGTCGCGTAGGCGACTTATTTCCCCTGAGTCTTCAAGGTCTTCCAGCAAATTCAACAGCTCTTCCCAAACCGCATAGTCGATCAGCACTGATTGCTTCTCGCCATTAGAGTCCACGACAAACTGGAATTTTTGAATCAGATCAGCAACGCCCATTTCGTTCTCCTTTCCTGCATACGGTTTCCAAACGGCCCTCAGGCAATATCGCGAACGAGCACTAAGATCGCCGCCTGCGGCACGACGATGAACTTCTCGTCGTCGAACTTGATTTCCACCGCGTCTTTGCGCAGGAAAATGGCGTGGTCGCCTTTTTTGGCTTGGAGGCCGATGTAGCGCATCTGCTCGCCCCCCTCTTCCCAAGGTGCGTCGTCGTCATCGGCTTTCGGCGGCAAGGGAACGCCCGGCCCCACTTCTTCGATGCGCCCGCTTTGCACATCCTCCTTTTCCAAGGCGGTCGGCGGCAAATAGAGCCCTACGGCCGTGCGCTCTTCCATGTCGTCAACTCGGATTAGCACGCGATCTCCGACTACGTACAGTTCCTTGTCGCCCCTAATCATCTGCCCCTCCCTAGGTTAAGACGCCAGTCGCAAACACTCGTTGTAGCGCTCAAAGTGCTCCCCTTCCCCCTCTGCTGGATCGACGTACTTGAGCCAAAGGGCGCTGTCCTTCCTGTCGCCGCTGAGTTTGCGGCGGCTGCCGAGGTTGCTCGGATCGGCCCCGTTCCACACCACTTGACCGTCCTGCATATAGATGAACTCCCCTCGGTAGCGGTCAATGAGCTCCCGCTGTTCCTCTTGGTAGATCAGCCCCTGCTCGCAGGTAGTGCGCCGCCAATTGGCCACCGTGGCGTCTGAGTCCGTAGATACGGAGTCAAATTCGGCCAGCGGAGCCTCGACCTCGCTCACAAAATCGATCTCGTTCAAATCCACTGTGCCAAAGCCATGCTTGGCAGCTATCAGCAAGTGATTGCGGTCGCGGCGGAAAGGCGGCGTCGGCCAATCGGAATGGGGACCGTGGCCCATTAAGGTCATGCCGCAGGCATCGGTCGCCACCGGATGATCGCCGGCCATCAAAGCGTTGCAAATCCGGCCCTCGCCGCCCCATTCGCGGCCCCATTGGCCGGTGAGGGCCTCGACGATGTTGAGGCAGGGTTTGGTAATCATGCCCAAGTCTGGCAGGACGTAGGAAAGCCGGATGAGATGGTGGTAATACGACCGCGTCCGCCCTTCCGGTGGGATCATCGGCGGCAAGCCAAAGAGGTTTTTCAGGGTCAAGGTAATGCCCATAAAGGCGTGATTCTTCATCTTGGCGATGGATACCACCTCGTCGGCCTCGGCAAAAATGGCATTGAGTAGATAGCGGTCGAACATGCAGCCGCCACCGGGCACGTCGTACGTGGCAAAGGGCGGCAAATTCGAATCGACATAGCGGACGCCAAAATCGTCCAATATATAGCGGTAGTTAAAGTCGTCGGGCGTTACATGGCCGTTGCCGTAAGGGTAAGTGTCGGTGGCGATTAGCTCGGCTGTAGTCCGCTCTCGCAGCAGGCGCAGCACCGCGCGGGCCACGGCATCATCTACCAACTCCCTGCGGCGGCCAGCGAAGTACTCGATGCGCTCTGGAGGCTTGATCATATTGAATTTTAATACGATCCGCCGCGCCTTTTCCAGCTTCTTCCAAGAGCGCTCTAGCGGATCGGTAGTCCGCTTGAGGACTTCGTAGATTTCTTTCTCGCTCGCCCGATGGTCGCAGTGCGAAGCTCTAACAGTGTATTGTCTATCGTCCATGATGACTTTCCCTTTCTGTTAAGTGTTTGTGGCTACTCGCCGAGGACACCCACGGTCTGTTCGAGCCGCATTAGGGCAAGTGCCTTATCGCGGCGCGCGACAGCGCTTTGCGTGCGCGCCTCCACTAGCGCCAATTGCGCGTCCAGATTTTCCAGTTGCGTGCCGACCCCGCTCGCATAGCGCACCTCGGCGACCTCCAAGCCCTTCTCGGCCTGCAATACTGCATCGCGGTGGGCCTCAATGCGCTCGCTGGCTTCCTCGACCGCATAATAGGCCTGTTGGATTTGCAGCCGCACCTGCCTTGCGATCCGTTGCTGGTCGTACTCTATCCGGCGCAGGTCCTGCCGTGCCTGCGCTACGCGCGCCCCGGTGAGCCGCCCGTCGAAAAGCGGTATTTGCAATACCAGCCCGGTGTTCCAACTCTTGCGCCACTCCCGGTCGGCTAGGTCGAACCCATCGCTCTGGAACTGGGTTTGCCCAGCGGCTACCAATTCCACGCTAGGCCGGGTGGACGCTTGATCGGCAGCGATCTTCCGCTCGTGCCATCCTATTTCTTGCGCGACGTGTGCTAGCTCTGGCCGCTTCGCTAACCCCAAGACGACGAGAGCGTCGAGGTCATCGAGATTGAGCACCGTCTCGGTGCGGAACGTTCCCCTCACTTCTATGGTTTGGTCCAAGTCTAAACCCACGACATCCTTGAAGGCCATCGTGGCCAGCCGCAGGTTGTTTTTTGCACTGATGGAGTCGGCGCGCATGTTTGAGACCTGTACCTGAGCGCGCAACTGGTCCAGCTCAGCGGCCCGACCAGCCTGAGCCTGTGCCTCCACCTGAGACAGATTGCGTCTAGCCCACGCCAGCGCCAGATGCGATACGGTGCGCAATTCCTCGGCTAGGAGCAGGTCGTAAAATCGCTCCTCAACCTCGGCTAGCACGAGTTGTGTTGTCTGCCGTTCGGTTTCGCCGAGCATGGCAAATTGGCGGCGAGCCATGTCCTCAGTAGCGCGAATGCGACCTCCGGCATAGAGCGGCTGGCGCACGCTCAGGACGCCCGTGAGGTTGTTTTCCGTGCCGGTCCTGACGGCATTGCCAGCAAAGACAAAAGAAGGCAGCAGCCAATTGCGGCTATACGTGAAGGAGGCATCGACTTGCGGCAACCCCGCCGCTCGCGCTACGCGTAGCTCTTCGCGCCCGCGCAGCAGATCAATGCGGGCTTGCAACAGGTGCTCGTTGTTTTCTTGCACCAAAGCCAACCCGGTTTGCAAGTCGAGGATCAGAGGCGTGGGCTCTGCGTCGGCAGGACGACTGGAAACCACGCACAAGACTGTCAAGCTGACCACTTTCATCCCGGTCTTGCTCAACATAGCAAACCGCGCTGCCGCAACCACGCCTCAACCTCCACTCCTCCCACATCGGCCAGCATAACGCCGTCGATTTCGACGCAGGGCGAGGCGTATTGTCGGCTCTTGGCAACCATTTCCGCAAAGGCTTTGCGGTCGCTGGTAATATCCAATTCCTCGTATGGTAATCCGGCTCTATCGAGTACCGTCCGCACGCCCGGACTCCAAGGGCAATACGGATTGAGATACGCTTTGATTATAGGAGTAGTCTGTTCCACTTTGGCCTTTCCGATGTACAAAGGACGCGATATATTGAGAAAAACATATCGCCCGCCTCTCATCCCTGTCAAGGAAGGGGCTTCAATCTATGAAACCTCTGGTCTTGTTCCACGGCGGTTGTAACGACGGTTTCTGTGCCGCGTGGATCTATCGCCGCTACGTCAACCCGCAAGCCGAGTTTAAAGCGGTTCAATACAACACCGACCCGCCAGCTACGGCCGACCGCGATGTCGTCATCCTCGACTTCAGCTACGAGCGGGCGCAGCTCATGGAGATGCACGATCACGCCCGCTCGCTCTTGGTTTTGGATCATCACGAGACGGCTGCGCACGCCTTGGCCGGGCTCGATTACTGCGTATTCGCCGAGGACAAGTCTGGAGCACGCATGACTTGGGAACACTTTTTCGATCCCCGCTCTCAGGTCAGTGCTAGCGATGTCCCTTGGCTGGTGTCCTATACTGAAGACCGCGACCTGTGGCGGTGGGCCTTGGACGATTCTAAGGCCGTCAACGCCGCCCTCGCCTCGTACCCGCGCGACTTTGCCGTGTGGGATGAAATCGCCGAGCGCGGCCCACAAGCCCTCGCCGTGGAAGGCCAAGCCATTCTCCGCTTCCAACACCGGCTCATCCGACCGCGCGTTCGGTACCACGGTTGGACCACCATCAGTGGGTTTCGCGTCCCCATTACCAATGCCACGTTTCTAACCTCTGAAATCGGCAATGCCCTCGCCGAAGGGCATCCTTTTTCCGCCGTGTTCTTCATCCGCCCAGACAGCAAGGTCGTGTACAACCTGCGCTCCAAGGGAGACGCGGCCGCAGATGTGGGTCGCATTGCGCGCGATTACGGTGGTGGAGGGCACAAGCACGCGGCGGCTTTTACCCTAGAGACCATGCTGCCGATGGAAGCTGATACGTAAATGCCCCCGAACAGCGCTATCTGTTCGACATCAACGGCTATTTGCACCTTCAAGCAAAACAGGCACCTGCGATCGGTCGCAAGTGCCTGTTTTTTTGGTGAGCCCACTGGGAATCGAACCCAGGACCTACGGATTAAAAGTCCGGTGCTCTACCAGCTGAGCTATAGGCTCTATCGGGGTTGTATCTAATTAAAAATAAGCGGTTTGCGTAACCCTCGCAAGACTCTACTACATTGGCGGCTTTTATCCTAGGCCTAGCGGTACCGGCCAATAAGCTCAGTAAGCCAACGCGATAATTTTGGTCGTTTTATGCGTCTGTGCGTCGCCTTGCACTTCAACTCGCAAAATGTAGTTTCCCGGCGCGGCCAACTGCCCGAATTCGTCCTGGCCGTCCCAACTCAACGTTATTGGTCCGGCTGTTTGCTGCTCGTCGTGCAGCACCCGAACTTTTCGTCCGCTCAGGTCGTAGAGTGCCACGTGCAGTAAGCGGGGCTGGAGGACGTTTAATAGGGCGAACTCTATCCTCAGCCTATCGCCGATGCCATCTCCATTGGGAGTCACGAGCGCGGCTGACACCGAGAGTCCGTCAATTAACGCAGGGCCGACCGGCAGCGACACGGCAATCACTTCGCTGGCAACTGCGTCGCTGGCATCGCCCACATCCACCCGCTGCCTTACCTGTTGCTCTCCCCGACCGCTGGCCAGGAAAACCTCAAAGGGCATCTGTTGGCGGTATATCGTACTGGCGAAGTCGAGTTCAATCAACCCGGCCCGCACGAACGGATCGTCAAAGGTAATGTCCCATCCGCTATCTACTTGGGCGACCTCCGCGTCCAATACCTGCCCCCCAGAGCGGAGCTCACTAAGCTCAATGTCTGCCCCTGAACGCATGAGCAACCGATCGAAACCCGTACTGCCAGCACCTGCGTCCCAACCAAGATAATAGGTAAATTCCGTGCGCTGCCCGGGTTGGGCTTGAATCGGGTAGATCTCCGCTCGCGTCGCTGCGGCCAGAGGCTCGGCGTAGCTCAGGACTAGCTCGTCGAGGACCGCCCTTTGCATCGGGTCGTCGCTGATCAAATAGGCCTGCAATTGAACGAAACGCCTTGGCGTCGGCGAGAGAAAGCCCCTATCTGCCCGCTCGTACGCCTGACTCCAGATACTCCAGTCGTCGCCGGGCGAACGGACCGTATCAATCCGGCCCTTGAAACTGGGGATTAGCTTATTGTACTTCCTTTCGGTTACTTCCTTGCCGTTTTTGTCGTGGAAGACATAAGACTCCTGTAACAGATTGCCCGTCCGCGAGCGAATTTCTACGCGAGTCCTCTCAGGGGCCTCGACCTGCCAACTCAACCCTGTGGCGTTGCGCACCGCCCCCAGATCGTAGATCGGAGACTGTAAGATGGTACCCGCGGGATAGCCTTCGCCAAAGACTTGGAATTCGGCTGTAGTGCCCGTGATGCAACACTGCCTGTTCGGATAGCGCATCCGCAGATAGCGCAGTGGCCGGAGTGAAAATTGCTCTTCAAAGTGGACGATATCGCGCAAGTTGCGGGGGTGTTCGAGCAACTCTCCTAGGACCTGCCAGCGCAGCGAGCCATCCGGCGCTAGTGAGCCGTCCGATCCCCAAATGATATACCAAGGAAAGTGGATGGCGTTGCGCCGGGTCCAGCGCCAGTCAACGCTGCTGGGCGCGATGCCGGCCAGATCGCCCAAAATTCGCACCCGATCCACCCAGTACAGGGCACCCAAATCAAAGGTAAATTCGGTGTCGCCCGGTTGGGAGAACCCCCAGTAGCGCCAGCTCGACACAATATCGCCGTCAATCAGCGCGTTGCTATTGCCCGTTGACTCGTAGCCTTCGGCCCGCGTGCCGATTTCGTTGAGGATATCGACCTGACCGCCGCGTTCCCGCATTCCCAGCGAGATATTGTCCCCCACGGCCTCCGCAGCAATCGAGCTAATCCCCGCTCCCTCGGTGGGCAAGTCCACTTCAATGCGGATGAATTGCAGCGGCTTAAAGTCGTATTCGATGACCAACTCCCGCTGCTGGTTGAAGCTGTAGCGGACGCGATCGCTGTAGCGCACAATGCTCGGCAGGGGCAGTCCGGTCGAATCAAAAAAGCGCTCGCCATTGGACAACAGAACCTGAAAAAGCTCCAGCGGTGGCCCATCTTCCCGGAGCCGCAAGATCACGCGCCGCGCGGAAACGACGCGACCCAAGTCAAGCTCGACGTACATATTCTCAGGATCATCGTCCCAATCGGGAGCCCAGAAGCTGCTCAAGCTCCCGTCGATCAGGTTGCCAGCATCGCCACTGTTGGATCCAGCAGCACGGATGCCACCGCCGAAATCTCCAGCATTGGCGACCGCGTCGATATTCCGCCGCACAAATCTGGGGGCAGCTTTCCCACGGCTGATTTCGATGGCATTGCCGGGCCGCTGCCACGCATCCCAATCCGCGTTGGTCCCAATCCGCAGTTCCTCGCCTGTTGCGGGTGATACTATGCTACAGAGCAGCAATACCTGAAGAAAAGACCCTAATTCGCGGTGATTTTTCACGGTGTACCTCCCCCGCCGAGGTTCAGGGTGCCTACCCCACGCGATACTTCTCCGCAGCTTCCCCCAAGTAGTCTCAGGGACGACTCTTTTCAATCGAGGGGATGTGCGGCACCGCAGTGACAAACTCTTCGATCTGGGTGATTTTCACCATTACACCTCCTTTAGCCAGTCCTCGGGGATGTCGATCCCAAAGCCGGGGCCTTTGGGTAGCCCGAGTAGGCCGTTTTGCGGCACGTTGGTCCCCGGCGGAACCTTGTAGTGTCGCTGCCCCCACTGCGAAGGCGTCCCGATGTAACACTCCGCCAACGGCACTCCGGGCAGGGAGCCGATGAAAAACTCGATCAGCGGAGTATTGGGCATCGCCGCCGTCCAGTGTTGGCCATACGGGTCGTTGCCTCCGGTGTGCAGACACATCTGGACGCCTTGCGAATCAGCGTAGTGAGCCAGCTTCATCGCCTCGGTAAAGCCCCCTATCCAGTAGATATCGGCTTGGATCAAATCGACGAGCCGCTCTTGAACGGCCCTCATGCCGGGATGGCGGGTGGACCAGTGCTCGCCGTCGGCCAGCGTCTGCCAAGGCACGCGCTGGCGCAGGGCGCGGTGCCCTTCCCAGTCGTGGGGCATCAGCATTTCCTCCATCCAGCGTATCCGATACGGCTTGAGTGCCTCGCATAATCGCACGGCAAAGTCGAGGTCAAAGGTCATCCAGCAATCGAGCATCAAATCGGCGTCCGGGCCAATTAGCTCGCGGCACTTGGCCATCAACTCAACCGTGCCGTCGATTCCGGCTTGGCCATCAACGGGTCCGTGCGGACGAGCCAGCTTGAACTTTTTGAAGCCCAACTCCAAGTACCAATCCACATCGTTGCCAGTGGCATAGACTTCCATCTGGGTGCGCTGCGGGCCTCCGGCCAGCCGATAGACGGGCTGGTCGAGGGTTTTGCCCCACAGGTCCCACAGCGCCAGATCAACCCCGGCAACTGCCCACGCCGTAAGCCCTTCGTTGCCAAAGGAAAGCGTCCCCCGCCACATGCGATCATTGCATCGGTCGATGGCACCCACCTCCTGACCGACGACTAGGGGCGCTAGGCACTCGGCGATGATCGGCTGGGTCGCATGGGCCGAATCCGTTCGGCCCATGCCAAAGGTGCCGTCCTCGGCGATGGCCTTGACCCAGATCGCCCCGCCCGGCTTGGGCATGACCCGCTCCTCGGGCGCGAATTTATCCATCGGCGTGGCCTGCCCAGGCGCCCAAAGCCACGTCTGTTCGCGCAGCGGTCGGGTGCCCTCCTCGCTCGGCAATGACGGCGACAATTCAAAGGTTTGGATAGCAACTATTTTCTTGGCGCACATAATGTTATGTATTAAAAAATGACAATCAAAATGAAGTAACGATCAACGCTGCTGTCAGCGATTCCTCACCGGATATTCCTGCGTCCGAGCGAACACTCACTGCCAAGGGCATCTCGACGACGATCCGCTCGACATCTACGACTTTCACGAGTTGCCTCCTGAAGTTAGGTTGGTGCGTCTATTTGCTTCTTACAGTTCGAGTTGGCATCCTCGCTCAGCCGCATTATACGCCGCCTCGACAAAGCGCATAGCCTGCCAGGCATCGTCGCCATTGGTGATAAAAGTACCCTGCCCACGGCTGGCGGCGACAAAGTCGGCGATAAAACCCAATCCGGCCGCCCCGCCGTACCCGGGTGCCTCGCCGACCGAGAGGTCGAATTGGCGGTACTCGTCCTCGGTCCAACCTTCGGCTTGGCTCTGGACGATGAGCCGGTCGCCGCGCCCGTCCCAATTTTGCATCATCCAAGTCGCATCCCCGGCGGTCCCCCTGAAACACAAGTAGATATCGCCGTAGCGGCGCGGCAAGACATAGCCCGCGTGCAAGCTGCCCAGTGCGCCGTTGTCCATGCGGAACGAAGCGGCGAGTACGTCCTCGACGTCGATTCCGGTGTCGCTCAGGGTCGCCTTGTGCGCGCTGACACCTTGGTACTCTAAGCCGCTGATATAGCGGATCAAATCGACCGTGTGGATCGCCAGCCAGTGCAGGATGCCCCCGCCCGCCTGTGCGCGGTCAAAGAGCCAGTGTTCCGGATTGCGCTGCTGGACGGTGCTGGTGACCATCCGCCCTTCGATGGAGACGATGCGGCCCAAGACACCAGCGGCGACGAGTTGACGCGCCTTGTCAGCAATCGGATGACAGCGGTTCAAAAAGGCCGTCGCCCACAACACCTGCTTTGCGGCGGCGAGTTCGTTGAGGCGAGCGATATCAGCAGCCGTGCGCGCGACCGGTTTCTCGGCTATGGTCGGAACACCGGCCTGCAAAAGCTGCGCGATGCGGTCTGGCGCTCGGTCGTTGCGCGTGCATACTATGGCTAATCCCAGCTTCTCGTCCGCTAGCAGTGCGTCTAGGTTGCTATACACCTGATCGACATCAGTGCATTCTTCGGCCGCACAGACGACTAACCGACCCACCGCCTCGCAATGCTGTAGCGAGGTCAGCCACCCACGGCTGTGGGGATTGTCTAGCCCAACCAAAGCAGCGCATACTTTATCCGTCATGGTAATCCACCACCTTTCCCTCCCGCGCTGAGCGGTAGATGTTTTCCAACAGCGCCACCGTGCGCCGCCCCTCGCGGCCATCCACCCGCAGAGCGGTCCCATTTTCTAAGGCCGATACCACGTCCTCGACGACGTTGGTCAGCGAATTGTCTATAGCCAGTAACTTCTCTTCCAGTCCATCGCCAAAGACGCGCATCTCGCCCGACAGCACGGCGTCCAGTAGCACCCCCCCTTCGCTGCCGTGGACCTCGGCGCTAAAGTAGGGACTTGCTGGGAAGGTCGTCGTGCCCAAGATCCCTCCCTTGGCTCCGCTTGCGAAATTCAAGATGGCTTGGCCAATATCCTCGGTCTCAATGTCGTGGTTCACAATCGCTGTTTCGCCATACACCGTCTTGGGCACACCCATGAACCACAGCAGGAGATCGATCAGATGCGACCCTTGGTTGGCCAGCGACCCGCCCCCGTCCATCGCCCAAGTGCCGCGCCAACCGCCGCCATGTTCAAAGTACTCCTGCGAGCGAAACCACTTAAAGCGCACCTCGCCGAGTATGGGCTTGCCCAATAGGCCCTGCTTGAGGGCTTCGGCGACGCGATAGTTGTTGTCAACGTAACGGCTTTGGTAATCGACCCCGAGCAAGAGGCCGCCCGCGTCGGCAGCGGCGATCAGCTCGTCGCAGGCTTTGGTGCTGACATCCATGGGCTTGGTAGTGATTACGTGCTTGCCAGCATTGAGGGCCTCGACGCCGATGGATGCGTGCAGCCCGCTCGGGGTCATCACCAGCACGACATCCACATCGCTCTGTCCCAAGGCGTCTTCAAGGGCTGTACACCACGAGCAGCCCATTTCCTCGCCTACTTGGCGGGCCAAGTTTTCGTTGAGATCGACGACCACGCGCAGTTCCGCCCCTGCGGTCTCAACCACTTGCCGGGCGCGATTGCGCCCCATGCCCAACCCTACAACAACAAATCCGATCATTTTATTATCTCCTTAGCAGATTTTTGAGGTATCGCATTATCACAAGGAACATAGAGTACCGCCTCCAGCCTCATTCATAGCTTCTCAGAGGACGACTATGATACTCCACCATAGATGGACGACTCTTCTCGTATCGCAAGCTGATATGACGCCTGCTATGCTTCCACTCATACTTACGAACATGATCACCTAGAATCATAGTATCGTACGGGTTGCCCATGATACGCCTAAACGCGGTATCGTACGAGTCAAAGACCTGCCTACACGACGCCACACCGGTCTTTTCGCACAGCATCACGGACCCGTCTTCGTCATAGACTAGACTCTTAGGCGGAAGGGGACAACGATGCTTTCGTGTGCTTACTTGACGACGACGGGCTGGGAGCAGGGGTGGCAGGGGTTGACTTAACCTCCAAGGGTGCTGTGGCCTGATTCGCCTCAGCCTCTAGCTGATTGATGCTACCCTCTATCTTATCAAGGCGACCCGATAAATTCTCATGGTACAGGTAAAGGGACTCATCGAGAAAATTGGCTACGCCCACCCCTATGAGAAATATCCAGACCAGAAGTACAAAAAATTGGACCATAGAGCGCATACGATTCCTTTCTGCAGACTTCGCCGCTGTGTGATTTAGGGTATATCACCGGGCCACAGCCACGCGCTGCACTTTATTAGCCTGTCCAGTGTGAAATCGCCCGCGGCAAACTTCTTGGCATCTACCTCAAGCGCAAGACGCTTACCCTCCTTCATCTGCTTCTTGAAGTCGTCATTCTTCGGGTTGCTATAGAAAATTTCAAAGATAAGCTCTCTTGGGTCCTGCGGCGTTCTGGCGGTTAGACGTTTTGCTCCGTCTTTGCCAACCCTTTTCTTTAAGTCTGCAATAGTCTTTTTATCGTAAAAGTCAGGATGGATTTGAGGCGGAGGTGCCCAATAGTCCCTCCATTCTTCATCTGTCGAGAACCATAGAGGACGAGTCTCTCCTCTTGCTTTGAGGGCGCTCACCATCTTATCCCCCCGTTCATAAGCCTCCTCGAAATCCTCCTTGAGGGGCAACCACTCGGAGGTCAGCCTCTTGCTCTTGCCCCACGGTTTCAGCCACCAGTTCATGGCCCATGCCTGTTCGTCTTTGTGCATATTGTGCATAGGCATACCCTCAAGACGTACATCATACCGCCTACCAAGGCCATCATCCTTATATTCGCTCTTAGCACGCTTCACCAAAAAGCCGCCTTCAGGGACGATTAGGCCAGGGTGCGGAGGCAATCCCCTAATCATCTCACGTAGCAATACAGACTCGAGCCACGCTTGGATGATCTTATGGGTGTCGCAAGACTTGCTTGGGGGATGGGAAAAGTACCGGCTCGGTAGCTTCCTTCCATTCTTCCCCATCCCGCCATTGCCGCCCTTAAGGGTAAGCTCCGCACCACAGCCAAGGCAGGTATAGCCAGAGCGGCCTTTAACAAGCCTCGGGTCATCTGGACGGACAATCTCTCCTTTCCATTTGGCAGGAATTTTTTCAGTCATCTTAGCCCTTTACCTGACACTATTCGGTCTCGGCTTAGACCCAGTTTTCACACTTCAATCCCCGAATTCGGCTGAACTCTCTCAGGTTATTGCTCACTAGGATGCACTGCTGACTCAGGGCATGCGCAGCGATTAGCAGGTCCATATTGCCGATGGGCTTGCCCTTTTTTTCTAAGCTAGTGCGGATTTTACCGTATTGCCGAGCCGCTTCCACATTCCAAGGCTGCACCTCCAGGTGGGAGACGAAATCAACTAAAATGCGTTGGTTCATTTTTTTTGACGAAGACCGCTCGACCCCATATTGCAGTTCCGCATACGTGATCGTGGAAATACAGAGATCATTGGGAGGAATTGCGTTGAATTTCTCCAGTAAGTTAGCCGGTCGTTTTTTGATGATATAGATGCATATGTCGGTATCCAGCATGTACATCTAAAACAGATCCTCGCGGCTTTGGGGCGGGAGGTCTTCACGAGTCGCCATAAAATCTTCGGAAGGAAGCGGCGTCTCCTTAAAGAAGGCATCCCAAGACGACGGACGGGGCGAGAGGATGATATTCTGACCTTCTTTACTAATCAATACTTCCGACCCTGCAAAACGAAATTCTTTAGGTAGCCGCACGGCTTGACTGCGACCGTTCATAAAGAGCTTGGCAATTTTAGGTTGCACGATAAAATCCTCCTTGTCGGCATATATCAAAGGTATATACTATGAACTGGGAAATCAACCTGAGCAGTTGTGCAAACTTGTCGTCCGTCAATCTTCCACCACGTGCAACCGCTGGTTGACGGCCAAGTCTTCGAGCACTTGCACCCCCCCGGCCGGCCAGTGAATCTCCAGTCGCTCAATGCGCTCGGCCTTTCCCAAGCCGAACACGGGGTCGCGTTGACTGGTCGAGAGGAAACCCGATCCCGCCTTTACTTCCCTGAGCTGCCGCCGACCGCCGGCCCATAGATACAGGCGGGCACCAATGCCGTCGCGGTTGCTCTGTCGGCCCTTCAGCGCGACCGCGAGGTAGTTGCCTCTGGCACCGTCATTGCGCAGCAGAGCAAAGCGGCGACCGTTGTTGACAAGGGCAATGTCCAAATCGCCATCTTGGTCGATGTCCCCAAAGGAGGAGCCGCGCACCACGTAGGAAGCCGCGAAAGCCGGGCCACTCTCAGCGGTCACTTCGCGGAAGACGCCCGCGCCCCCATTGCGAAAGAGCTGTGCCTGTTGCGCGTAGGTCACCAATTCGTCGTACTGTTCGATGTTGTCGTGGACGTGGCCGTTGCCCACGAACAGGTCTAGGAACCCGTCGTTGTCCGAGTCGAAAAACCCCGTACCAAAACCGAGGTAGTTCAGGCTGAGATCGCCGAGACCGGCCTTGAAGCTGATCTCGGAGTAAAATGAGCCATCGTTGCGATACAGCCCGTTGTTTTCCAACTGGTAGTTGGTGACGAAGAGGTCGAGATCGCCGTCTTGATCTATGTCGCCAGCATCGACGCCCATGCCCGCTTGGCTAGCCCCGTCTGCGCTCAGCGCGGTCCCGGCCAACAAGCCGGTCTCGGCAAAGGTGCCGTCGCCTTGGTTGAAGTAGTGGAAATTGGGCGTCAAGTCGTTGGCCACATACAGGTCCGGGTCACCGTCCTCATCGTAGTCGCCAGCCACCGCACCTAACCCATTGCCCTCGCCCGTGATACCCGCTTGGCGGCTAATCTCAGAAAAGACGCCGTGGCTCTCATTGCGGTAGAGAATATCTACAGTGGGCTCAAAGACCCTCGGATCGCAGTAGAAGCGCAGCCCCATGTCTTCGCGTCCACACCAAGGCTGCTCTCCCAAGACAAAGCGGACGTATTGCGCGGCAAAGAGGTCGAGGTCGCCGTCGAGATCGTAGTCGAACGCAACGGCGCTGGTGGTCCATCCCGCGTGGCCGAGACCGACCGCGTCCGTCGCATCGACATAGCCGTCTCCTTCGCGCCGGTAGAACTGGTCTGGCCCCCACGCCGTCAAGTAGAGGTCTGGGTCGCCGTCCCCATCGTAATCGGCCGCAGTCACCCCCATGCCATAGGAAGTGCCGGGCGCGCCCGCTGCGCTGTCCATCCGCGCAAAGACGCGACCGTCGTTGCGAAAAAGCTGGTTAAAGGCGGTGCCCCGCCCCCGCCCTATGTCCCCGCTGTTGACCAAGTACAAGTCCCAATCTCCGTCACCGTCGTAATCGAGAAAGGCACTGCCAGCGCCATTGGTCTCAGGCAAGTTCTTCTCGGCAGAAGCCCCGTTGTCGTGGACGAAATCGATGCCTAATTCGCGAGCGACCTCGACGAAGTGGCTCTGCCCATGGCTAGCTGCCGACAGCAGGAGCACGAGAAGCAGCGCACTCACTGCTATCCCCTGAGCAGCGGCTCAATATGGTCTTTGGCGCGCAGTAAACCTTCCTGTTGTAGCTCGGGCGTCTGCCAGAAGTAGTGGTCTTCGAGTTCTACTGAGAGCACGCCGTCGTAGCCCACATCTTCGAGTCGGCGTATTACAAAATTCCAATCCACCTCGCCCTCGCCGGGAATGGTATAGCGCCACCAGCCCTCGCCGCACACGTAGGTCGAGCTGTATGCCTCGCCCAAGTTGCCGGATTCGTAGAGCTTTTCCGGCATGATCTCGGTATCCTTGAGATGGACGTGCCGCACGCGGTCGCCAAACTCGTGCAAGAGCCGCTGATAGTCTATCTGCAGGCGCACGAAATGGGATGGGTCGTAGCAGATGCCCAATCGTGGCGACGGGCACGCCGCAAAAATCAAGCGCAGGCTCTCGGGCGAGCAGCCCAGATTGGGATAGTGAGGCCGGCCGCCCGGCCAAGGTTCGATGGCGATATTGACGCCCACCTTCTCGGCGTGGGCCACGACCCGGGGATAGACCTTGGCAAAGATCTCAAAGGTCTCGGCTTTGGACATGCTGGGGTCGTCCGGGCCGAGCACGGTAAAGAGCGTGTGGCCGCCGTGCCGAGCTATCGCGCTCAAGCTCTTCTTGATCTCGCTCAAGCCCTTGCGGCGCTTGGCCGCGTCTCGAGTGAGGACCTGGCCGCCGCCGTCCGAGGAGCCGATAGCCAAGCCTAGTCGCTCGCAGGTGCGGGCGATCTGGCGAGTCAAAAGCGGGGTATCGACCGCGCCAAAACCGTTCTCGGCTAACCACGCGGCATAAGCGTCAAAGCCGATCTGACTGGAAAACGGAGGCATGCGGGTGCCGATTTTCATGGTGTGTTCCCTTCTCTTGGATTGGATTAAATGGGTATGCGGCCCTGCTTCTCTGGATTGACCCACTGAGTTACTACTAGCGAGACAAAGGCCAAGAGCGCACCGCTGATAAAAATGATCTCGTAGCCAAAAAAGAGCCAGACATAGCCGCCGACTAAGGGCGCGGCCACCGCGGCGACGTGGTTCATGGTCACCCCCATGGAGAGCGTGGGTTTGAGTTCGTCTGGGGGCGCAATCTTGTGCGCATAGGTCGTCAGCGCGATTCCGCCGAAGAAAATGAGGTTGTCGAGACAATAGAGTGCGTACAGACTCGGTCGGTGCTCCACGATTGCGTACCCCAAAAAGACGAAGACCAACACGCTATAACTTAGCGTGAGCATCCGCCGCTCGCCAAAGCGATCGACCAAGCGACCCATCCACGAAGCCGTCAAAGTGATGAGCACTTGGTTGATCAACACTAAGACCATGGTCGTCTCCACCGGCATCCCGTGTACTTTCACGAGGGCAAAAATGGCGAAGGTGATGAACATTTGCTTGCGCAGGCCCTGGAGAAAATTCAGGGCGTAGAAGAGCAGATAGCGCCGTTTGAGCACCAAGCGCTTCTCGCCTGCGGGCGCGGCCTGATTATCGACCCAAAACAGGGCCAAGCCACCCGCTGCCGTACACACTCCGGCCAAGACAAAGACCCCCTCGTAACGCAAAAACTCCAGCCCCACCATGCACACGCCAATCGCCGCCAGCCAAGCCAAGCTGCTGATGCTGCGCAATTGTCCCAGCCAGCGGCCCTTGTCCGCAGTCGGGCCATAGGCTAGGCCCATACTCTGCTCTAGCGGGAGCCAGCAGTGAAAGCCCAAGCTCCACACCAGTGAGAACGAGGCCAACATGAAGACCGAGGCCACCTCCGCGTACGCGGCAAGCCCAATACCCATCACTACCAGCGCAACCGCGGCGACTTTGGGCGGAGCCCAGCGGACAATCAGCGCGAGAAAGAACGCGTTGAGAAAACCGGGAACTTCGCGCAACGCCTCGACGTAGCCCAATTCGTGCGGCTCAATGCCCAGCCGCTCGACGATGAAGTTGTTAAACAGGGTCAACTGCACCCCGAAGAACACCCCTGTCCCGGCCACAGCTACGGCCAACAGCGCGAAGTTTTTATTCCACTCTGCAAAAGGATTGGCGATGACGGCCCCCTTGTTGATGTAGTGAATTCAAGCACGCTTTCCCCGCACGGTCAACCGAACACCCCAGCCACTTGACGCACCGATGGACAGCCGTTAAGCTACCAGCCCCAACCAACGCAAAGGAGATTGTTACGATGGCCGACGAACGCGTCTTTGTTGGCGACCTGACCCGCAGGGAATTCCGCGAGCGTATCCAAGCAGGCACGATCAAGGCCGCCATCGTGCCCACCGCCGCTACCGAACAGCACAACGAACACCTGCACATGATCCACGACACCTTCCACGCCAGCTATATGGCCGAGTACGCGGCCAAAAAGCTCCTGCCCCAAGTGGTGGTAGCCACGCCGGTGGGCATCGGCGTTTCCGAGCACTGGATGGAGCACATCGGCACCCTGACCGTGCGGCCGGAAATTTTCTGCGAATACGTCTTCGATGTCTGCCATTCGCTCGTGCGGGCTGGCGTTGAAAACATCTTGGTACTCAACGGCCACGGCGGCAACGTCAAGCCCATGATGCGCCGCATCGACGAATACCGGGAAAAACTCGGCGTCAACCTCCGCTTCCAATCCTATTGGGACGTGTACGACCCCGACTACGTGCAGCAACACATGGAGCGGGGACGCCTGCCTGGACACGCCGACGAATTCGAGACCTCGACCATGCTCTACCTAGCGCCGGAGCGCGTGCAAACCGAGGCCATCGACAATCCGGCCGCCGCCTTGGGCACACGCGCCAAGGGCGAGGCCCTAGTGGGGCCAGCCGTGGACGGGGTCGCCGCGCTGTTGGAACAAATGATCGCCGGCGAGGAAATCGACCTGCCGCCGGTAACCTTCTATCCAGAGGGCAAGCGCAACCTCGTCACTGGCGAGCCGGTCTGAGCACGACCCCCAGCGCCTCGGCTGGCGACTCGACGAGCACATCGACGGCCGCGGTGATTTCCTCAAGCGCAAACTCGTGGGTATAAAGCGGTTGGACGCGCAGCTTCCCAGCGGCCATGGCGCGCAGGCACTCGGCTAGGTTGCGCTGTGTCGGCCATTCGACGAAAACCTCGGGATACACTTGGCCGCGCTCGTATGCGGGGTCGTGATAACCAGGGCCGGTGCGCGCCGCACTCCGCACATCCACGTTGCCCAGCGCGGACCCAAAGCCGTGCGTTATCTGCGCTCCTCCCACGAGGACAATGCGCCCCATGCGATGCGTATCCGGCGCTTGCTTTAGGCTCTGATAGATGGTTTCCAAGGCATCGCTGGCATCGCCGCCAAAGGCGATGACGCCAAAATCCATGCCATACCCTTGGGTAAACTCCCCGGCCTGCTCGACTACATCCTGCCCGGCCGGATCAGCGACGCGCTCTATGCCCACCTGCCGGGCCATGTCTCGACGGCGCGCAAAGCGATCCACTCCCAAGACATGGCAGCCGCTTAGCTGGGCGAATTGGGCCGTGAACTGGCCGACTAAGCCCAACCCGACCACGATCCCGTTTTCCCCGTACAAAGGAGCTGTGCGGCGCACTGCGTGTAACCCGGTCGCTGCCAGATGCACAGACGCGGCCTCGACAAAGCTAACGCCCTCGGGTATGGCCACGCACAAGTTCTGCGGCACACAGACCCAATCAGCGTGCAGGGCGTATCCGCCCCCCATACAGGCCACGCCCTGCCCTACTTCGAATTGCTCTACGCCAGCCCCAACCTCCTCGACGACACCGGCGTTGGTATAGCCAAAGGGGCGCGGTGGCCGATCGGGTTGGGGATTTTTCCGCATGGCCCCCACCCTCCCCAGTTCGGTCCCTGGGCTGATCAACGAAGCCTCCACCCGCACCTTTACCTCGCCGGGGCCGAGGGCAGGCATAGTTTCCGCTAGACATACCCCCTGACCGCGGCCATCAATAGCCGCAACTTTCCGCTGCATAAGCACCTCCTTATCATGCTGGTTGCGCCTTCGTAGGCTGCTATATTACTTAGTATATATGGTTTTTAGTTCTCTTGTGCCTATCGCGCCATTCGAGGTCCTGTGAATATCATCATTGCGACCATTTTAGGAGGCGTCGTCTTGGTGTGGGGCGGGTTTTTGGGTCTGCTTCGCATCGCGGACCCCTTCGAGCGCAAACACGTGCTGATTCTCGCTACGTACACCACCGTCGTCGTCGGCTGTGTCATGGGCTTGGTGCTCTTTATCAATCACGATCGCCAAAAGGAACACCGCTATCAGCTAGAGACGCAAATGGAGGACTTCTCCAATCGCCTTTCCGAACTGAGCACCCGGCTCATCGGTCAGCTAGAAGAAAAAGCCAATCTGACCGCCTCTGAATTCGAGATCCGCACCCACTTGCAAAACGAAAAGGAGCACCACGAGCGCACCCGCAACCAACTAGCAACCCAAATAGAGCGCAACAACTCGCTGGAAAGCAAAATGAAATCCGAGCGCACAGAGCGGCTGCGCTACCAAGCTGATACTGACCGCAAGCTCGAAGAACGCTTTCAGCAGGAGGACTTGCGCTACCAAAACCTCGCCGATACCCAAAAGCGATCCTTGGCGAGCGTACAGGCGCAATTTGGCCCCCTGCAAAACAAGCTGACCCGTCTGCAAGAACAAGCCGCGACCTTGCAGCGCAATCAGCAGGCGGTCATAGACAAAATCGCCGCCGCCCGCGAGACTCAAACGCTCTCAGTCCAAAAACTCGACGCGCTCGCCCGCAGCCTGAGTGCCCTGTACAACGACTTGAGTCAAACTATGGCCCAAGTCGATAGCCTATATCGCAGAACATCGCCAACGCCTTAAGGAGCTGACAATGAAACGCACCCTCATCCCTTTCACCATCCTGTTCCTTGTTGCTTGTACCGATAAAGAGCAAGAGATGCTCCTCCTCCAATTGCAAAGCGACATGGTCCGCGCCAACGCCGCCATTGACTCGCTGACCTACTCGCTCGATGACTCCAACCGCTTGCTCGACAACATGCGGGCGCAAGTAGATAGCACCCAACAGGTCAACGACAAACTCCTCGAAAACGTGCAGAAGCTCAACAAGGAACTGCGGCACTGGAGTAAACTAGCCACCGAATACAAGCAAAGTAATGAGCAGTTAAAGCGCGAAATCGAGCAGCTACGGCGGGAAAAGCAAGCGGATCGCTACACCATTTCCCAACTGCGCGCCGAAACGGACCGTCTCAATGGTGAACTGCTGGAAACCCACAGCAGCATCCGCCGCCAGAGCGATCACATCCGCCGCTTAGAGCAAGAGTTAGCCCAGACCAAGGCCGAACTGGACGAGGCCAAGAAGGCCGCGCAAAACGCAGTGTTCCTCTATGCTGCCAATGAGACCCAGCTCGTAGAGCAGGGCTATCTCAAAACCCGCCGGCCCTTTGGCAGCGGGTTCCGCAAGCAGTACGAGTTGGTTAAACATATCCGCCGTGACAGCCCGGGCACCCAAGTTGCGCCCATCGGCCAAACCATCGCGCTACCAGGGGAAGTCGAAGCCTTCGTCGATCGCTACGGTAGGCTCAAGAAGGGGGATGACTACGAAATGACGCACGGCGACGCCGGCGTGCAGGTCGCGTTCCTCAACGAGTTGGCCGGCGGCACGGGCGTCTTGGCGATTCTCAAGGAATAGCTTGGCCCTCACCAAGTGTGGACATAGACCGCCGAGCGCACCTTTTCGCCGGCTTGGTCGGTCGAAAGCAGCGAGTCGGCAAACGATGCGTGTTTGGCCAGCCGCTCGCGGCTACCTCCTTTGAGAAATAAGTGCAAATTAGCTTCGGGTTCGGCGGCGAGACGGCGCACCATGCGGCGGAAATCCCACTCGCTCAAGGGATTGTCGATGGTGTAACCATCGCGCGATAGCCCCATACCCGTGCTCGTGTACAGTACGACCCGATCCCCAGGCTGGGGGTCGTGGCGATGCACCCGCCAGACCGGTTGCGTCGCATTGAGAATCATAATACCCAAACTCAACATCAGCATCATAATGCCCAAGAAGAGTTCCTTGCTAATATCGTGCTCTTCTAACTCGGCGTCTTGGCGCTTGAGATAGCGGCTCACAATTTTCTATACCTCTCTCTGACCCAAGCGTCCTCCTGCCGGGCCAGCCGCTGGACCAAGTAGTCGGCGATTTTGCGCAGCGGCAAGTAGGCCAAAAGACCGACGAGCGTGGTCTTAAAGGCCAAAACCAACCCCTCGGCCATGGCACTGAGTGCCTTAAAGGTCTGGGTCGCCTCGTCAATCTGACTCAATTCCTGCGCGGTCAGCAGGATACCACAGACCGTACCCAAGTAACCGTACAGGGGAATCCGCGCCAAATCGCGGCGCACGTGCGTCAAAGGGTCGCCGAGAAAGCCCACCAATTCGTCCACCAACTCCTCGTCTCGGCTCTTGAGCTCGCTGTAGTTAGCGGCTTGGCGTTGCAATTCCGCCAGTTTTTCCATTCTCCTGCGGCCCAAGGTATTAGCCCCGGGGCCTCCTTTCCTCTCCCAAGCCCGTTCCTCGCGCCGAAGGTGTGAATTAATGTATGCCAAGCTCAACAAATGACCACCAGCCGCCCAAGCGATCAGCACGTATGAAAAGCGACCAATCCACGCAAAGGCACCGGCTAGCTGCGGATTGATAAAGAGGTAATAAGCCGCCAGTCCCCCGACGATCGCCCCGGTCAGCAAGCCTATAAGGCTGGCTAGGTACTGTAGGCGAGCTACCTTCAGAGAGTACGCTTCGTCCTGTCGGCGCATACGTCGGGCCCGGCGCATGTGCAAACAGCTAACGCTAACGCCGCAGGCCAGCACCAACAGGACGCTGCTGATTAAAACTAACTCGTCATTCAAGATCTCCATCCCCTCGCGCTGAAGAGCTTCCACCACTGCCGACTCACTACCCCCAGATAGAACAGCAGGCCGGTTGTAATCCCCCACAGCTCCCACGGTGCACTACGGATACTGTGGACGCCCTGAGCGGACGATTTCTGTCCGCCCGTTCCCGTAGCGCGGCCCTCGCCTTTGGCTGCGCTGTGCGCAGCCGGGGGTGCGTAATCTCGGCGGCGATCTGCTTCTCCACGCGCTGTGCTGGTCACGGAGTGCTGAGGAACGATGTGGCTCGTGCCTTTGAGGGCCTGTTTTTTCGGAAAGATCAACTCGCGTTGCTCAGCAGGCAGAGCCTCAGTCCAAGCGAGTAGCTTTTTCGCCGCATCTATGCTTTCAACTTCGGCCAATTTGCTGGCTTTGCCGAGGGAAAAAGCCAGCCGCCCGCGAACAAACCCCTGGTAGAGCACATCCTGTGTGGAACTTCGGCGCGCGTGGAGCTTTTGCGCCAATTCATCGCGTTGCTTTTGCAGATGCGCCAAACGGCTGACGACCAAATGAGTCTCCATCGGCTGGTGCGCTACGTTGCTGGCTGCACCTCTGAGCGGCCGACGACGCGACGCACGGGCCAATTGCGCGGCGTCGAACTGGGCCTCCAATTCGACCTCGCCAAACAGCGCCGTCCCCCAGATGACTTCGGCCCCGGGAATATCGGGCAAGCTGTGGTTGTAAAAACGCGGCTCGGCCCGCTGGCCGGCTACCCACCAGCGGTCATCGCCCGTAGCTAGCACCTTGCGCAAGCGACCGCGACCGTCTTGCAAGTACAAACCAGCCATAAAGCCGCTCTCGACGCGATCAGTATCCCAGCAATGAGCGCGTAGGACATTGGACTCGCGCAGGTACACGACCGGAATTTCGACGCGGATCGGAGTCAAGCGCGTTTCCCCAATCGGGTGTCCATTGAGGAACAACTTGGCTTCGTCGTCAGCCCAGAAAATCAGTACCAGTTTGGAATTGGCCGGCAATAGCCGGCTATCTTCTTTTCGCTTGGCCAATTCGCGCAGTTTATCCCCCCCATAGAGGCGGACTAAGGTGTCAATGCTGGCGGACACTTGGTTGTACTGTTGTCTCAATGCTACCACGTCATCGGCCGCGGCGACAGAGACCCAACCGACTCCACATACCGCCAAGGCGAACCAACACATCGGGACGTTCAAACTAGGTAACTCCCGAGCAACATCATCCCACCTCTGCGCTCATCTGAGTTCATCTGCGGATTAGATATTCGACTTGGATTGCCCCCCATCGACATTGATGCAAGCACCGGTCACCCATTTCGCCCGGTCGGACGCCAAAAAGGCCACTACATCGGCGACCTCCTCCGGGGTGCCAAAGCGGCCAAAGGGTATGTTGGCGTCGATAAAGGCTTGGATTTGCGCTGGATTTTCCTTCATCCGCCGCTCCCAACTTCCCCCGGGAAAGAGAATGGAGCCTGGGGCGACGGTATTGACGCGGATGTTCTTTTTCGCCGCTTCAATGGCTAAGTTGGCTCCTAGGCTGATCAGCGCTGCCTTGGTGGCATTATATGAGATAGGCCCGCCGGTTTCGCGGCCAAAAATTGAAGAGATGTGGACGATGCTGCCGCCCCCGCGCGCTTCCATCACCGGGATAGCTGCACGGCTCACCCGGACGGCCGAAAGAAAGCTCCAGTTGATGATGTCGTCCCACTCGGCATCGTCGATCTCGACAAAGGGGGTCCACTTCGAGCCGCCAACATTGTTTACGAGAATATCGAGCCCGCCAAAGCGACTTTTTGCAGCCTCCACCACAGCGATCGCGCCTTCCGGCGTGGTCACATCTTGCGCGATCTCCTCCACTTCTGCTCCACGACCTTCTAAATCGGCGGCCGCTTCCGCCAGCGCGTCGGCACCGCGCGCGCAGATGCAAAGTCGCGCTCCTTCGGCGGCCAAGGCCGCGGCAATGCGCTTGCCAATGCCGCGGCTAGCTCCGGTCACTAAGGCGATTTTGTCTTTGAGTCCTAGATCCAAACTACACTCCTTTATTCCATGCCCGGAGCCAGCGCACCGGGGTTGGTCGCGAAAAGCGCGATCAAATAAGCAATGCACAACGCCAACAATACCAGGCCTTTCCAGCGGTTTAACTCGTAGCCTAAGCGCATCAACCCGAGCATCGTCAGCACGATCGCCAGCATCCACGGAAACATAAAATTGACCACGTTGGCCGGAACCACCAGCGGATTGGCCAGAGCCGAAGCGCCGGCAATCCAGCAGATATTGAGGATGTCGGCTCCGAGTATGTTGCCCACTGCCAAGGCCCCTTGGCCCTTGCGGGCGGCGACAATGCAGGTGGCGACCTCGGGTATCGAAGTGCCCAAGGCCACAACCACCAAGCCTATGACCACATTCGGCAACCCCAATGCCTCCCCTACCACCGGGGTGGCCTCGACGATAAAGTGACTGCTGACGACCACGCCAGCCAAGCCGCCGACGAATAGCAATGCGACCATCCAGAGGCTGCGCGAGGGTGCTTCCTCTTCGACTACCTCGGCGCGCGGCCGTCGTTTCTGCTCCCAGAACGAGTATATCAGGTATAGGACAAAAAGCCCTACCAACGCGCCTCCTTCCACCCGGGCCAGCGTCCCGTCGAAAGCCATATACCAAGCCACTATATCTACGGTGATGAGAAAAATCGCCGCCGAGCGCAGCACGATGCGGTCGATGGCAATGGCGGCAGGGGCAAAAAGCGCAGCCATAGGTAGAGCCAAGCCATCGTCGTAAATAACCGACCCCACAGCATTGCCCAGTGCCACTTCGGGCGAGTCCCTAAGGGCGGCGGTCACGGAGACTGCCAGTTCGGGCGCAGTAGTGCCAAGGCCGACGATGACGATGCCGATCAAGATCGGCGGAGCGTGGAGGTAACGCGCAATATCAATGGCTCCCTCCACCAGATAATCGGCACATTTGGCCAACAGCACGAAGGATAGGGCCATCAGGCCCGCTGCCTCCCATACCCCCATAGTTTTAGCTCGTGGCCGTCTTCACGGCGTATCTAAATAGGAAGACAAGAGGCGCTCGGCGTTTTGGTAGGCGATCTTGTCAAAGGCTTCTGCAGGTAGCTCAAGAGTGCGTAGGAAATCCATCAACTGGGTGTCAAAATAATCCCGCCCAAAGAGCAATTTGTCCTGAAATTCGAGGAGAAAATCGCGGCCGAAGTCCCGGTCCCTTTGCAGCGCACGCAAACCTGACCCAGCCGACAGGTCGGCATATAGGTTGGGGTATTGGCGCATCATCGGAGCTAAGCGCCCATTCGGCAGCACCGGACCGCTCGGATAGCTCTCCTTGTCGTAGCGAGCGTCCCCAGAAATGTGAGCCCAGAACCCAGGGGCATGGCCGATAAAGACCGTCTGCGGACAGGCTGCAACCGCGCGTTCAAGTGCGTCGAGGCTGCCGCCGTACCACCAGTTTGGACGCGGGTAAGCGCCGTGGCCGTGATCAATTGGATAGTCGAGATGGATCGTAATGGGTAAGCGCATCGCGCCGCAGGCCTCGTATAGGCGCAGCGCGTCTGGATCGTCAAACGGGAGGCGCACTTTCAACTCGGAGGCGACCTGCACGCCGTGAATTTCAACCGCGGCTTTGAGCCGATCTATGGCGTCGGGCCGCTTGGGATGAGGCATGTAGCCGAGGACAAAGCGATCGGGCGCTTCCCTGCCGACGGCCAACACATCTTCAAAGGGAATCCCCAAGCCCGTAGGGGGCAACACCGAGTGATACGAAGGCGAGTACTCGTCTGCAGGGACCTCCCACGAGAAAAGCCACATCTGGTCGATGCCCTGCTCGTCCATGTTGCGCAGGATTTTGGCGGCGTTAAACCCGTGCCAATTGGGGTGATTATGCGCGTCAATAAGCATTTGTCAATGATATTCTTGCGGGAGAAAACTGTCAAGGTAAAGTGCAATTTATCTATCGTCTTAATCAATAATTATTCTTGATTAATAATCTTTATTCATTAAGTTATTTACTATTCACAAAAGTAAAAAAGGAGCAACCATGAACATCGCAGATATAAAGGGCCAAAAGGTCATGCTCGCCGCGTCCGGCGGCCTCGATAGCTGTACGATCACCCATTGGCTTCAATCTCAAGGATTAGAAGTCGTCGCTTATACCGCCGATCTGGGCCAGCCCGACGAGGAGCGCATCGAAGACATTCGCAGCCGGATGCAAGCCTGTGGAGCCGCTGAGATGATTCTCGACGACCGCAGAGAGGCTATTTGTCAAGCCGGCATCCAACTCGTCCAAGCTCAAGCCCGCTATGAAGGCGGCTATTGGAACACCACCGGCTTCGCCCGGCACGTAACGGTCGCCGGCATGTTGCCCCACATGCAAGAACGCGGGATCCAAGTGATGGCACACGGATGCACTGGGCGCGGCAACGACCAAGTCCGCTTCCAACTAGCAGCGCAGATGCTCGCGCCGCACATCGCGGTGTACGCTCCTTGGCGCGACCCGAATTTCTTGCAAAACTTTGGCGGACGCAGCGAAATGATCGCTTACTGCCAAGGGCACGGCCTGCCCATAACCGCCACTCCAGACAAGCCCTACTCCACGGATGCCAATATGCTCGGGCTGACGCACGAAGCTGGCCAGCTCGAGGCCTTAGACACCGCGGCTAGCCTAATCGCGCCCGGCATGGGCTGTTTTCCGCAGCAAGCCCCGGATACCGCCGAGACTTTTACCGTGCGCTTCGAACAAGGCGTCCCAATCGCCATCAACGGCCACGCCGTCGATCCGGTCACAGCCATTGAGCAAAGCAACACCATTGCTGGGCGGCACGGGGTCGGCATTGGCTTACACGCGGTGGAAAATCGCTTCGTTGGCATCAAGTCGCGCGGCGTTTATGAGGCACCAGCCCTAGAGCTGCTCGGCCAGTGCTACGATTACTTGCTCCAGCTCATTCTCGACCGCCGTGCGCGGCGGATTTACGCCGTAGTCTCCGAATTTATTGCCGAGCAAATCTACCAAGGCTATTGGTTTGACACGGCGACCCAAGCGAGTTGGAAGGTCATCGAGCACTTTAATCAATTGGCGACCGGGACCATCTCCGTCTCGCTCTACAAAGGCCAAGTCGCCTTTTGCGCAGCCAGCGACGCTCCCCACTCACTCTACAGCGAGGATACTGCTTCCATGGAGGCCATCGGCGACTTCGACCACCGCGACTCCGAGGGCTTTCTCGGCGTTTTGGGTGTCAGTGCGCGTGCGCTTCATCAGGCCGGGCAGATTGAGCAACCCAATGGTGATACAGCGGCTTGACCGCGGCGGGCAACCGGTCAAAAACCTCCCGCTCAATCGGCTCCATCTCGTAGTTTTTGCCTCCGGTCTCCACCACCATTGCCTCGTGCTCGGGCCGACCGATGAGCGTGGGGTTTAGGTTCAGCCACCAAGGAGCGTAGCGCACGATAAGGGCGACGCGATCGCTTTCGCTTTGGTTGGGAGCTACGGCGTGCCAAAGGCGACTGTCGTACACCAAGACGCTGCCAGCCGCCCCTTCGATCTGGCACTCGGTAGGATAGGGCGCGTCCTGATCCATTTCGGGCATGTCCCCAGCCGCGGGATTGCGCGGCCAGCGGTGACTGCCCGGCACCACGAAGGTCCCCCCGGTCTCAGGAGCAAACGGCGTTAGCATCCATATCGTCGAAAGGTGCAGGACTGCGTTTGGGTACGGCGCGGGAATGTGCGAGGCGTTGGTGGAGTTGTAAGGCCAATCAGCATGCCAATAGCCTCGCGCGTTACCCGGGTGATTGACCACGCAGTCCGTGCAGGAAATCCGCGCCCAAGCCCCGAAAAAAGACTCAACTACCTCTAGAAGCCGGCGCTCGGCTAAGTACGGAGCAAAAGATTGCACCTGATTGATGACTTGTTTGCACTGGGCCACGCCCGGGGTGCCGATCCGGTGACCACGGCGGCGAATTTCGGCCAATTTGGCGTCGGAATGCTGGCGATTGCGCTCGACCACAGCCGCTAGTTCGGCGCATATATCCCCGACTACTGCCTCGGGAATCACTTGCTCGATAACGCAAAAGCCGTCGCGCTCAATGCGCTGTTTGTAAGTAGTCACTTTACCCTCGAAAGAGCGGTGCGACACCCGACCAAATGATCTCCAACTCGGTCAACGCGTCGTCGTCTAGGATGGGCACGGGTGCCCGGCAAGCTGTCGAGCGAATCAACCCGCGCTTTTGCAAAATCCACTTGTAGATCGCAATCCCGTAGAGCCGCTCGTAGTTCATCAGCGGCAGGAGCTGATAGAAGTGCGCCCGCGCCGTCGCCTCGTCGCCTGATTCGAGAGCATCCCAAATCGCCGCCATAGCGTCGGTCACGTGACAGCCGGGCATATTACCGCAGGCACCGCGTCGATATTCGTCGAGCAAATAGACGCCCCCTTTGCCACCCAAGACGCCCTTACAGGCCGCACCTGCCAGCGCCAGCGTGCGGCTGACCTGCCAAGGCTCGGGAACGGTCTCTTCCTTGATGTAATCGACGCCCGCCAACTCGCGGCACATCCGCCCCAACAACTCGCCGCTCATGGGTGTACCGACCGGCGCGTCGAAATTCTGTACGCAGATCGGGATTTCAACTGCGTCTGCCAACTGCTGGTAAAAGGCGTAGCAACCTTCTTGGTCAACGCGCAGTACGTGCGGCGGCATGGACATGATCCCGTCGGCTCCTGCGGCTTGGGCGAACTGAGCGAGGGCTATAGCTGGCAAGGCATGGCCCGAGGTGACGGAGGCCACTACGGGTACTCGGCCAGCGGCCGCAGCGACGACGACCTCGATCCAGCGGCGGCGTTCCTCGTCGGAAAGGGTCGAAAATTCGCTGGCATTGGCTGGCCCCACCAAGCCCGTGGCACCCGCTTCAATACTGAAGGCGACCAAGTCCTGCAAGGCCGCTTCATCGAGCGCGTAACTCTCGGTAAAAGGGGTCACTACAATCGGCATAATTCCGCGCCACGTTTCAGTCATGAATATCTCCTTGTAGGCCGAGCAAAGCGGCCACGGCAAAAAGCTCATCCACCACGGTGCATTCGCCCAATTCCAACCGCCGCCGACTCTGATGGCCGGAAGGCAGCAAGACGCAATGAACACCGAGCGCGGCGGCCACCTCAATATCGTGCAGCGTATCGCCGACGAGCAAGACTTCATCGGCCCGGTAGTTGAGTTCCGCAAGGTGCCGATGTCCGCGCTCGATCTTCCCCTCCCCCAAGCCATTATCCACCCCGGCGACTGCGACAAAGTGGGACCGCACCCCGTAGTGAGCGACCATTGCTTCAAGGTCTATTTCGTTGGAGGCCGATAAGAGGGATTGTTCGATCCCGTTGCGGCCCAGCGCGTCCAGCACTTCGCACGCTCCCTTGCGCAATCGGCTCTCGTAGAGACGCTGGCTGTAGAGAAAGTTGAACTCGTCGCCCATGGCCGCAAAGTCCTCGCGCTCTAAGTCAAAGCCTACGCGCTGGTAGTAGGTCCGCAGGGGAAACCCGAAGACCTCCCTGTATTTGCACGGCGTGGTCGGGGCGAGTCCCCGGCGTGCTAACAACTCGTTGACGATCTCGACGCACAGCCAAGCATCGTCCACTAAGGTACCGTTCCAGTCCCAAATTACGTGGCGCATCTTCATAGATAGCGGTCGTAAATTCACTCTTTATAGGCGACCACGCGCAGACGCCAGTAGTCGGCGTGCCAACCCCCATCGCCGTACAATGCCGGGCGTACGGCGTTCTCCACTGCTTTCCACAGCTCTTCGAGCATCGACGGGGAAACGCCCTTTGTAAGCGTCTTGGCGAACATCTCCATCCAATCGCGCAACCCGCTCTCGCCTTCTAGGAGTGTTGGACGAGGAAAGTGGCTGGCATAAGCAACGCGCAGTCCGGCCTGCTCCACGAGCCGCGTGTACTCTCCCAAGCGGGGAAAATACCAAGGCGACTGCGGATGCAAGCCCCGATCGGCCAATTGGTCAATAAGCGCCCGGCTGATGGTAGCCACATTCCGCGCCCCGCCCAGTTCGGCGACAAAGCGTCCCCCCTGCCCCAGACAAGCGGCAATACAGGCAAGGGCCTCTTCCGGCGGCTTGACCCAGTGCAGAGTTGCGTTGGAAAAGACCGCATCGAACGGCTCGGTAAAGGAAAAATCCCTCGCATCACCGACGGCAAAAGACAAGCCTAGGAATTGCTCGCGGGCGGCCTCGATCATCTCGGCCGACAAGTCGATGCCTACGACCTCGGCTCCGGCTGCGGCAATTTGGGCGCTCAGTTGCCCCGTGCCACAGCCCAAGTCGAGGACGCGCTCGCCGACTTGGGCTGCCAAGATCTCCACCAAGTCGGCACCTGCGGCGGTGACATAGTGGTGTTTAGCTTGGTAGCGCTTGGGGTCTTGGAACATATCAGCCCAAGAGGTCGGCGATGACCGCGCGCTCCTCTTTGAGCTCGTCTTCGGTGGCCTTGATTTTCGCACGGGCGAAGTCACTCAGTTCCAAGCCCGGCACGATTTCCCAGCCGCCTTGGCCGTCGCTGCGAATGGGAAAGGAGAACATCAACCCCTCGTCAATCCCGTAGCTGCCGTCCGAATAGACGCCAGCCGAGAAAAAGTCGCCCTCGGGCGTGGCGCTCTCCACGCTGACGATATGGTCGAGCGCAGCATTGGCAGCCGACGCAGCCGACGACAAGCCACGGGCGTCGATGACCGCCGCGCCGCGCTGCTGGACGATTTGGATGAATTCCTCGCGCAACCAAGCGTGGTGGCCTATGACGTCGTGCGCTGGCCGCCCTTCAATGCGCGCATTCTCGGCATCTGGGTACTGCGTGGCGCTGTGGTTGCCCCAGATGGCCATATTGGTCACCGCTGAGACCTTGACTCCGGCCTTGTTGGCAAGTTGAGCTTGGGCACGGTTTTGATCCAACCGGGTCATGGCATGGAAGCGGTCGCGGGGGATGCCGACCTTATGGCCGTGGCTCATAGCGATCAAGCCGTTGGTATTGGCCGGATTGCCCACCACCAAAACCCGGACATCGGCGGCGGCCCGGGCGAGAGCCTGACCTTGGCCGACGAATATCGGACCGTTTTCTCGAATTAAGTCGCCCCGCTCCATGCCGGGACCGCGCGGCTTGGAGCCAATCAGCAGCCCCCAATTAATCCCCTCAAAGGCCTCTTCAGCTTGGTCGGTGATCACGATGTCGTCGAGGAGCGGAAAGGCGCAGTCGTCGAGTTCCATAACTACACCTTCTAGCGCTTTGAGTGCCGGAGTGATCTCCAACAAGTGCAGCGAGATTCGGACGTCACGACCGAAAACCTCGCCCGAGGCCAAACGCGGCAATATAGCATAGCCGATTTGGCCAGCCGCCCCGGTGACGGCTACTTTCATAGTTCGTGCCATATATTCCTCCTAAATAAGGCAGTTTTTAGATAGTGGGTGAGTTTGAAATAAGTGGGTAAAAATGGCCTCCTTAGCACGGTTCTTGCCAAGGAAGAAGTGCTTACAATTTCTCAGCCATCATTCCTCCCATAACGATAAGAACGACCAAAACATAGGTCCACCAAGGCGATTCGAAGACGCTCAATATCCAGAAAATCGGCACACCTATAATCAGCAAGCCTACAAGGACAGATATCCATTCTTTGTTCACTTATATCTCCTTCGTCGTTTGTGTGTTCTGGAGTGGAATGAACTCCCCAAAGGCGATATCTGGGCCTAAAAATCATCGAAGTAGATGAGATTTCAAGCTGACGCACTACCGATAATTCGGTTAATATGGCCTCCCATTTTAGCCAACCTCAGCTAGCCAAGCGAGACCTTCGTCGGTGATCTCCCATGTACTCGTGTCTAAATTATCTTTTAGCCAGCCCTTTCTGACCATTTTTGCACGGCACGCTGTACATGAGTGCTTTTTGAAGCCGATCCCTCTTTTCTCCTCCACTAGTTTGCAGACTTTATCTGCCGTGCCTCGACCGTCCATCTCCACTAAGGCCTCTAAAATCAACACCTCATACGATTTATGTCCCCGCCGCCGTCGTTTCTCTGGTTCATATAGGGCGCAGGCGGCTAGCAACGCCGCTTGGTGCGTCTTGATATCCTCGACGCGTTCGATGCGATGCTTGTTAAGAACAGCCCTGCCCGCGTTGTCCCTCCCCGTATATATACCTATTCGCTTATTAGACTGGCTAAAATATAGACGGCATATAGTCTTTCTTTTGTTATCGAGAAAAACACCATACCAACTCGCCGATTCATCTCCTACTATTCGTTCGGGGACAACCTGCTCAGACACTAATTTTTTAATAAGCTGGACGGCTCTGGCGTAATCGGAGTCATTGTCGCTTGCGATGTCGTTGTTTTTTCCATCGTTTTGAGGCACAATCTGAATGAGCGCCTCTTCAATCTGTTCTTGGATTTCTTCAAAATCTCTTTGGTGCCTTTCAACCGTCCATTTGAGTTTGTTAAGTAGCTCTTCGATCTTGGTCATATCCATGAGAAGTCCTTCTTTTTCTGATTCATTAAGGCGGCGAACTCGGCTTGCGTCTTTTTACCTTGATGCTGTTTCAGAATCCGCGGAGTAGTTGGAAGTTCCGCTGGTGGTCGGCATCCTATCCTTAATAATCTGCCCCAAAAAGGCACTCCGTGCAATGCGCCCCCAGCCATTGACCCCACCTCGGTCCGCTAGTTATTCTACCGCTTCGCTTCCAACACACGACCCACGGGCGAAAGGACGGCCATTATGAGCGGCGACTTTGATCTCATCATCCAAGGAGGGCATCTCATTGATCCCAAAAACGACCTCAACGGACCAGCCGATATTGCCATTAAGGACGGGCTAGTCGCTGCGGTCGCCGACCGAATCGAGGGCAGTTCGGCAAAGGTTATCAATGTGTCCGGTCTCTATGTTACTCCAGGCTTAATCGATATCCACGTCCATGTCTATGGAGGATATGGAGGCTGGCTCTTCCCCGACCAGCACGCCCTACCCTACGGTGTAACTACCGTGGTAGATACAGGTGGCGCTGGCTGGAAGGATATGGCCGACTTCAAGCGCACCATCATCGATCCCGCACAGACCCGCGTCTTGGCCTTTGTCAATATCGTCGGCGCTGGCATGATCGGTGCTCCCGAACAAGACGTCAGCGAAATGGATCCCGCGCTCTGCGCCGCGGCGATTGAGCAGTACCGCGAGCACGTCGTCGGCGCTAAGTCGGCCCACTTCGGCGGCCCGGGTTGGGAGTCGGCTGGTGGCGCGATCGAAGCGGCGCGACAGAGCGATTCCATTGCCATGATCGACTTCGCCCCCCAACCCACCCGCACGTACGAAGAATTGCTCGAGCGCATGAGCCCAGGGGACATCCATACGCACCTCTACGCCGCCCACATCCCCCTGCTCAATGCGGACAAAAAAGTCGCAGATTACGTGCGCCAAGCGCGCCAGCGCGGCATCATCTTTGACACTGGGCATGGCAACGGCTCCTTCTGGTTTCGCATTGCCGTGCCCGCCATGGCCCAAGACTTCCCTCCGGATACCATCAGCACAGACCTCCACAAGTCCAGTCGCATGCTACCCAACGCCACCATGCCCATAACTATGTCCAAATTCCTCGGCCTCGGCATGCCCTTGCAAGAGGTCGTCTATCGCTCGACGCACAAACCGGCCGAGGTAATCAGGCACCCCCAGCTAGGGCACCTCAGCATTGGGGCCGAAGCCGATCTAGCGGCTTTTGCCCTGCACGAAGGGGATTTTACCTTTGTCGATTCGGGCCGGGCGTGCATGAAGGGCCGGCAAAAACTCGAATGCGAGCTAACGTTGAGAGCAGGCCAAGTCGTCTGGGACTTAAACGGTCGCAGCCTAATGGATTGGGACGAGGCTGGCGAATACCGCCGCCTTGCTTAAGGCCTTGCAAACGACTTGACGCGGCGCTGCTCCTTATGTATAATAAGTTAGTTTCGCCAATACTTATTATACGCTTACCATGTGTACCGAGATTTCGGTGCGGTGGTGAACGGTAAAGTAGCCCCTTTATACGTCAAAGATGAGAGGCTCTATGCACAATCTGCACGACGAAGAAAACACCCTGAGACTCTATTTCGACGATATTGCTGAGTCCACGCCCCTTTCGAGAGAACGCGAAGTGGAACTGGCCGATCGCATCAAAAATGGCGATATGAACGCTCGCGAAGAAATGATCAGTGCCAATTTGCGGTTTGTCGTCGATGTCGCCAAGAAGTACCAAAACCGCGGGTTGTCTCTATCCGACCTAATTAGCGCCGGCAATCTCGGCCTCATCACGGCGGCCGATCGCTTCGATGGCACCAAGGGCTACAAGTTCATTTCATACGCGGTTTGGTGGATCCGCCAGTCCATTCTCCAAACCCTCGCCGAGCACGTGCGCACCGTGCGCCTTCCTCTCAACAAGGTCAGCTTGCTCAAGGATATTTCCAAAGCCTCGCGCAAATTGGGCCAACATCGCGCCAGCGAGCCTGCCATAGAGGAAATCGCCGCTGAACTTGAAGTCCCGGCTGAAGAGGTTCTAGAGACCATCCTCAGCGCCCGCGCCGTGTGTTCGCTCGACGAGTCCTTTACCGACGACGACGAGCGCAGCTTGCTCAACACCTTGGCCGACAATACGGCCGCAGCCCCGGATGCCGATATCCTGAGCGAATCGGCAAGGGAGCAGCTCGAAACAGCTTTGGAAACCCTCGAGGAGCGCGAATTGCGCATTATCAGGCTCTATTTTGGCCTCGACGGCAACGAAGCTCTGACGCTCGAGGAAATCGGCGACATGATGAATCTCACGCGCGAGCGCATCCGCCAACTCAAAGAGCGGGCACTCAGCAAGCTGCGCCATCCTTCGCGGCACCAGGTGCTTAAAACGCTAGCTAGCGGCACCTGAAAATTCGCCGGGGGGATACCGAAGCGGTCAAACGGGGCAGACTGTAAATCTGTTGGCTTATGCCTTCGTAGGTTCGAATCCTGCTCCCCCCACCACTAACGCTGAAAAGGCCGTCCCGTTTAGGGGACGGCCTTTTCTTTTGCTGTAAGATCCAAGCGCGTTTATTACCCCTCCTCCACGATCCGGTCCAGTTCTAAGCTCAAGGCGTCAGCTAGCAAAAACCCCGCCCGGGTCAAACGCAATCTCTGTCCTTCAAGCACGACGTATCCAATTTTCTCCAGATCATCAAAGCGCTTACTACCCTGCATGCGGCCGACCTCTTCTTCGGTCAATTCAACCCCCTCTATGGTGCGCAAACCCAGCCACAGACGTTCCCTGCGGGCCGTGTCTGGGGCGATGGTCTCCTCCCCTGCGCACGGTGACCGGCCTTGGTGCATAGCGTCGAGATAGGCATTGAAATCTCGCGTATTCCAAAAACGCTTCCCATCGATGAAGCTATGGGCCCCGAGCCCAACACCTAAGTAAGGAACTCCCGTCCAGTAGCCCCAGTTGTGGCGCGAGCGGTAGCCACGCCGAGCGTAATTTGAAATCTCGTAGTGTTCGTAGCCAGCCGCTACCAACTGCGCATCGGTCCATTCCAAGGTGTGAGCCTGCCTGTCGTCCACGACAGGTTCTAACATCCCCTGACGCTGTCGTTGGGCGAAGATCGTGCCTTCTTCAATGGTAAGGCTATAGACCGAAAGGTGCTCTGGGGCCAAAGCGATAGCCCGCTTGATGTTAAAGTGCCAATCGGCCTCCGATGCTCTAGGTACATTGGCCACCAAGTCTAAGCTCACATTGGTAAAACCAGCCGCTCTGGCTGCTGCATACGCCCTTTCGACATCGGCTGCGCTATGTTGCCGACCTAAGTGATGCAGATCGGTATCGCGAAAAGCCTGCACACCAATGCTGATGCGGTTGAACCCCAGCGCCTTTAGCCTTGCGAATTTATCGCGGTCAACGGTCCCAGGGTTGACTTCAATAGAAATTTCCGCGTCTGGGTGTAGCCCCAAATACCGCTGAGCTGCCTTGAGCATCTGCCCAATGAGTGCCGGCTCAACTTGGCTGGGGGTACCTCCGCCCAAGAACACGGTCTCCACCGGCCCCGACAAATGGGCCCAAGACTCGATTTCGCGGCAGATCGCCTCGGCATATAGACCATGGTGTTCTGCTTGGCCAACGACCGTAGCAAAGGCGCAGTAAGGGCAGCGTTGGGGACAAAACGGCACGTGGATATAGAGGCCCAACGCCATTATTTGCTTTTTCGGGATTAGGGGACGCAAGATCGGCCAGTATGCCTCTTGCACATAAATCAGGCTTCCATCTTGAGCGCGGCCAAAAACGCTTCTTGGGGAATTTCCACCTTCCCAAACTGCTTCATGCGCTTCTTGCCTTCCTTCTGCCTTTCGAGCAATTTGCGTTTGCGGGTCACATCACCGCCGTAGCACTTGGCCGTTACATTTTTGCGGAATGGCTTGACCACTTCGCGAGCGATAATCTTACTTCCTACCGCCCCTTGGATGACCACCTCGAACATCTGCCGTGGAATTAGCTCCTTGAGCTTTGTGCAGAGCTGCCGGCCCCACTCATAGGCCTTGTCGCGATGAATGATCACCGAGAGCGCGTCCATCGGCTCACCATTGATCATAATGTCGAGCCTAGATAGTAACCCGGCCCGCATCGCTAGATGCTCATAATCGAATGACGCATAGCCTCGCGACACTGACTTGAGGCGATCATAAAAGTCAATCACCACTTCAGCCAAAGGCATCTCAAAGCTCAGGATAGCCCGGCTGCCGTCGAGATACTCGGTATTGCGGTAGCTCCCGCGCCGCTCGGTGCAGATTTTCATCACGGCACCGATATATTCCCTCGGCACCAAGATCTGGACGGCGAGAATTGGCTCGCGCACCTCGTCAATCTCAGTAGCAGGCGGCAACAAAGAGGGATTGTCCACGTCGATTAGTTGCCCGTCCTTGGTCAGAATCTCGTAGAGCACATTGGGCAGGGTCGTGATGATCTCGACCTGATACTCGCGGTCGAGGCGCTCTTGGACGATCTCCATGTGCAACAGACCGAGGAAGCCGCAACGAAAACCAAAGCCTAACGCTGGCGAGGTCTCCGGCTCATAGGAGAATGCGGCGTCGTTGAGCTTGAGCCGCTCTAAGGCGTCGCGCAGCACCTCGTATTCCTCTGGGACAACGGGGTAGAGACCACTGAAAACCATAGGTTTGAGCGGCTGGTATCCAGGCAACGGCTCTACTTCCGCCTCCGCATCGACGACCGTATCACCGACGTGAGCCTCGGCTAGCTCTTTGATTCCAGCGATGAAATAGCCGACTTCACCGGTCTCAAGTGCTTGGGCCGGCACTCGGTTTAAGACTAAGTGGCCGACTTCTTCGACTTCGTAGAGCCGTCCAGTAGAGTAGAAGCGAATTTTCTGCCCCTTGTGGATGCGTCCATCAACGACTCGGATAAAGCAAATTACACCTCGGTACTGGTCGTAGAGCGAATCAAAAATCAGTGCTCGCAACGGCTCCTGCTGACGCCCAGCCGGCGGTGGTATGCGATCGACAATCGCCTCCATCACTTCCTCAACCCCAATCCCCTCTTTGGCGCTGATTTGCAAAATATCCTCGACTTCCCCTCCCAGTAGATCAAGCATCTGCTGCTGCACTGCCTCGACCTGAGCTGCGGGCATGTCGATTTTATTGAGCACCGGAATGACGACTAGGTCGCTGTTTAGCGCCAACAGCAAATTACTCACGGTCTGGGCTTCCACGCCCTGTGTGGCATCAACGACCAAGATCGCCCCTTCGCAGGCGGCCAAACTACGCGACACCTCATAGGTAAAATCCACGTGCCCCGGCGTGTCGATCAAGTTGAATTGGTAGATCCTATCGTCGGCTGCCTGATAGTGCATTCGCACGGCGTGGGCCTTGATTGTAATACCCCGCTCGCGCTCTAAATCCATGCTGTCGAGGACCTGCTCCTGCATCTGCTTGGCCGTCAGGGTCGCAGTTTTTTCAAGCAGGCGGTCCGCTAGCGTTGATTTGCCGTGATCAATGTGGGCAATAATGGAGAAATTGCGAATCTGCGCGATACTCATACGCTTTGGTCGGTAAGGTTAGTGCGAAGGACTCAGCAAGCAGTCAGGATATACGCTGGCGATACAGGCTCTCGTCTACTACGCTGGCCATTTGCCGCACATCTAAGGGGCGGGCGAGAAAGGTCTTGATCTCGTGGCTCGTGGCAAGCGGGTCGCGCAAGACAGCGGCGTAGTTGACATAGAGAACCTCCATTTGCGGGTGCTCTGCCAGCCACTGTTGCACTGCATTCAAGTGCCGACCGAAGGCGGCGGCCATCTCGACGTCGGAAACCCGATCAGAGGGCTGCCCTCGCCGCGCTAACATCGCCCGCTGCGAAGCCAAAATCTCGTCCATTTTCCGGAGGACGAATACGATTTTGTACGGCTTGTGAAGCGGCAATTGGTCGAGCAATTGGGATATGACCTTAACGACTTTACCCTTCGCCGATTCAAGCCATGTAGTGTCTTTTTCTAGCTGCTTAACCTTCTCGAACTCGTAATATCCCCCGGGATTATCGGCATCGGCCCCGCGAATGCCGTCTGTTAAGGGCGGCAAGCCGCCCGCGGCCAACATCTTCATCAGCATCGAGGTGCCAGAACGAGGCAGACCGGACACAATAGTTATGTATTCGTCCGGCTGTGGAAGTGAGGTGGTATGAGAAAACAAAGTAGAGACAGCATGACACGACACACGCTCCCAAAGCCTAGCTCCGGAAGCGTGCGTCGTGTACTTTGCTACATGTATATGAATTAATTAAAAGACCAGACGCCCACGCAACAGAAGTCCATGCGAGGCACCCGCCATGCGCTGCCAGCGCGAACTCTCGAGGCTCACTGACATCGACGAGTCCACCTCAAAGCGCGTACCTAAGCGCAACTGCATGCGCTCTAGTGCTTGCGTCATCCCGCTGTATACAGTGTATACTCCCCGACCACCAAGTGCGGCTAAACCGTAGCCGACCTCGGCTCTGAGCTGGCCTTGCGCATTCCCAGCACCCCGGTCCGCTACCTCGGCTACGCTGCGCTCCCACAGCGTCAAACTGTTCGCCTGCGTACCGTAGGTCGGCATCACCCGCAACGACAACCCCCGACCATTGGTGCCAGCCGAGCGCTGGAGCAGCAGATGTGCCCCCCATTCTTGGTATTCGACCGCGTCGTCGCCATCACTTACCAGACTCCGCGCCATAGCTTCCAGCGTGAAGCCACCGCCCTCATAGCGCAAGCCTCCGCCAACTTCTACGCCGGCCCCGGTCAGTCCGTCGCCGCCATCTTGGCGTAGAGCAACCTCTAACTCGGGTGTCACCTCCCCATCCATACCTGCTTCGTAAGCATGGGAGGCTTTAAGTGCCAGCCTTAAGCGGTTAGCGCTCACCGTCTGTTCGGCGATCCGGTTTCCTTGTCCATTCTCGACTGCTCCCCCCTCGACTTCGACCTGTGCTACAGTAGCAGCAGCCTTGACCCGCAACTGAGTCGGCCCACTGGCGAGCAAGTCACCGCTAGCCCCTACACTTGCAGTCCTCAGCGATGTGTCGCTCGACTGCTGGCCTACGGTTCCCTGTTCGTCGTCAATATCAAGGTTGCCGCGCCCTAAGCCCGCCGTCAACCATACCCCCAACCGCCCTGGCGAGAACCCGACGTACGGATGCAGACTCAACATGCGAGTCTCATAGGTACCGTCGACTCGCTCTTCGCCGAGCAACGGGGCAGTATAATCGAACGATCCTTGGGCCCACGACAGAGCCAAACCGGTTAGCATTTCGGCACCTGGCCGGGCGTCCAAACCAATCTGAGCACGGCTTAGGTTGCCCTCCCAATCCAGTGAACCGTCGTCGCTAGACATTTGGCCGTAATCTCCCCGGCCCCAGAACGTAGGACTGCCGGGACAAAGAATACATCCTCTGCCAAAACCAAACGGCGCTGCAAAGGACGAGCCATTCATAACCTGTGCTAGATTGACCGGACGATTCTCAAAGATCCGACCGGACTGGATCATGTCGTGGAGAGTGGACTCAGCGGCGAAGCGAAAAGACCTATTCACATCGCCGGCTCTGTCCATATGCTCAAGGCGATTTTCGATGGCGCGATTCGTTCCATCGGCAATAGCCAATGCGTACTTGGACAAGATCTGTTCGTTGAGTTCCGCAAAACGGTCCGTAGCCGATTCTTCCACTCGAACCTCGAAGCTGAGGATAGCTGCGTCCTCAGCAGTCATATTGTCGTCGGAGTCGTGGGCCGTATACGTCAACGTATACGTTCCGACCTCCGTCGGTGTACCTGAAAGCATCGGCGACATGGGGTTGGGATCAAACGTCAGACCCGGCGGCACGTTATCTAGAGTATAAGTCAACTCGCCGAACACGACTTCGCCGTCCGGATTTAGCGAGAGCAAGTTGCCGCCCGAAGCCAAGGGCAACACCAAGTCTTCAATCGCCTCACCATCTATGTACGTCTGGTTGGCCACGTCCCCGCTAAAGCTGGGCGCGCCATCTACCGTTATGTGAAAGGTCAACTCAGCCGAATCGCCATCTTGGTCTTCCACCTGATAGATCAAGCGATACACGCCAGTGTGCGTCGGCGTGCCCGCAAGCGTCCGCGCTGCAGCGTCGAAGCTTAGACCCGGCACATTCATATCTAAAGTATATGTCAAGTCGCCGTTGCCGCCCGAAGCCGCAGGGAATTCCCACGAATCCATCGCCTCATTCTGACGCAAGATTCGGTCCTCAATGACCGCGTCAAAAAAGGTAGGATTACCGTCGACTGTCAGGAAGAAGCTCAACTCAGCCGAATCGCCATCTTCGTCTTCTACCCGAAACGTCAACTCATATCCCTCTGCGGGATGCGACACATGAAGCTCCGGCGTACCCGAAATCGTCCGCGACGCGGCATCAAACGCCAGCCCCGGAGGCAAATTCTCCTCACTCAAGCTATAGGTCAACTCGCCGTTGCCGCCCAAAGCCGCAGGCAACTCCAACGGGGCCATCTCCTCCCCTTCAGGGACCCACTGATTCGTAATAGATCCCTCGAAGAAGGGCATACTATTTACTGAGATCGTGAAGGTCAACGGGGCCGGCTCTTCGCCATCGACATCCGCCACCCGATACGTCAACGCATATGCCTCGGGAGAGTATGACACATTAGGCGACAACTCACCCGAAATCGTCCGAGATGTGGAATTAAACGCCAGACCCGGCGGCAACTCCCCATCCAAGAAATACGTCAACGCCACATTCCCACCGACTGCCTCCGGCAACTCTAAGCTCACCGCATCACCCGCCGTGTACTGCTGATCTTCTACGACCTGATCGCCGAAGCTAGGTATGCCATTCACCGCAATCGTGAAGCGCAATGTCACAGTATCGCCATCCACATCCGTCACCCGATACGTCAACGCATAGCCCTCGGCAACATACAAGTAATCGGCCGGTAGCGTACCTGAAATCGTCCGAGCCGCCCCATCAAACGACAAATCCGGCGGCAACTCCCCTTCCAAGGTATATGTCAACGCGCCATTCCCACCGACCGCCTCTGGCAAGCCTAAGCTCACCGCCTCGCCGGCCTGGTACAACTGGTCGTCCACAACCTGACCACTGAAGCTGGGCATACCATGCACCACGATCGTGAACTCCAAGGCAGCAGGACCATCGCCATCCTGATCCGTCACCTGATACGTCAACCCATAGCCTTCGCTCTCAGCCGCATACGTCGCATCCGCCGACAGCGTACCCGAAATCGTCCGAGTCGCGCCATCATAGCTCAGCCCCTCCGGCAACTCCCCGACCAACTCATACGTCAAATCGCCGTTGCCGCCCGAAGCCGACGGCAAC
>JAJEFJ010000053.1 GCA_022820485.1 Candidatus Latescibacterota bacterium
CTAGAGCAGGCCAAAGCGCGCGAAGCCGAAGTCGAAATCGAGCACGAGCAGATGATCGGCCTCAAGGAGCGCGGCGTGGTCACCGGCCAAGAGCTGCGCTCGGTCCGCGAGGACTACGAGCGCGCCCGCGAAGAGCGGCAACGAGCCGATCTAAACCTCCAGCGCGCCTTCCTCCACTCGCTGGCCGACGCCACGCATCTGACGGTCGTCAACGGCCAAAAGTACGGCGTCGAGGGCGACAAGGTGCGCGTCCGGCTCACCTTGCGCAACGACTCAGACCTCAACTTGGCGCAAATGGTTGATCACGCCCGCCGGCGCTACGAGATCAACGGTCTCGACCAAGACGCCGCGTCCCTGTTGCAGGTGAACAACATCTTCGCTACCATTCTCGCCGACAACGTCATGGTCGGCCAGCCCTACCAAGTCCACATCCCGGTGCTGGCTCTCGGCGAGGAAGTCGAAGTCGAGGTTGGCTTGCAGCGTCCCGAGGTCGAGGACCTCACCGTGCAGCTTCAATATCTCAACCGCACGGACGACCACGTCATTCACCTCGAAAAGGCTTCGGCCCGCGACATAGTGCGCGTGTACGCCACGCAGTTTTCCCAAGAAGGCCCTTTGGGCAATTCGGTGGCGTACGAACTACACCTAGAGCGGCTGGCCGAAGACGAAAAGATCTTCCAGCTCATGGCGCACGGCCTGCCGGACGACTTCCGCTATGAGTTCGAGAGCGGAGGCCGCAACCTGTCGCGGCTGCGCTTTTCCCGCGACCACTCCAGCGACTCGCTCATACTTAACGTGTACGTCCCCGAACAAGACGAGAGTTTCACGGTGGATCAGCCGCTGATTTTTTCGGTGCTGGCCTACGAGCCAAAGACCGTGGACGCCGAGGTGTTGGCCTCCGCCGATCCAGCGCGTTTGCAAGCCATGGGCATTGGCTACGAGCAATTGCAACTAGTGCCCACGGGTCGGGCCGAACTGGAGCTGACCACCCTCAACCTCGACCTGTCGGTCAATGGCGAAGGCGAGTCCCAGTCCGTTTGGCATTTGCGCAACCTCGGCACGGTTGAATTGCTCGACATCCGCCTGCAAGCCCTGTCGCCGCCCGGCTGGAATGTCTCCTTTGAGCCGCAGGAAATCGCCCATATCTCACCGCGTGAGGAAATAGAGGCCAAGCTGACCGTGCGGCCTATCGACAGCGCCGAGATAGGACGCTACGAAGTCAAGACCAGCGCCAGCACCCAGCACAAGGGGCAGTGGGTTGAGTCGGTCGAGCGCACCGTCAACATCAACATCAAGAGCAGTGGCTCGTTTTGGGGCATAACCGGCTTGGTGATCTTGCTGGTGAGCATCGTGCTGGGCATCGCCGTCTTCACCGTGCAATGGAGCAAGCGATGACTACTTATCGATCCATCTTAGCCGCCCTCCTCGGCATGGCGACTGTCGCCCACGCCGAGGAGTGGGACTTAACGACGTGTCAGCGCGAAGCCGGCCACCACAGCCCAATGCTCGGAGCGGCGCGCGCCCGCTGGAACCAGATGAGGGCGCGCACCCGCCTCGACTATGCCGAGCAACTCCCGACCATCGGCCTGAACGCCGATTACGCACGCAGTGAATTCGCCGACGCGCCGGAGACCGAGCAACGCGAGCTTTTCTTGCAAGCCCAGCAAGAGATCGTGCGCTACGGAGCCACCCCCCCCTCGCGCTTTGCCGCCAAGCACCAGGAGCAGGCGGAAAAGGCGCGCTACCGCGAGGCCATCATCGCCGTGGATAGCAAGGTGCGCCAAGCCTATTACCGCCTGTTGCTGACGCGCGACGAGATCGCCAGCCGCGACGAGTTGCTCGCGTACTTCCGCGCTAAAATGGACCGAGTGCAAACGCGCCTCGACGCTGGCTTGGCGCGGCCCGTGGAACTGAACGAGGCCGAGCTAGAGGTGTTGGAGGAACAGTCGCGCATCAACAACCTCCAGCGCGAGCTACGCGCCCTGCATCTGCAGCTCTTCACCGAAATCGGCCTCGTGGGCAAGCGCTCGCTCCGCGCCATCGAGATCGTCGGCCCACCCTACGAGCAACTACAGCTACTCGACCCCAGCGAAGCGGACCTACCAGCCCTCATCGAGGAAGCCCGCGCCAACCGGCCCCATCTGGCCGAACTCGTCTGGCAAATAGGCGAACAGCAGCACCAAGCGCGCAGTGTGTTCTGGCAGTGGCTACCCCACGTTGGCCTGCAACTGACCAAGGAGGTCCAAGACACCGACCTCGGCTTGAACTGGAGCGGCAACGGCCAAACGTGGAAGCTGGTGGGATCCGGTCGCCGCTCGCTGTCCAGCCAAGGCTTGGATCCCGCGCTGGACACGGGCGAAGGCTGGCGCGTAATGGCCAACGTGTCGCTGCCCCTGTTCCAAGGCGGCCGCCGGTTGGCGCAGGGAGCCGAGGAGCGGGCGCGGCTCCGCGAACTGCGCCAAGATCGCAACGAAACCCGCAACTTGATTGAACTCGAAGTGGTCGAAGCCTTTTACGACCTGAAAAGCCGACGGGAAAACACCCAGATTCTGCGCCGCCGCGCCGATGTAGCCCGCCAGCGTTTGGACACGGTCGAAGAGCTGTTTGAAAACGCGATGGGCAACCTCAACTTCGACGACATCCGCCGCCAGCGGGTCGCCGTCAACTTCGCCGAGCAGAGCTATTTTGCCGAGCGCTTGGCCTACATCCTCGCGGCGGAAGAGCTGCGGCGGATACTCGGCCGTGCGCTCAACAGCGAGTTTTACAAAACACCTTGAGAAAGGAACGCATCATGTTGGAGATCATCGGACTTTCCAAGCACTACGGTGACGTCAAAGCCGTCACCGACCTCAACCTGACCATCGAAGGCGGCGAGATCTTCACCATGCTCGGGGCCAACGGCGCCGGCAAGACCACGACCTTGATGGTCGCGTTGGGCTTTACCGAACCCACTAAAGGGACGGTCAAGCTGTGCGGCATCGACATCACCGAGCAGCCCTTAGAGGCCAAAAAGCACGTGGCTTATGTCTCGGAAAACGTCATGCTCTATGGCAACTTTAGCGCCCGGCAGAACTTGGACTTCTTCACCCGCTTGAGCGGCCAACCGCCCCAAGAGTCCGCGCACTACGACGCGATCATGGCGCGCGTCGGCCTGCAACAAGAGGCGTTTGATCGGCGGGTCAAGGAGTTCTCTAAGGGGATGCGCCAGAAGCTGGGCATTGCCATTGCCATCGCCAAGGACGCCCGCATCGTGTTGCTCGACGAGCCGACATCGGGTCTCGATCCCAAATCTGGGGCCGAGTTTTTGGAGCTGTTGGACGAGCTACGCAACGAGGGCAAGGCCATTTGGATGACCACGCACGACGTATTCCGCGCCCGCGTGATCGCCGACCGGCTCGGCATCATGGTCGAGGGCCACCTCGTCAAGACGCTCACCCGCGACGAATTCCAACAAACCGACTTGGAGCGCCTCTACGTCGAATACGTCGAGCGGCCCGTGGTGCCTGCCGCCTAGGGGTATAATGCGTTCAATCTAAGGGTGGGTGAATGGGGCCTAAAGGAAACACAAAGTCTGGAAAACGCTACATGAACTGACCATATCGGCCACCGGCTTCCCTTTGTAACGCCGGTGGCCCCAATTTTGCATACTCAATTTTTGAGCGTATTTTAACCCTTAATGAGCAATAAGGTCCAGACTCATGCCTACAGAACAAATCCAAACCCCTGCTGAGCTGACGACGCGCGACGTCTTACTGCAAGTCGATCGCCGCCTGACCCTTATCGAAGATGACCTACGCACCCTAGATCAAAGATCCAACCAACTGCGCCAAGAAATAAACGCCAGAGCCGATGGGACAGACCAGAAGATTGACGACCGATTCGATACCTCAGACCAAAAGATCGATGCCCAAACCAACCAACTACGACAAGAATTTAACGCCGGATTTGCGGGACTACGACAAGAAATGAACACTGGGTTTGCGGAACTGCGCGAAGAAATGAACACCAAATTCGAAGCCGCAGACCAAAAAATCGACGCCCGAACCAATCAGCTACGCCAAGAAATGCACACCGGGTTTGCGGAACTGCGCAAGGAAATGAACACCAAATTTCACTGGACGCTCGGCGTCGTCTTGGCCAGTTGGATTTCTACCATCGGGACGCTGTTGCTCAAGTAAGCTCCCCTATTCCCCAAACAACGCCGCCACATCCCGCTCCACCTTTTCCCGCCGCTCCTCGGCTGGCAGGTCGTCCATACAGCCCATCGCACTGTAGAACTCGGCATCGTAGTCGCGGGTCTTGATCACTACCGGCATGGGCACGGCGTGGCCGATGATCAGGGCCTGCTGCTTGGAGTCGAGGCTGGCCAGCACGCTACGCAGCCCTTCAGTGCCGCTGACGCCGGTGAGTACTGCCTGAATGTCCTTTTCGTCGTTGAGCAGGGCCGTGATGCGCGTACCGATCTGCGAGAGCACTTCGTCGTCAATGCTCGACGGCCGCTGATCTACTACCAACAGCGAGACATAGTACTTGCGCATTTCGCGGGCAATGGTGCCGAAGATGGTCTGCTTGGCCGCCATGGGGTTGAGGAATTTGTGCGCCTCCTCAATGGTGATCATGAGCTGACGCGGCTGATCTTCCGGGCGCTGAGTGGCGTAGAAGCGCTCGCTCTTTTTGACGTACATCTCGTGGATGCGCCGCGCAATGATGTTGGCCACCAGCAAATAGCACAACATACTCGTCTGTTGCCCGAACTCCAACACCACGTTGATCCCCTTGTCGAGGTATTCCATGATGCGGTCCACCACGTCGCCGTCCCGTAGCTTGGAGACCATGAAGGGAAAGTTTTCCAGCCGCTTGAGCTTGCGATGCAGGGCCACTAAAGACCCGGCGTGCGCGCCGATCTCGCGGGCGAATTCCTCCACATCCGGGCCTTCCAACTTCAAGAGCGTGCTCAGCCAGCGCTCCTTGTAAATCGCGTACACCAAGTAGGCCGACTCCACGGCCGTGGGGTTGAGCTTCAACTCGTCTTGCAATGGGGCAATATCTTCGACGGTGATCTGGTCGTAGGAGATATAGACCTCGTGATCCGGCTGCACGCCACGGGCGCGAGTCGATTGCGGGTCTAAGGAGAAAATCGCCACCCGCTCACCGAAAAGCTGCTTGAGGCCCTTGACGAACGTCGTGGAGGAGCCGTTTTCCTTCATGGCCTTGAACCCGTACTCGTTGTGCATGTCGAAGATCAGGTTGACGGCCTTGTCGTAGTGAATCAGCCCGCACAGCGCCAGCCGCGTCAGGAAGGATTTGCCCGTGCCGGTCTTGCCGAAGATGCCGTTGGAGCGCTCGGCAAAGCGAATCATGTCGAGGCAGACCTGCGTATCCATGTCGAGCGGATTGCCAATGCTGAAGTAGCGGCCCTCGGCGTCGCCCTCGCAGCCGAATATCTTGGCTACGTCGTCGGCCATGGCCTCTTGCACCTCGGAGAAGTGGCTCGGAATGGCCTTGACCGGGCGCGGGCCTTCGTCGGCCCCGGCGTCCTTGGGCATCATCAGCATGGGCCGCAGCGAGACGATGTTGTACGTGCTGGTGCCAGCGAGCACTTGGCGCAGAAGCGCGTCTTCTTGGCCCGGCGGATGCAGGAGAACTTCTTGGTTGTTGGCGTCGAGGCGCATGTCGGTGACCATGGAGAAGAAGTCGTTTTTGTCGCCTTCGATGACCACGAACTTGCCGGCCTTCATGTCCTCGACATTCTGCTCGGGGTCCAGCTTCATCTCCAGCCCCTCGACCAGCGAGCCTTTGGTAATAACCCCGATTTGCTTGCCGCGACCGCCCGCGGCTGGCACTCCGTTGCGCGCGTATTTTGCCATCGTCAGTTGACCACCCGTCGGATAATCGAGCTGAGCCGGTCGTAGTCGTCGCTGAGCAGCCGAGACAGCTCCTTGCCCATCTGCACCAGATAGGACGGCGCGTGCGCGTGGGCGCGCACCGTGTGGCGCAACACCGCGATCACCAGCTCGTCAGTGGGTATTTTGGACGTGTTGAGGATGCTGCGCAGATAGTCGTCGCTGCGCGTGAAGGCCCGCACGTGCTCGTCGGAGCACAAGTACGCAAAACTGTGGATGCGCGCTGGCTGCGGCGGCAGAATTTGCACGGCCTCATCGCCGTCCAAGTAGCCGATGACGAGGGCTTGGAACTCAGTGCGCAACAACTCAAAAATTTGCGGCTGCTCTAGGCGCAGTTCCTCTTCGGTCTTGCCATAAGCCGTGGGCCGGCGATTCGGCTCGATGGAGTGCGTGAAGACGTTGAATACAATGCCGACTACCGGCATATCAGCTTCCACGCGGACGAACTGGCCAAAGGAGGGCGCGCCGTGTAGCTCGCGCGCTTGGGCGATCAACTCGGTGGTGCTGCTCTCGACCACTTCGCCCACGTGAGTCCGCTCGACCTCAGTGTCGTCGGGCAACGGCAGAGCCTCAGACCGAAAGCGGCTCAGCGGGCTTTGCTCGCGCTCTTTGATAGTCTCCACGATGGGCCTCCCCTAAATCCCGGTGTAGCGCTTCTTGAAGCTCTTAGTCGACAAGTGGGTTTGCAGGTCGTTTTTGACAAAGGTGTCGCGCAAAAAGCGATAGAAAGTCTCGCGATCTGCACTGCGTACTACGGCGCGCTCGTGCGCCTCGGCCAAGGCGACCGGATAGCCCTGGCCCTTTTCGGCTTGGTCGTACAAACAGGCGTGGACCAAGTCGAGCAACTCGCGATCGGTCGCTACCCATTCCGGGACTTCGACCCGGCCGATCTCGGTGCCCACGTGCAGGTAAAAGTAGTAGATGTGATGCGGCCCGTACTCGGCGAGGATTTTGGATGCACTGCGGTAGAGCGGCGTGCGTTGCCCGGGGCGCAGTACGCGCCGCACCAAGACCGCGTCGCTCAGCCCTTCAATGGGGCTACAGGGCAAGCCGCGACCCTGCCACAAATCCCCGTTCAGCGTGTCGATTTCTTCGCGGCTAAAGTGGAGTTGATTTTCTTCCTGATAGGGGCAGCGGTCGCAGTCGGCCGCAGCCAGCGGGCACAGTCCCAGCTTGAGGGCGTTGATCAATTCTTGGCTCCCCGGCTGGCTAATGTACCCAGCTACCGGCACCCGCGCCGCGTGCAACTCGTCCAGCGCCGCTATAGTGGCCTCTAGGTGCGCGGCGCGGAAGTCCTGCGGCTTGCCCTCCAAGTTCCACAAAATCAGCGTGCCATCGGCCAGCGCCAGCGTCCGGTGCCCCTCGGCGTGGGCTGCCAACGCCAAATCGGCCAATTCGGTAAACTCCATGAGGCCGCGCTTGAAGCCGACGAGCTCGCGATTGACGAAGATCCGCGCCCCACCCCATTCCTCGTAGATTTCCTCCTCGCGGTAGTAGAGCCGCGGCTTGCTGCTCATCAGCGGCTTCTCGCCCGTGCCGTAGTGCAGCAGGATGTAGCCGATATTGATCAGAAAACAGGCCGAAATTTCGTGGCGGTCGGGAAAAATTTGCGATCCGTCCGTGGCGGCGATGCTGATGGTGCTCGGGCGGGCGGGCGAGTCAATCCCGCCGCCGAGGCCCTCGCCCAAGCCGGGCAACAGCCAAGAGGTGCGGCTCGCGTCGATCTTGCGCGCCAAACCCTCCCACTCGGGCAGCCAGCGCCGGTACTCGGCCAAAGCCAATTCGAGCTTGGCGCGAAAGTCCTCTTGCACGCGGCGCTCGTCGGCCACCATGCCATCTATTTGGGTCTTTACCGAATACAGATCCAACATGGCATTAGCCTTGCGGGCAACCTTGGATCGGCCCCGTCGCGATGCGCGCATTTATTCGGCCTCTTCCCACGTTTCGCCCCCATCAATCGAAAAGCGCGTGTGCTGCCGCCACGCCGCCCAATCTTCGCCAGCGCTAGCCAAGTCGGCAGCCGCAGTCGCGGCGACGTACTGGCCCACCTCGCCGCTGCCGTCGGGCCGGTTGGTCTCAATGCGGATTTCGCTGAATTCGACGCGGCCCTGCAATAGCTCGGCCGCGCCGCGCTGCACGGCAAATGCGCGCTGCTCCCACGCCTCGCGCTCGATGTCGCGGACGCGAAACCGCAGCCACAGCCGGCCGACATCCTCGTCCAGCCCAACCCCGTAGAACACTCCATAGCGGTCGTTGACTAGTTCCTTGATCCGGGGGCGTTCGTCTTGGAGCGGTGGGATCGGCTCCTCCTCCCACTCGTCGCGGTCTTCCTCGGAGACATAACCTTCCAAGGAAGGCCCCCAGACCCAGCCTTCGACGCGGAAGCGCACCCATTGGCCCTCCTCGCCGATGGATTCGATTTCCGTGCCAGCCAGCAACGTGCCCAGCTTGGCACCCTTGGGCGCGTCGCGAAAGTTTTCCACGCTGGCCTCGACGACGAAGGTGGAGGCGCTGCGCAGCTTGGCCGCCACGGCTCCTAAAACCAAGGCGACCACTAGGGCCACTCCCAAGGAGTATTTAGACAATCGAGACATAGTAGAATTGCCGCCCGCCGCCGGCGACCGACCCATCGCGCAGGCGGCATACCAACCCGAGGCGTTGCAGGGCATTGAGGCGATTGCAGACGATGTTGATGTTTTTGCCGAGCGCGTCCGAGATCTCGGCCGAGGTCGCGCACTTATGCGCCAGCAGCACGTCGAGCACCTCGCGCATCGGCGTCTTGAGCACTCCGAGCACCTCGACGCGCTCGCCGTCTTTGTATAGCGCGGCCAACTCGCGGAGCTGCAATACGGCCGCGATGGTCTCGCGCACCGAAACATTGGCCTCGGCGATATAGACGTAGCGATGCCCTATCTCCCCACTGGTCAGGCGCAAGAGCAGCTTGTTGAGCATCTCGTCGGCGCACGAGACATCTATAAACGAAACGTGCGAGAAATCGAGCGGCGTGGCCGCGTCGGTCGGACCGCTGAGCAGGTGCTGCATCAATTCTTCGAGCAACTCGGCCCCTCGGGGCCGCCCGCTGAGGATACCCTGTTCACCGGCAAACAGGTATGCGGGAGCTTGGTGTATGGCCTGCTGCTGTACGCGCTCTTCAACGGCTGTATCCATGAGCCGCGCCTTTCCCGTAGTTAAAAAATAGCTTAACTGTATTCAATTAACGAAACTTACGCGGATATTTCCCGACTGTCAAGCCATTTCTACCACAAAATGAGCGATGCGGAATTAGACGAATACCAATATGATGGGGTTAGTGCGGAAATAAAAAGCTCACCGCCACGTATGCTACCACGCCGAGGCTGGCGATGACCACCGCCAGCAGCAACAGCAACCAAGGCTCGTAGCGGGGCGGTTTGGGGGGCTTGTGATGCTGACCGAACATCGCCTACTCGCCTCCTTCGCGCTGGTAGAGCGCAATGGCAATTTGGGTGCCGGGAAAGTGGACCGAAGCGTGTTCCCAGTGCCGCCGACCGCGAATATAGACCCGCGTATCTCCCGAGCGGATGTGCAACGAGCCGTTGTAGCGATTGCAAATCTGGTTGACGATATACAGCCCGAGGCCGCGAGTTTCGTCGCGGGAAAAGTGCTTCTGCAACGAGTTGAGTATGGCCGTGCCGTGTGACCAATCCGCCGCGTCATAACGCATCGACAGACTCTTCTTGATCCCGATCCCAAGATCCCCTACCCCAATGACCACGTATTTTTTTCCCACCCGCGAGTCCAAGTAGCGCTGGGCCGTCAGGTAGCCCCAATTCTCGCTGTGGTCGAGAATGTTGTGGCACAACTCGGCGACGACGTTTTTGAACTGGTTGATCTCCACCTCGGTGTAGCGCAATTCCTCGGCCAGAATCGCCTCTACGCGCTGGCCGATCTTGCCCAACACAGTCTCGATATCCACCCGCTCCTCAATCCGCGTGATTTCTAGCAGGGCCTCGCTCTCTTCCTTTTCCCGCTCCTGATCCACAATGAGCGCCGGCCCAACCAGTTCAACCCCATCTACGGCCGCAGCGAACCGCACTCGTCCCAAATAAGTTCGCAAGGCGAAGGCTTCGGGCAGATGAAAAACGACCCGCGACGAGAGCCCGTCCCCATAACGCGCCATCAAGCACAAGGTCACCAAGCCGTATGGGTCAATGAAGTGCAGGGGCCGCAAATCGACCTCCAAAGGCTGCCCAGGCACGGCTCCGTGTGCGTAGTCGAGAAATGCTACGAGGAATTCGTCGGCTGTGCGCGGCGTCAGCTTATCGGTTGGCAGGGTTAGGATCACGGGTGGCGGGCGCTCCTTGCTTGGAACAAAAATATACGCACTCGCACGCACCTGTGCCCAAAGCACTTCCAGAAACTATCTCATCCTCTTAAATCCGGCCCTACCGGAGAGCCTGCGCCTCCTCTACTGGCGGCACCGGGGCAACCTCATGCGCTACCGCAAACACAAACGACGCGCTCGTCACCTCCTTGGGGCGGTCAAAGGCATCGACCCGCAAGACCATATCCTCCACCTCGACGGTAATCGCTCGCACCTCGGCGTGCAGCGGCGCAAAGACCACCTTGCCGGTATAGTCGTCCCCCTTAAACACAAAGGTGTGCCGCCTAAACAACGCCTCGCGCACCAAGCCCATGCGCTCCTGATAGTAGTAATCTTCATTGCCACCTTTGCCGCGCCGCTCCATGTAGTAACGCTCAAAGCTGTGGTCCGCGTCGCGCTTGAGCACGCCCCAGTATGTGTATTCGCCGCCCCGGTCGGTCCGCAGCACCATCTTGGCCGGATCGACCATCACCTTGGGATAGCTCTGATTGACCACCGTCATCTCAAAGACGGTAAAGCGCGGCGGTGAATAACCCTGGTCCAAGTCGCGGTCCTGTCCGTAGGTGAAAGGATTCAAGTTCGGCTCGCGGAAGGTAAAACGGGCGTATTCTCGATTTAGGGCCTGATCGCTTAAGTAGCGCAGCTTGAGGCGGAACCCCTCCTGCTCGAAGACCGTGGTACTATCCTCCGAGTCGAAGTAATAGCGGGCGTCCTCCAGCAGGCTCTCCTGCGGCACCACGTGCAGCGCATAGCGCAAATCCGGCGGAAACCGAATGCAGCCTGCCGCAAAAAGCAGCGCCAGCACACTCCATCCCCATGTTTTCATTCCGCGGCCACCTCGCCCAAGTACAGGCGACCGATCAGTTCCCGATTGCTGCGGGCAAATTCCAAGGCGCGCCATTCTTCCTCTCTTCCTTCCAAAGCCTCGACCGCCTCTTCGTACGCTATCGCGGCCAGCCGCCAGTTGTCCATCTGATAATAAGAAACCCCAATGTTGCACCGCGCGGCCGCTTCGCTCGGCGTGTTGGGGTAGCGCTCAATCACCTCCTCCAACACCCCGATGGCCTGCTCAAGCTCGCCCTCGTCGTACAGCGCCATGCCCTTGCCGTAGAGCGAGTCGGCCTCGGCATCGGCCAGATAGGTCAGCAATTGACGCGCTTGCACGGCATCGGCCGTCTCCGGGAAGCGCTCTACCACTTGCTCGTACAGCCGCGATGCCTTGAGAAACTGGTGGCCATTGTAGTAGTAATCGCCCAGATGCATCAGCCCCTGATGAGCGCGTTCGTGCTGGGGATAATCGCTCACCAAGCGCAAAAACAGGTCGCGCATCGGCTCAATGCGCTCCAACTCCAACTGACACCACGCCGCCCCGTACAGGGCTTCGGGCGCGTCCTTGCTGTCTGGGTACGCGTCGAGAACCCGCTCGTACCACGCCAGTGCCCGCTCGTATTCGGCCGTCTCGTAGTACAGTTCGCCGATCAGCAACTCGGCCTCCGGGGCCTGCGGCTGCTCGGGATAGGCTGCGACCAACTCCTCAAAAGCCGCCTGCGCGGCCGCCCGCTCGCCCCGCGCTTGCAGGCTGTGCCCCTTGTAGAACAGGGCCGCAGCCTGAAGCCCCCGGCGCGGAGCCAGCTCCAAGGCCGCGCCAAACGCCCGTTCGGCCGCCTCGTAATCGCGCTCACCCAAGGCCACACTGCCCAGCTCAAAGTGGAATTCGGCCGCTTGCGCCGAGTCCGCTACCCGCGCCAGCCCCTCGGCCAAGGCCGCCCGCGCCCCAGCCAAGCTGTCCTGAGCCACCAACGCCCGCCCCAGCAGCAGCCACGCGCGCTCCTCGTGCGCCAGCAAGGGCCGCACTTGGGCGGCCGCCTGCGCGGCCTCCCCTTGATCCAAATACCACTGCCCCAACCCCAACAAACCCTCGACGCGGGTGGCCTCGTCGGCAACCATCGCCCGATAGACCCGTTCCATGCGCCCGCTGTCCTTCAAGGTCTGCGCACACGCGCTCATGGCCTGCAACAGGGTGCGCTGCTGATCACCGGCCAAGGCCCCGGTCTGCCACGCGGCCTGCCACGCCGCCCACGCGGCCTCGTAATCCCCGGTCTTGTACAAGCTCCAGCCCAACCCCACCTGCGCGGCCGCGGCCGTAGCCCCGGTCAACTGCGGCAGGGCCTCGCGCAACAGCGGCAGGGCCTGCTCGTGCTCGCCGCGCCGCTGATGCAACAGGCCCAACTGCGCGGTCAACTCGGCATTCGGCGTCTGCGCTAGCTGCCGCGCAATCAGCGCTATCGCCGCATCGGCCTTGCCGGCCTCCACGTGCAGTTGCGCCAGTTCGAGCTGGGCGTACGCGTACTGGGGCTGGGTCGGGGCGATGGATTCCAGCACTTGGCGCGCTTGCTCGCCGCGCCCGGCCTGCCGGTAGCGCCGGCCCAACATCAGCGCCGCCAACCCGCGCACCTCGGCGTCGCCACATTGGGCCAAAATCTGCTCGTAGAGCGCGTCGCGCTGCTCGTGGCGCAGGCGGGCAATCTCCAACAGGGCGCGGCAGCTCAGCTCCGGGGTGGCCTCCCCGGCCACGACCTGATCAAACTGCGCCAAGGCCGCGGTCGAGTCGCCGAGCGCCTGATGGATCGTCCCCTGCCAAAACAGGGCCTCCGCCGCCAAGTAGTTTTCCACCGTTCCGTACAAAGCCAATGCCTCGGCAAACCACACTTCGGCACTGTCAGCGACCGCGCTCTCTTCCCCCAGCAGCCGCAGGCACTCGGCCTGGCGGAACACGGCCTCGTCCACCGACACCCCGGCTTCGGCGGCAAACGCCGTGTAGGCCGTCAGGTAGAGCCGATGCGCCGCCAGCGACTCCTCGTAGCGGCCCTCGTCAAACAGCAAGCTCATCAGCCCAGCCTGCATCCGCGCCCGAAACGCCGGCCGCTCGGCCTGCTCAGCCGCATAGCGATACACCTCCAAGCTGGCATCCACCCCGTGCATCGTCTCGGCCAACAGGGCCTGCCGCACCCACGCCTGCTCGGCCAACTGCGGCTCCTGCGGAAAATCTCGGCTGACCTTCTTGTACGCGCTTAGTGCCTCCTCGTAGCGTTCCAGCGCCTTGAGCATATCGCCGCGCTTGATCCACGCTTTGGCTGCCAGCGTGCGCCGCGACTGCCCTTCGCGCAACCCGGCCAAGGCCACCGCCCGCTTCTCGGCGTCGTCCATACTCGCCGGATCGTAGGAGTCGGCCAGCTTGCCAAACGCCGCCAGCGCGTCCTCATACTGCGCCAACTCCTCCAGCGCCAATCCCATCTGCAACCGCGCCCGAGCGGCGCGCATCCCGGTCGGCGCATCCTGCACGTACTCGGCAAAGGCCGCCACCGCCTGCGCGTATTCTTCTTGGTGAAACCACGCCCAGCCCAAGGTATAGCGCGTCCGCTCGGCGTACCGCCCGCTGGGAAACAAGCGCAACAACACCTGACCTGCTTCCGCTGCCTGCGCGTACTCCTCGGCCTCAAAAAAGCACTCCACCACCAAATACGCCGCGGTCTCGCGCAATTCAAAGCCGGCCTCATCGCGCAGCACAGCAAAGCGCTCCGCGGCCGCCTGCAAAGACGCCGTAGCCAGTCCCTTCAGCGAATCGGCCTCCACCGAATCGGCCAACGCGGCCTCCTCCCGCCACAACTGCGCCTGCTTGCGGCCCATGTTGGCCAACTGGTAGCGTGCGGCCGCTTGCACGCCGACCGACTGCTCATCTACCTCCACGCGCACGGCCGAGGCGCGCAGCAGCGCCCCATCCTGCACGGCCAACACGCCCTCGTAGATCCGTTGTGCCCCGGCAAAGTCGCCAGTAGCCAGCAGCTTTTGCGCCCGCGCAAAGCGCTTGCCCAAGTCCTCGGGATTGGTCACCAACTGACTGCCGGCCACTAAGCCGGCCATCACCAACGGAAGCCAAATAGCCATTTTTATTCGCCTTTCACCCTCTTGTCGTTAGCGGTCGTATCCGGCGATGACCGAGATAAAAAACCGCGACACCCCGCCGTCGCGGGTCCGCGCCACGGCCGGATCGGCGAATTCTTCGTGGCGCAACTCAATCCCGGTGTTAGAGACAATGGTGTAGCCGATGTACGTGCCGCGCACCGTGAACATCAACACTGAACTGGCCGAGCGCAGCTCGCGCTCCCGATCTACCCGGTCGATAAAACGGAAGGCCAGCACCGGCATCAACGTGCGCGTAAACGGCACCCCCATCCCCTGCTGGCCAAACTGCACCAAGGTATTCTCGGTCAGCGTCCAATCCACGCGCAGGATCGGCGCGATCTGATTCCACGACTCCACCGCCCGCCGCCGGTCGCTCGCGGTAACGTGCTTGTACAGATGCTTAATCATGGCTTGGACGCGCAGGCGAGCCAACTCGTACGTGTAGTCGGCCTTGTTGACCATCGTGAAGGTCTGCATGCGGGCATCCGCCGCTAGCTGCCGGTTCAAAATCCACTGGGCGTTGTTTTCAAGGTGGAGTTGGTCCAGCCGCGCCAGCCGGGTGCCGACAAACGAGGTATGCACCCACGAATCGGCCATCAGCAAGGCATCGGGCGTGGGCGGCTGGTCCGGGTTGTTGTTTTCACCGGCGCGAAAGACATACACCGAATCCGGCACCGTATCCTCGACCCGCTTGCTGTCGTGATCGAGTTGGACTTTTCCCCAACGCGGCACGTCAAAGCCATAAGACACCCGCCCGTAGCGCGACACGGCCTGCCCCGGCCCGGCGATTTCCTCTTGGCGATAGTAGCCCACTCCAGCCGATAGACCGCGCCAATCCGGCAGAGCGACAAACCCGTGCAGGCCGCGCCGGTCGCGGTCGTAGGGATAGTCGGGCTTGTTGTCGTTTTCGCGCTCGTCAATCACGCCGTTGTTGTTCAGGTCAATGCCATAGACAAATTCCTGCGGATCGGAGTAGTACAGCAAAAACGGCTCCTCAAAATCGGGTATCCCATTGGCGTTTTTGTCGTCGTCCGGGATGTTGTCGTTGTCTTCGTCTAGCCCGGGGAATACCCCCGACTCGGTCTCCGAGCCGTTGGGATAATCGCGCAAATTGTCGTCGGCGTAGCGGTCGTTGTCGTCGTTGTCATCGACTAAGGGGAACTCGGACAACATCTGTTGGTCTCGGCTATCCCCACCCAAGTCGGTGTAGAGCCGCACCCCGCCGCGCCGACTGTCGTACCCGCCGCCGTAGCGCGGTCCCATGCGGAAGAGTTCGCCGCCCACCTCCAAACGGCCCACATCCTTGAGCGCATGGACGTACCACGCCGCGGTCCGCAACTGGTCGCGCTGGCCGCGCAGCACCGGGAAGCTGCGGTAGAGCAAGTTGCGCTGGTATTCGCCGCGCACCTTCAGGCCGACAAACGTGGCCGCGGCGTCAAAGCCGAAAAGCGTCTGGCCGGTGGTAAAGCCGTGGTCAAACTCCACGGCCCGGCGGTTGGAAAAATCGCGCACCTCCCCGGGCGCGCGCACCCGCGTCTCAAAGGAGGTGTTGCGCGGCGTAAACTGATTGCGCAGCGCGTCGAAAAAGGGGTGCTGTTGCGCCACCTCAATGCGGTAATCATTGGCCACTAACGCCCGCACCCGCGCCCGGCGCGGCGCAAAATCCTCCGGCACCACAAACAGGTATTCCACCGCCTCCTCGCCGCGCACCTCGCGCAAGCCATCGCCGCGCCGACCGCCCAACACTTGCGCTTGCAGCCCTGGCGCAAAGCGGTCGTCGGCCGGATCGCTGCTGATCGTGGCCTCGCCTTCCGGCCCTTCTCCTACCAATTCGAGCACAATGTCGTACACGACAGCCCCGGCCTCGTCGCTTTGCGGCGAGTCGTCGCGCACCCGCACGGTAATCTCGCTCGGCGGCTGCATGGCCGGATAGGGAATGCTGCCGCGCAAAAAGCCGCCTTCGCTGCCGCGGGCCGTATTGGCCTGATGCTGGTTGACCAACGTCGCGCCAAAGCGCAGCACATCGCCCACCCGGGTCTGCCAGTGGCCAGCGATGTTGTACACCGGATTTTCTTCGGTCCGCTCCAAGAAGTCGATGAGCGACCCCCGCCCTTGGGCTACCGGGTCGGAAAAGCTGTTGAGCGTCGGAAACAGCGACGAGTCAAAGCCGCGCGTGGTCAGCAAGGTAATTTTGTTAGCCGGAAAGATCACGTCCCAGCGCAAGCCATTAAAGCCGGCCTGCCGCAACGTCAACGGCGTAAACTCGGTGCGCACCTCGTCGCCCACGGTCAAGGACCAATGCCACGGGCCATAGCTGTCGTGGGCGATGATCAGGTTGTTGAGCGAGCGATAGAGCCGGTCTTTGAGGATGCGGCTGCCGCCGGGCCGCTGCTCGTCTAGCTCATAGACTAAGAAGCCCTCGGCGAGGAAGCGGCCGATGAAGTCGTAGCGCGGAGCCAAGCGGATCTCGCGGCGATAGGGCCGGTACAGGTCCTCGCCGTAATTGGTGTACGCGCTCAGGGGCGGTCGGCGCAAGAAATGGCGCGAGGGCTCGGCGTCGGGCAAATCGGCCCACAGCGGACGCCCGCACCACAGCAAGGCACTCCAGAGGATGGCTTGGCAGTAGGTACGCATAATTTTTGTATCACCTTTAGGTATTGTAGGGGCGACCGATCGGTCGCCCCTACGTTATTACATTACTGATTGATGTTACGCCTTGTAGGGGCAACCCTTGTGGTTGCCCTTTTAAGATGCCGCTGGCTGAATGCGCCAGATAGCTTGGGCGCCCACAAGGGACGCCCCTACACCTACCGATGCGTAACGTCAGTTACATCAATACACCACCCCGACCAACCCGGTCCACACATCCTCGCGGTCCGCGTCGATTGCAACGCGCAGCAGATAATGTCCGGGCGCAACCAACCGCCCGCTGGCGTCGCGGCCATCCCACGCTATGCGCTTGCGGCCCGCTGCCGCCAGCCCATCCCACAGCACCCGCACCCGCCGCCCCGCCAAGTCGTACAAAGCTACCGTCAATGCCTGCGGGTGCTGCACCTTGGCCAAGTCGATCTGGATTTGGGCTGCACCCGCCGCCGCATTGAACGGATTGGGCCGCACCGACACGCCCGCACGCGGCAGCGCCCGAGACACCACCCCTTCCCCCACCAACGTCCACGCCTCTTCTGCCACCGGCCGGCCGTACTGCCAATCCGCACCTGCCCCCAAGGCCACCGCCGCCCGCACCGCCAGCGTCGGCTGCAACAGCACCGAGGCAAATTCCACTTCGAGCCGCCCGGACCGCCGCACCTGATGCTCAGCGCCCAACACCACGCCGAGACCCGCATCGTCCCAGCCGGCCGCATACCCATCCTCCGGCAACGCCACTCCATCAAACCGCACCTGCTGCACCACGCCCGGCAGGCCAATATGCACGCGGTCCAAGCCGAGGTCGTCCGGGCCGATTTCCACGTCGAAGGTGTACGTAAACGCAGTCTCCGCGCCCAACACCGGCCGCAGCGGCGCAATGGCCGCGGCCACGGCTGCGGCAAAAAGCTGTTCCCCAAACGCGACCTTCACCTGCTCAAGCCGCGGCGCTTGCAGCGGATCGCGCGTTTCCATCACCGCCCGATACTGCACAAACCGCGCCGGCTCCGGCTCGGTCAGGGCCACGCCAGCGCCGACTTGGGCCAAATCCCACGCCGGCACCCGGTGCCATTCGGGCCACATTTCCCCGTCTGCCGACGTGCGGAACTGCACCCGCAAGGCCGTGCCCGGCGGCGTCTTTCCCGCAAACCACACCCGCCCCAAGTTGACCGGCTGCCCGGCGTCGAACACCGCCGACTCAAACGCACCCTCGGCGCGGAAGCCCTCGCCAAACACTTCCACCTCGCCGATGGAGACCCAGTTGGGCGGGTCTTCCCGCGTCAGCCGCAGGCGCACAAAGCGACCCAACACCGGCAGCGGCACCCCAGCGGCACCCGTCTCAATCCACGTCGAATCGGCCGACGTATCGACCAGCGGGCGGGTGTTTTCGGCCTGTTGCGCCACCAACACCCAATCGTCGGGCGTGGCCTCGCGCGCCACTTCGAGGCGGTAGCCTTTGACGAAAAACAGCGGCCGTTGGGTCACGGTCTTGCCCGGCACGAGGCGCACTTGGCTGACGCCCCTGTCGCCGCCCAAGTCAATGCGAATCCACTTGCCCAACACTTCGACCTCGTTGTCAAAGCGCCACTCGGTGTCGGCATTGCCGTCGGTGACGCTGCGGCGACCGCTCAAGGTGTTCGGCCCGGACGAAGCGACCGCAGCCAACGCGAGGTTGACCCCGCGAAAGGAGGCCAGCGACACTCCTCCCAAGCGGTCGAGTTCCGCGCCGTCAAACGTGCCAGCCGCGAAACTGTCGGCCCCTTCCTGCACCCACTCGCCGGCCAGCGCCGGTGAGCCGCACAGCACGGCTAGGCCGACCCAAAAACACATCTTACTCATCATCAATCCATGCCTCCAATCCCCAAAATTCTAACGTTCCCCGGATGGACAAACGAAGCTGCTGAAAGCGCAACCGCAATCCCAGTTGCCCCAAGCCGATCACGTCTTGCTGGAGCAACGGATGCAGGCTCCGTACCTCATTCGCCACGATGCACACCTCGGTTATGCCCTCCTCGGCATACCCTTTCAGGCAGTCGTGCAGGATGGGGAACTCCCTCTTGTGGATATAGCCCATCAGTTCGATGGTTAAGGTCTCGCCGCAGTGATCTAAGGTGTTAATGCGTATCATGCTGATACCCTCTGAGCTTCAATCCTCATCGACTAAAAAGTCCAGCTAATGTCCGCTACCATATTGCGTTGAACATCGTTTCGTCCTCTACATTCGGCCACTCGTCTTCAGCAGTTTTCCTACGAATTCAACCTTGTCGTCTAGCTGGAATTCGCGGTATAGTTCCAGTGCTTGCCGCCATTGAAGTAAGGCATCAAAAGGAGTCTGATTCAACGCATAGGCCCTCCCCAAACGGACTTTAACGTCGGCCACGGCCTCCAAGTCCGATACTTCCGTGAACGCTTGCATCGCCTGCCGATACGCCTCCTCAGCCGCATTAAAATCTTCAACGTCCATATAGGCATCCCCCAAAAGACCCGCCTGTATCGCTCCGCTTTTGTTGTCCCCGATCTCGTCAAACAGTCCTCTAGCCTGCTGGAACAACGCCGCCGCTTCTCGCAGGTCGCCTTTCTCTCGTAGCACCTGTCCCAGACCGCTCACAGTGCGGGCTTCAAACAGTCTATTGCCCAATTTTTGTTGGGTGGCCAGCGTCCGACGGTACATGTCTTCCGCCTCAGCAAACCGACCCATCTGGGTATATACGCCCCCCAAGACACTGTAATGATAAGCCAACCCCTCGTCGCGCTGGAGTTGCTCCTCAATCGCAATGCCTTTTTTAAGCATAGCTTCGGCCTCGGCCAAACGATTCTGTTCGAGATAGGCCAGCCCCAGGCCTTGATAGTGGCCGGAAATGCCCGGCATATCGCCGAGTTCTTGGCAAACGCTCAGTCCCCGCTGGAAATAGGCTTCGGCTTCCTCTGGTTTGTTCTGTTGGAGCGCCAACTGTCCCAAGTTGCCGCATTCTTCCGCCCAATAGGCCCTATTGCCCGACGCCTCGTGGAGTTGCTGAGCACGTATGTGCAGGTCTTGCGCCTCGGCAATTTTTTCTTGGAGATGAGCGACAAAGCCTCTATTGCTATAGTTGACGGCCAGACGCTCCTCATCGCGGCGTTGGCTATTGATCTCAAAGGCCGCATTGAGATAGTCAACCGCCTTATCCATCCGCCCCATGACTTGGTACATAAGTCCCAAGCCACTGCACGCATCGGCTTCCATCTCATGCGCCTGTAACTGATGTGCTTTCGCAAGGGCTCTCTGATAAAGCTCTTCGGCCTTGTCGAGTTGACCTTGTTCCTTATAATACTTAAACTCGACAGGTATGGATAGAAAAAGCACCGGAGTTGCTCTATATTGCTTAGCGTCGTACCGACCAAAGCACCCTCTAAGCGGGAGCAACTCCGATGCTGGCTCTGACTCGTCTGCCATCCAATGTACGCTAT